>NZ_JBEOPE010000004.1:0-376273 GCF_040309845.1 Psychrobacter sp. S1-30-MNA-CIBAN-0213 | reverse complement strand
GAGCCTGAACCAATTGCTGAGCCTGAACCAATTGCTGAGCCTGAACCAATTGCTGAGCCTGAACCAATTGCTGAGCCGAGTCGAAATGATTCTCAGTTAATTTCACAATCTGATGACCCACGTACTTTACTACGTTGTCCAGTGCAAGAGCTCATGGGAGAATGGACGCCAGAGAAGTGGGACTATTGGTTACAAGAAGCTCGTGAGGATGGCAATCTTGCTCAAGATGAGCTGGCACTTGCTCGTCAAGGTATGATGACAGGTAGTTGCAATGGCGAAGCAATATTTGTGACCGGTGTCGATAGCAAGCATTTACAAGCAACCTTTCAAGAGCTGGCTACCAAGCTCCAGCAACAATTCCCAGAAGCGGATATCAGCTTACAGGTAGACAATAGTGTGATGCAGGATGAAAATAAAACCCCTGAGCGTCGTCAACGTCAACGCGTTGCACAAGCGACCTCAGTTGCGGAAACCATGCTACTTGAGTCGCCTGTCATGCAGTATTTATTGACTCGTGGTGAAGGAAAAATGGGTAAAGTTAAGCTGATCTAACATCCAACATATATTTTTCAGTAAATAATTTTATCAGAATGATATGCTGATTTGATATGTTATTTCTTACCCAATTGTTAGACATTAATATTTTAAACATACTCGATGTTCATGTTTAGCTTTCATATATATGCTTAAATTATCTGCCGTGTAGAATGTTAATTTATATTAAACAGTCAACTAAAAAATTTTTTGAAAATTTTAATGATTAAAGTAACAGTTGAGCAATATTGTCTAACAACAAATTATCATAGTCAAACACCAAGATATTGATGTTGTTGATATTTTTAGATGCCAATAATTAATCATACTGACGTATGGTAATATGAAAAATATATAAAATCAGCTATACTGATTAAGTTATATTAAAAATTAGAAAATTTATCAGGTGAGAGTATGTTAGATAATTTACGCGGTATGGCCGTGTTTGCCAGTGTGGTCGGACATGGCTCTTTTAGTGGATCAGCTCGTGAGCTTGGTATCACAACTAGCGCAGTTAGTCAGCAAATTCGGTCATTAGAAAATGAGTTAGGTGTGGTGTTATTGCATCGCTCTACTCGTAAGCTAAGCTTGACCGAAGCTGGTGAAAGTTTTTATGAAGCAGCAAGAGATGTGGTTAGTGCTGCAGAGCAAGGTAGAATTAAAGTCAATCAGTTGCGCGATGAGTTAGCGGGTAGTTTGCGCATTGCTACTACACCAGAACTTGGCGTAAATCATATTTTGCCAGCTTTATCTACATGGATGGCTGCGCACGATGACTTAAGTATTACTTATCTGGCAGACAATCATTATATCGATATGATTGATGAGCGTATTGATATTGCGATACGTATGAGTCCAACGATTAATGACTCTACGTTGAGTAGCCATCCGCTGACAGATGTGCGACAAGTGCTTATTGCTTCACCCCAGTATCTGCGTCAGCATAAAAAGCTTACGAGCCCCAAAGATCTCGCTGAACATCAGCTGATTTGTATTGATATCATGAAAGATTCTAATCAAGTCGATCTTACCCAGACTGAAACAGGTAAGAAAACACGTACAAAGATGAACTCCCGTATCCATACTAACAATGTCTTTATGGCTACTACCTTGGCTAAAGAGGGGCATGGTTTGGTTAGGATGATGGAGATGGATGTTAGAAAAGAGTTAGAAAGCGGTGATTTGGTCGAAGTATTAACCGGGTATCAATTACCGAGCTTTGTATTATATGCAGTCACTTTAAACCGTGAACAGCAACCTGCAAAGATTACTCGCTGTTTAGAAGTGTTGAAAAAATATTTTCATGCTTGTTAATGGTTAATGTAGTCTAAGTTAAAAAAACGTAAAAAGAGCCCTTAAATTAATATTGATTTAAGGGCTCTTTCGTATCTAAAATTAAGTTACAACTGCAAAAAGTATTGTTTAAAATAATGGTTTGAATAGATTAATCAAACGCTCAACGACTTGCCGGCTTTCAATACGGCTTATATTTAATGGCGGTAATAAGCGCACAACATGACCACCAGTGACATTGATGATTAGTCTTTGCTCATCGCGTGCATGGTCAACCAGCTGACTACAGTCCATGGTATCAGGCAAGGCAATACCTATCATCATTCCAGCACCGCGGCTACTGACGCCATACTGTTGCAATTCGTCTGTTATGCTTTTACGAATAAACTGACCTTCGGTTACCGCGTTTTCCATTATGCCGCTATTTGTTAACACATCATAAACGCTGTGTACTACGCGACTTGCAAGCGGTGTACCGCCATAGGTAGAACCGTGACTGCCTGCACCAAACAAGCCATTAGCACGTCCGCGTACCATACATGCCCCGACTGGAAAACCATTACCAAGGCCTTTAGCGGTAGTCAATACATCAGGGCGGGCGTTACTATGTTGATAAGCAAAGTATTTGCCCGTGCGGCCGTTACCGGTCTGTACTTCATCGATCATAAAGAGCCAGTTGTGTGCGTCACATTCCGCTTGTAGCTCTTCCAGATAGGTAAAGCCATTAGCTGCAGTATTAAGGCCGCCTTCACCTTGAATAGGCTCTACGAATATTGCACAAATATCATCGTGATCTTGAGCGGCTTGCTTGATAGCTGCAATGTCACCAAACGGCACACGGATAAAGTCATCATCTAAAGTAAAAAAACCTTCACGCGCTTTAGGATTGGCGGTCGCTGATAATGATAATAAAGTACGACCGTGGAATGATTGCTCCATGACGATGACTTTTGGACGCTTGAAGCCTTGCTGGTGAGCATATAACCTTGCAAGTTTTAGTGCAGCTTCGTTAGCTTCGGCACCACTATTGGCAAAAAATACACTATCCATTTGCGCAGCAACACAAAGCGCTTCTCCCGCGCGCTCTTGCCAGTCAATACCAAATAAATTACTGGTATGAACTAAGGTAGCTGCTTGCTGTTGAATAGCATTAGTCACTTGTGGATGGCAATGCCCTAAACCGCATACTGCGATGCCAGTGAGCGCATCTAAATACGGAGTATCATCTTTGGTATATAGCCAGCTCCCTGAACCACGGGTAAAGCTGATCGGCTGACGATTATAGGTAGGCATCAGATAAGTAGCTGACATGCAGATATCCTTGGATTATTAAGGTAATGAGTTACGCAAAACGAGCCATATAATATGGCACTATATACGGATCACAACAAGTTAAAATTCATCAGAAAATGGCGTAGACTCAGCAGGCAAGCTATAGTCTTCATTCGCCCAAGCGCCAAGGTCAATAAGCTTACAGCGCTCACTACAAAAGGGCTTAAACTTATTGTCTTGCCAAGCAGTTTTAGTGCCGCAACATGGACATGGGTAAGTTTTGGGTGTGGAGTTGGGGGTAGATTGCGTCATAATGAAGTGAGGTTAGCCTCATGGTTATGAAGGAAAGTATGATCAGTGAACAAGAGCCGTTATAATAGCACGCGGTCAAAAAAAGACAAATATAGAGCAGGGTATATCAAACTAACTTTAGTGATATTTCTGTAGCATCGTATAGGTTATAACAATAATACCTCTATTTAGTCTGCAGTATAATCAGACCTTTATTTAAATTGACACTTTATCAAAAATTACAACGAACAAAGTAAGGACAACTGATGAATCATGAGCAAACGCTTTCACACAAGCAAGTACGTGTATTCCAACCAGAAAAGCTCTCAGCCCCGCGCGACTTTTTTATTCCAGAGGTTATCCAAAATACAGCTAATAAAGATGATGGCGATAAGTTGCCATTAATATTGGAGATTGGCGCAGGGAAGGGCAAGCATGCGTTAAGTTTCGCAGCAGTACATTCTGAAAAGCATTTGATTGCTATTGAGCGCACACGTAATAAGTTTGAAGCTTTTACCAAACTATTTAATCAACAGCTGCTGGACAACCTAACTCCAATACATGCTGATGCTATTGCATGGACTGTACACGCTATCCCTCCTGATAGTCTTGCAAGTATCTATCTGCTATATCCAAACCCTGAACAACACAATCCTAATCAGCAATGGCTGAATATGCCATTTTTTGAATTTTTATTATCACGCTTGCAAGTAGGTGGTGAAGTCATTTTAGCGACTAATATAGAATCTTATATGGATAATGCAGAACAGCAAGCATTGAGTATTTGGCAATTGCCAAACAGGCGTCATAAGGTGCCATCTGATAACCAGCGTACGCACTTTGAGTTGAAGTACTTGGCTCGTGGAGAGACATGCTGGCAGTTAACAATGACCAAGCCTGAAGGTTATAAAACTAGGTTTGATAATTGGTTTGCAGAGGCAGATAGCGTTAACGATAAAAAATAGCCTAAGTGGAAATGATTAAAACATAAACGATAAAAGTTACTCAACAACCCTAAAATATAAGCCATATGAAATAGCCTAAGCAAATAAAATTAAATATTAAAAAAACCGCTCCAAAAAAAGCGGTTTCCAAAATTTAGCATCTACCTAGCTATCTATAAAAAAGGTTTTACTAGCTTTCCAGAGTCAGTATAAGCGTTTATTACTGTCAAAAACGTATAAGCACCGATAAACTTACGGCTAATAAACATAAACTCTTTAGGAGGTAGGTTAAATTCAAATGATTGAATGGCACGAGTAGCACTCGCTGAGATACGCGAATGTAATTTACTATTAGCCCAAATATAACGCTTTTGCTCATCTAAACAATCTGCAGGGATATCAGGATTAGCATCAGGATGACTAAAGGGCTCTGTAGCAAGTAGGAATAACGATGCAATATCTGCTCGCACTTTATCGCTCATCGTATTAAAAAATTCATAGCCTGTCATACCTTCCATCATTGCTTGATGGTCATGATGATAGCCTGCGCGTAATAGGCTACGAGCAATGGTAAGTAGGGTATTATCAAACTGACGGATAGCGCCAAAATCCAATAATATCAGTTTATCTGGCTCATCAACATTATCGCTGATACGTACTAAATAGTTGCCAAAATTTGGATCCGTCTGCATCTCACCCCAGACAAAAATCTCCTGCATCATGATCTCTATTGCTGCTTGACCAATAGCATTGCGTCGTTCATGCGGCACTAGTTGCAATGTTTCAGAGGTAACGGAAACCCCAGGCTCATAAGTCATGCAGAGTAAACGCTTACTTGAGTATTTACGATTAATCTTAGGTACCACATAGCGAGGATCATCGACTAAGCGCTCATAAAAACGTTCTGTCGTTGCCGCCTCTGCATCATAGTCAACTTCATGATGGAGCAGGTCGCGTATCTCTTCAAACCATGTATCAAGTGCCCGTGTTTGCGGAACGATATTGCTTACTTTCAATAAACGCTTAAATAGTGCAAGATCGGAGTTAATAGCGTCGGCCACCCCTGGGTACTGAATTTTCAGCACCACTTGCTCACCCGTTTCTAGTACCGTTGCACGGTGGACTTGGGCGAGGGAAGCTGTGCCAATAGGAACGGAGTCAACCTCAAGTTCGCTGAGCTTATCTCCTAAGATATGCTGTAAAGTTTGTTCTATTTTTGGCCAAGTAAGAGTAGCGGTATCGTCGTTAAGTGTTTGTAGCGCCCGAGTAATCTCAGGCGGTAATATATGCTCACCATACATTGCTAGCATCTGGCCAATTTTAACTACTGAGCCTTTGAGTTTACCTAGTTCCTCTGCGACATAATTTGCCTGCGCCTCCATAAATACTTGATTGCGCTTCGAGCGTGCCTGCTTATCCAAAAACATACCAGACATACTATTGCCTGCCCAGCGGCGACCAATATTTAGGGAAGTCTTGGCAATCGATAATCGACGTTCAAACCCAGAAGTTTTTAGGCTATCGATTGATTGCTTATTATTAGAAGGTCTAGACGGATCATGTGCCATAAATATAACCATTCATCAGGTTGTACTGATTTGCGGGTTTAAGACTAACAATACAAGTGAGATGCAAGGTTAGCATACAAAATCGTACTGACCCGTAGGTCATAGCACGAATGATGGTGTTACATTAATAATGCTAATAAAAGTGATTTTATAAAACTAGTGCTCACGAATTAAAGGTGTCGTACTTGCTGTAATATTATTTTTTCGTACTATTACAGCAAGCTGAATACTAAGAAATTAGTACTGAATTGAAAATGCCATTATTGAGAGTTTAACTCATTAGAAGCACTAAAATCACCCTAGCTTGTACTTAGACTGGGGTTGGAACTCTACAGCTTAACAGAGCATCAAAAACATTGTCTAAAGCATGATTTATATTAAGACTGTTCACGTGCAATAGCATGATGACCAATATCACGGCGATAATGCGCACCATCAAAACTGATCGCAGCCGTCACTGCTAATGCAGCTTGCTGAGCGTCCAAAATGCTATCTGCTAAAGCAGTCACACACAATACACGTCCACCGTTAGTGATAACTTCTTTGGTGTTTCCAGTATTGTCGCTATGGGCAGTATCTGTATTGCTATCATGAGAAAACGCTGTGCCAGCATGGAATACTTTTACCGGATTATTATTATTAGCATCTAATTCTGGCAAGCCAGCGATCACGTCACCCTTTGACGAGCTTTCAGGATAGCCTTTTGAAGCAACCACGATACCAAGAGCAGGGCGGGCATCCCATTTAGCATCACTAGGTAGTTGACCTGCTAGTCCTTGTGCAACTAGATCCACCATCGACGACTGCAAACGCATCAAAATAGGCTGAGTCTCTGGATCACCAAAACGGCAGTTAAATTCAATGACATAAGGATCTCCTGCTTCATCGATCATGAGGCCTGCATACAAGAATCCAGTATAAGGGTGACCGGCAGCATTCATTGCGTCGACCACTGGCTGAATGACTTGCGCCATGACTTTATCGTGGACATCTTGAGTAACGACTGGTGCTGGAGAATATGCTCCCATACCGCCTGTGTTTGGACCTGTATCACCTTCAAACGCACGCTTATGATCTTGGCTAGTTGCCATTGGTAAGATGTTATTACCATCAATCATACAGATAAAACTGGCTTCTTCACCTTGCAAAAATTGCTCGATTACCACACGGCTACCGGCGTCTCCAAATTTATTGTCCGCCAGCATATCATCGATGGCTTCATGTGCTTGTTCAATAGTTTCAGCAACGATAACGCCTTTACCAGCGGCAAGTCCATCGGCTTTGATGACAATTGGTGCACCTTGTTCATCAATATAGGCTTTGGCAGCTGCGGCATCCGTAAAGCCTTGGTAGGCAGCCGTAGGAATACTGTTTTGTGCCATAAATTCTTTGGCGAAGGTTTTTGAACCTTCTAGTTGTGCACAATATGCAGTCGGCCCCCATGCTTGAATACCAGCCTCACGGCAAGCATCAACAATACCAGCAACTAATGGGGCTTCAGGACCAACGATGACCATATCAATAGCATTATTCTGGCAAAACTCTATGACAGCACTGTGTTCACTAGCGTCATTGTTAGTCGCTTCTAAGATAACATTTTGGCATTTAGGTTCTAAAGCAGAGCCTGCATTACCAGGTGCGACATAGATGTGCTGCACATTCTCATCTTTGGCACACTGCCAAGCCAATGCGTGTTCGCGACCACCTGAGCCAATCACCAAAATATTCATCATACGTCTTGCCCTTAATTAAGCGTTAATAGCGAATCAGTAAAGCACTGTCAAACATACTGCCGTATTCTAACAAAAAAGTCGTACCTATTGCCATGAGTATCCACTTGCCAGCCACACTCAATACACTATAAAAATAATACAATGAAAATTTGTTGAACAATTGCTTATCAATGGCGTAGACTATTTGGATAAATGAATATTTAAAGGTTATTAGGATTGAATTGACGATATAATAGACAATTATCTTATGAATAAAGGTTATTAAGACAATAAATATTCATGAAATATTTTTTTACACTTTAGCTATGCTGATAGGTGCGTTACAATCCAATAGATTAGCGATAGATATCTGAGCCGAGGATCTTTAAGACCTAGCTTATCGTAAGAAATAGGTTCTAAGGTAAAAGAGTCAGTGGTTTGATCGATTCAGTGTTTTTAGCTCAAATCGATCTCAAGCTAACATACCATCGTAAATATTCGCTAATAGATACCATTAAAAGTAATTAATATTAATCTAAAAAATCAAATTTATAAAAAGGACGGATACTATGCCCAACTCTCTTGGTATCACAAAAGAGCGTATTGGCCAGATAAGTGATATTGCCACCAGTTATGTGCAAAAGGATAAATCACTACTTGATCATTTTATTAACAGCTATTATCGACCGCTCCATCATGAGACTGCAGATGTCATCGATGATACAGATTTGGCAGGTATGGCACTACACCATTTTACGCTACTAAAAGCCTATGAGGGTAGTAAGCCACAATTGGCCGTCTTTAACCCAATTGCTGAAGAGCAGCATTTTCATAGCTCACATACTATTATCCAAATGGTGGCGTATGACCGTCCGTTTTTGGTAGATACAATGCTGATGAGCCTTGAAGCACAAGGTATTGATGTCCATCGTACTTATAATACGATCATTAGTGTTAAGCGTGACGAAGACGGTAATCTTACCCACGTCGATAGCGCCCATGAAAGCGCGACTTCTCATATGTCACTGATTCACTGTGAGATTGCCTACCAAGATAATGATGAGTTAGAGGCGCTACATCAAATACTTTTAGACAAGGTTGATACGCTTGATACTGTGGTTGGTGATTGGAAAGAGATGCGCTCGCGTCTGACTGATATTAAGGCTGAGCTGGCGCAAAAACCACTACCTGAGGTCTTTTACTCTCAGCAAGAAATTCAAGCATTCTTAGACTGGATATTAGACGATCATTTTATCTTTTTAGGCTATCGTGAATATCGCCTTGAAGGTGGCAACTATATTGACGTCACTGATACAACTGACGATAGTAAACAAGGTGGTATCAATAAAAACGCGGACCTAGACTTGTTTGCAATCGGTAATAGTGGTCTTGGTCTATTACGCGGCGCCGAAGAAGATAAGCTATCTGAAAGCTTTGATAGACTGCCTAAAGAGCTTAAGCAACTTTTGACTGAGCCGCGTGTACTAATGCTTTCTAAGTCAAGTCGAGTGTCACCTATTCATCGTCCAGTATATATGGACTTTTTGGGTATTCATAAATTTGATGACAATGGTAGATTAGTAGGTGAGTATCGTTTTATCGGTCTACTTACCTCACAAGCGTATCAGCTTACAGTTCAACAAATCCCGCTATTACGTGAAAAAGCTAATAAAATCATGGCAATGGCTGACTTACCACGTGCAGGCCATGCTTATTATAAAATGATGCATGTCATCAATACTTTACCACGCGATGACTTATTTCAAGCCAGCGTCGAAGAGTTATATCCTATCGTCTCTGGTATTAGCCAATTACAAGATAAAAAGAGTCTGCGCTTATTTAGCCGTATAGACCATTATCAACGTTTTGTGTCGTGTCTGGTTTACATTCCACGTGACAAATTCAATACCGAATTGCGCATTGAAGTACAGCAAGTACTAAAAGATGCTTATGGCGGTACATCATCTGGCTTTACTACTGAATTCAATGAGTCTGAACATGCTCGCGTGCATGTGCATGTGCGCACAGTACCAGGTCAAGTCAATAATGTAGATAACGCTGCGCTTGAGGCTGAATTATCAGCACTTATGGAGTCATGGACTGATCATTACCAGCAAATGCTGCTTGATAATGTTGGTGAGCAACAAGCTAACTCCTTAACACGTCGCTTCTTAAACTATATCCCAGCTGCTTATGAAGAGCGTTTCGATGCTCGTACAGCGGTTGAAGATACCAAACGTCTGGCTAGCTTGACCAATGAGCAGCCAATGATTTGGCATTTATATCAGTCAACAGGAGACGCGGGCAACCAGTTGCATTTGAAACTGTATGGACGTGAGCAACCAGTTATTTTGTCTAAAGTGTTGCCGATTCTTGAAAACTTTGGGGTGTCGGTTATCTCAGCACAAACTTACGAGTTTGATCTGCCAGATCAGCCGATTTGGATGCAAGAATATGAGCTAATCTTAGAAAACGTCGATACGGTCAATATGCAAGTGGTTCGTGGTCAGTTTGAAGACAGTCTGAAGCAAATTTGGGCAGGACGCGTTGAGAGTGACTCCTTTAACGAGCTAGTACTAATTACTAAGCTAGATACTTATGATGTGGTCGTGCTGCGTGCATTATCACGCTATATGATACAAGCAAAAGCGCCTTTCTCTAGTGCTTATATACAGCAAACTGTGGTAAAAAATAGTGCTATCAGTGTGGCTTTAGGCAGTCTGTTCGATGCGCGCATGAATCCTAAGTATAATGAAGATGAACGTAGAGAAAAAACCACTCAGATTCAACAGAAAATTATAGCGGCATTGGCAGATGTAGATAGTCTAGATGAAGATCGTATCTTGCGTTGGTACTTAGATTTGATTAATGCCATGGTGCGTACCAACTTCTATCAAACCGATACCGATGGTCAGCGTAAAGATCGCCTATCGTTTAAGTTTTTGGCAGCAGATATTCCAAATCTGCCCAAGCCTAAGCCCATGTTTGAGATATTTGTTTATTCACCGCGCGTTGAAGCAGTGCATCTGCGAGGCGGTAAAGTTGCCCGTGGTGGTCTGCGCTGGTCAGATCGCATGGAAGATTTCCGTACTGAAGTATTGGGCTTAGTCAAAGCACAGATGGTCAAAAACGCTGTGATTGTTCCTGTTGGTTCAAAAGGCGGCTTTATTGTCAAAACCAAAACTATGGCAGATGGCCGTGAAGCGTTCCAAGCCGAAGGTATCGCCTGCTATCAGACATTCTTACGCGGTATGCTTGATGTCACTGATAATATCGTTGATGGAAAAATTGTCCCGCCAGCCAATACTGTGCGCCATGATGAAGATGATCCGTACTTAGTAGTTGCCGCCGATAAAGGCACGGCAAGTTTTTCTGATATTGCTAATGCTTTGTCTGCTGAATATGACTTCTGGCTTGACGATGCTTTTGCTTCAGGTGGCTCCGTTGGTTATGACCATAAAGCCATGGGTATTACGGCACGCGGTGGTTGGGAGTCGGTCAAGCGTCACTTCCGTATGCGCGGTATGGACATTCAAAACCGTGATGACTTTACCGTGGTTGGTATCGGTGACATGAGTGGTGATGTATTTGGTAATGGTATGCTCAGATCTACTCATACCAAGCTAGTCGCTGCCTTTAACCATTTACATATCTTTATTGATCCTAATCCGGATACCGCTGCTTCTTATGCCGAGCGCGAGCGTTTGTTTGAAATGCCACGTTCGACGTGGGATGACTACGAAAAGTCGCTCATCAGTCAAGGTGGCGGTGTGTACTCACGCCAAGATAAGAGCATCGCTATCAGTGCTGAGATGAAAGAGCTGTTCGATATTAGTGAAGATAATCTAGCGCCTAATGAGTTAATCACTGCACTAATGAAATCGCCTGTTGATCTTATTTGGAATGGTGGTATCGGTACTTATGTGAAAAGCGAAAACGAAAGTCATGCTGATGTCGGTGACCGTGCTACCGATGCGTTACGTATCAATGGTAATGAGCTACGTGCAGCGGTCGTTGGTGAAGGTGGTAACTTAGGCTTTACTCAACAAGGTCGTATCGAATATGCACAAACGGGCGGGCGTATTTATACCGATGCTATTGACAACTCAGGTGGCGTTAACTGCTCAGATCATGAAGTCAATATCAAAATCTTACTTGGTAAAGTCGTTGAACAAGGTGATATGACCTTAAAGCAGCGCAATGAATTGCTTGAGAGCATGACCGATACTGTTGCAGAATTAGTATTGCGCCAAAACTATCTACAACCACAAGCGATTGAGCTTAGTCACATTCGTGCAGCAGCTAACTTAAGTGATCATCAGCGTTTCATTCAGATGTTAGAGGGTGAAGGGCGTCTGGATCGCGCGATTGAGTATTTACCATCGGACGAAGAAATTGCCAAACGTCAAAAAGCAACTACTGGCCTGACCAATCCTGAGCTAGCAGTCGTCATGGCTTATGGCAAAATGTGGGTGTATGACAACTTGTTGTTGTCCGATTTGCCAGATGATCCGTACTTCGTTAATGAGTTACGTAAGTACTTCCCTGATGAGCTGGCCTCACGTTTCTTTGATGAGATGACTGAGCACCGCTTGCATCGCGAGATTATCAGTACTTATCTGACTAATAGTGTGGTTAACCGCTTAGGTATTGAGGCTCTATTCCGTCTTTATGAGGAAACAGACCAGTCGCTGGCAACCATTGTTCGTGGTTATGCGATTAGCCGTGATGTCTTTAATGTGTCAATAGCATGGAAAACGCTTGAAGCGTTAGATAATCAGGTCGATGCAACGCTATTGTTAAACCTTGAGCTACGTCTACGCGATGCGCTTGAGCAAGGTGTTGTCTGGTTTATCAATGCCTTTGGGCAAGATTTGCAAGTCGCTGATATGATTAGCCGCTTTAGAGAAAGTGTTGAGAAATTGACTAAATCTGGCGGGTTCATTGAACAGCAATTTGCAGAGTACTTGCAAGAAGATGCCACCAGCTTGATGCAAGAGGATCTGTCGGAGAGTGATGCGACAATGTTTGCTATGCTGCCTTACCACGTTGATGCGCTTGATGCGGCGTTACTGGCTGAACAATATGAACGTCCTGTCGATGAAATTGCAACATTATACTTCGAGGCGTATCACGTCTTGCAGTTAGATTGGATGATGGATAATATCGCCACTTTACCGCAGCATGACTACTGGGATCGCCGTGCGCGTCATGCCTTAGTAAATGAGCTATCACGTAGTTTGCGTCTATTAATGGATGCAGTATTATCGAAGCCAGATGCCAGGCAAGCCTTTAGCGAGTGGCGTTCACGTCATCTCGATCAGCTAGCATCTGTTGAGACAGAGATGCACAAGCTCGATGAGCTCTATAGTGAAGATGAAGATGGGCAGGTTGGTTTATCAACATTGTCAGTGCTGATGAGTGAGCTTAGCGGCTTGGCTACTAAGTAAAGCTCTAAGTGCAGACTACATAATGTAGGCTGCTTAATAAAATTGCTTGAATCAGCAGATGTTTTAAAAATAAAACCCCACCGTTATGGATTAACGGTGGGGTTTTTTATTGTGTAGGGCAGGTACTCATTACAATTAAAAAATAGGAAAGCTGAGAAAATAAGCGCTTAGTCCAATTCAAGCAATGTACTTAAATGTATCATCTCGCCATTTTTTTCAAGCCAGACTTTATCCGCGTCATCACGATAGCTATCAAATTGAGGTTCTAATACGACATTACCTTTATCGTTAAGTAGACCAATCTTGCCAGCCTGCTTATAAGTATAAAGTTGGTGATATAACAGCTTTCTAATGGGCGCGTCCGAAGAGAGAATTAACTTACCATTAGCATCAATAATTTGGGCGCTAACTATTTCATCTTGAATGTCTTCGCTCATGCCAGCAGCTGTGCTACCAGTGACTAAAGTACTGCGCAGAAATAATGGCACATCACCATAACTATTAAACAATTCAATATGTTGGTTGGCTGCGAATGGAATGATGACATCGTCATTCTGGTCAATAAGCGAGGTCTTATTTTGCAGACTTACTTGTAAATATAAAGGCTCGCCTGTACAGGCATTTAACGGATAGATCGCATCATACTGCGGCATCACTGTCCAATAACCTCTGTCATCAAGCAGTCCTGTTAGCCCGCTATTTTTAGCTACTATAAAATAGTCTTGGTCATAATCAGAATCGTAGTGTGCGTGCTGAATACGAACATCTGCTAGCGGGTAAACCCAGTGACCATGACGATTGATGATGCCTTGTTTAGTGGCATTGCTGGCATCGTCTGAGGTGTTAATACTGACAATAAAGCTGGTCGCAATATCAGGCTCCGTTTGAATTTCATCATACTTAAAAGGCACGATAATCTTACCAGCGGCATTGATAACGCCATATTTTCCATGCTGTTTGGCAAGCACATAAGTGTCCATCAATATATAAGCATCGGTCAGATTGCCTATGGTGACATTACCGTTTAGGTCTTGTAGTTGCTGCATGCCATCGGCTTGCTCGACTAACTTGCCAGCGAACTTTTCATTATTTTCGATACGCTCAAAATAGCTATTGGGTAAGTAACCGGCACAGCTGATGGTAGCGTGGGCAGGGGTGAGTGTAATGATAGAGCCGGCAGACAAAATAGATATCGATGTTAAGAGCGCTAATTTGTTAGTCATCGCTATTTCCTCATTATCATATCTTTTATTAACGGCATTAACGACTGTCTTAATTTACGAGGCTTTTTCATCGGTAGCATTGACAACTCGGCGACAGCCTTGACCACTGATTTGGCTAAAGCCGCCAGAAAGTTTTTCGACCTTGATTTGGGTTAGGATACGATCCTTTAACGCCTGTACGTGCGAGATAATGCCAATGAGCTTACCTTCTTGCTGCAAGTTGGTTAAGGTATCGAGCGCTATATCAAGTGACTCTTCATCAAGCGTACCAAAGCCCTCATCCAAAAATAGTGAATCGACGCGGATGTTGTGACTGGCCATTTGTGATAGCCCCAATGCCAGTGCCAGACTTATAATAAAGCCTTCACCACCAGAGAGATTTTTGGTACTACGAATATCGCCGCCTTGATAGTTGTCGATGACATTGAGCTCAAGCGGATTGCTGTCATCATGAATGAGCAAATAGCGGTCACTCATTTTTTGTAGTTGCGTATTGGCATGGCTAATCATGACCTCAAACGTTAATCCTTGGGCAAAGGTGCGATACTTCTTGCCATCAGCTGAGCCAATTAACGTATGTAGCTGCTGCCAAACTTGTAGCTTTTGCTTTTGCTCATCAATCGCCATAAGCTGTGTTGCTTGTTCGCCTTTTTGGTTGTCGTTATCCTTGAGCTTTTGGTCAATCGCACCGATTTTTTGACTTAACTCATCGATATCCGTTTGTATTTGATGGTGTTGGCTAGCAATTATTTCTCGGCTTGCATCTGTCATAGGGTTGGCAAGTTTTTGCTCTAACGCTTTCTGAGTGCTATCCAACTGCAACTTAGCTTGATGCAATACATTATCAATCGCTAATTTACGTGTATGTAGTGCTTCGCGCTCTTCTTTAGGCAGGCGGGCACTCACAAAAGCAGCTTCATTGACGAACTGTGACTCTGCGAGTAAATCAGAAAAGATGCTTTGCTGCGTATTCAGTGTGGTAGTCGCCGACTGTAGCTCTGTATCTAGCTGTTTCTCTCTAAGTTTTAATTGCTCTAGAGCCTGCTGTACGGTATCTAACTGTCTTTGTGCTACTACTTGTTTGGTTTTAGCTGCGTCAACCGTACTACGTAATTGATTTTCTTCATTGTCCGTATTTTTATCAGCAAAAAGCTCTTTTCTATCTTGCTTTAATTGTTCGATAGCCTTGGTTTTATGAGCAATTAAGCGCTCTAACTCTTTGAGCGCTGTTTCATCATTGCTAAGCTGTGCTTGCTTGGTTTCAATCTGCGCAGTCAAGCTGCTTAAGGTATTGGTTAGCTGCTGCTGGCGGTCTTTCTGCTCATTAAATTGTCGTTTTAACTGGTTTAAAGCGCTGCGCTGTTGACGTAGTTTTTCAATATGACGGTCATAATCTGCACTGCCTATTACCGTTTGCTCATCAAAACTATGACGCAGCTGCATAAGTGCGTCAGATAAGTCTGCCGCATTGAGCGCTATAGTTGAGTTTAAGTGTTCTTTATATTTATCCGCTGGGTATTTATGCGTTAGAGATGAAACGGTAGTCATCAGGGGCGCCAACTCTGAGAAATTAGCGGCAATCTTATCTTTTATACCATCAATCTTTTGAGAATTAAGCTTGATGTCAGTTGTTAGGTTACTGATGTCGTGACTAACTGCCTGTTGCTGCTTTTCATCGGCTTCGATAGCAGTACTGAGCTTTGCCGCACTCTCAGTTAAGTTATCATATTCGACCACTATGATTTTAAGAGACTGTTTATGTTCGTTTAAGTCGTGTTTGACGGTGTCTAATAAGGATAAGCTATGTTCTATATTCGTGATGGTCGCATTGATATCATCGCTTATATTATTAAGAGGATTGATAATTGCTGCGATTGCTTCAGAGTAATCGCTCTTAGTCTCAAATAGTGAAGATAGGTAAGACTGGATATCACCATGTAAGATTTCGGATTTCTGCTGTAGCGGTGCTAGTTGTTGCTCTTGGTTATTAAGCGTCTCTTTCTTTGTGGCGTATTCGATATTGTATGTTGATAAAGCCTGCTCAAGGTTATCAATAATGGTTTCTAGCTCAGCTATTTGCTGCTGAGTTTGTTGCGTCTTAGTTTGTTTTATTGTGGACGACTGTTTTTGCTCGACATTGTCATCGATATTATTACTGTCTAATAACGGATGATGCTTACCATAAGGATGCTCATGCGCGCCGCATAACGGGCAGGGCAAGCCATCTTCTAGCTCTGTTATGTAGTCCTCAAGCTTAGCGACCTTTTGTAGTAAATTCAGATGCTCTTGTTTTTCTTGCCTCTTGAGCTTAGTGTCTTGAATATCTGATTGATGACTAGCAATCAATCCTGCTAAGGTCGTTAATTCCTCGGTTAGCGTGGGCAGTGAGAGATTGGTCTTTTCGATTTGGCTGGCAAGCTCAGACAGCTGCTGTAGCTTAAAGCTGGCTTGCGCAATCTGAGTGTTGATCTGATCTACTTGCTCTTGCTCGCTGCGCATACTAGCAAGCGACTGTTTTTCGATGAGTACTGCTTGCTGCTGTTGTACGCTGACCAATTGCTCGCGTTGCTTCGTTATTAACAACTTATCAGCATCTTGTTGCTTAGATAATTTATCGAAATGAGCTTGTAGCTGGCTTGATTGATTGTCATGCGCAAGCTTATCCGCTGCTAAGCTGACATTACCTTCTAGCAGCGCCTTTAATCGGCGACAGCTGCTATCAAAGGTTGCCATATCTTTATCAAGATCATTTAGCTCTTGGTAATCGCTAAAATACTTTTCTATACTACTAAGTTGAACCTTCGTCTCTTGCTCTGTTTGTCCATGGCTGGCTATTTCTTGACGTAATCGTTGCGTATTATTGACTAATACATTTTTACGTTGATCATCATCGGCTAAAGAATGAGATTGCTGTTTTATCTCAGCATCCAACTCGCGTGTCTTTGCAATAATAGGCAGAATGGCTTGCAGATTATCCGTAGCTTGCTTTTCAATTTTATTGACATCGTTTACATGGGTAGAAGCTTGTGTAAGCGCTTCTTGCTGTGTTGGAATCTTACTGAGTAATTCATGTTGTTCAGTGCTAATTCGATTGACCAACTCTCGGCTATAGCTAAGTTCTCGAAATTGGCTATCAATTTCTAAAGCTTTATTAGCAGTATCTAGGCGCTGTGCTTCTGGATTAAAGGCTTGATGCGCCTGCTGAGCTGCTGCAAAATCGGTCTGATAGGTCGATAGATTTCGCTGTAGCTGTTCAACACTATCCAGCCACTGCAGTTGCTCACTCAGTGTTTTGAATGTTTGCCGTTGTGTGCTTTGCTGTCGATTAAGGGTCTCTAATTCTGCTGCCAATAACTTCTCATCTTCAATACTTAATAACGATAAGCTATTAATGCCCGCTTGTAGCTTACCAAGCGCTTCTTCCTCAAAGCGTTTCTTTTCATGGACGTTCAACGATATTTTGGCATAGATAGCAGTACCGGTTATCTTCTCTAAAATGGCTGCTCTATCGCCAATATCAGACTTTAAAAACGCGGCAAAACTGCCCTGTGCTAGCATGATGGAGCGGGTAAATTGATTAAAATCCATGCCAATAAGGTCCTGAATGTAGGCTGATGTCTTAGATTTTTTCTCTTCTAAAATCTTGCCGGTTTTGACCTCACTAATCTCATGCTTAATCGGTAATAAGTTGCCCTTGGCTTTTTTGTGGGCACGATGCTGGTACCAGTAGCATTGATAACGCTTGGAATCTATCTCGATGATGACTTCTGCCGAACACTCACCCGTACCTTGGGTCATGATTTCGTTCGTTGAGCCGGTAATATCGCCCAATCTTGGCGTCTGACTATAAAGTGCTAAGCAAATCGCGTCCAAAATAGTAGTCTTGCCAGCGCCCGTCTGCCCAGTAATGGCAAAGATGCCTTCATTCAGAAAAGCCGGATCACTAAAATCTATGTGCCATTCGCCTTTTAGGGAGTTTAAGTTTTTAAGTCGTAGTTCAATCAGTCGCATGGGCAGGTCTTATTTTTATATAGAGCAGTTATCAAAAGGGTAGTGGCAAGAAGTGAAGAAGTTATTGGCTGGCATTTAAAATGCGCTTATTCAGCCTGAGTGTCTGCATGACGTAAGTTATAAACGATTTGATCATACGCGTCACGTAAAGATGATTTTTGCTCGTCAGGAATATTATGAGCGGTTAAGCAGCGCTCAAACACTTCTTCCTCATTTAAATCCTGTAGTGTCTCAGAAATTTGTTGTTGATTGAGGACTTTATTATAGGTGCGCGTGTTTTTAATTTTTAATACTTCACACGGCAAACCTTCTACCATTGCCTGAATATGCTCACGCAACTCGCTGATAACCTCATCGCCCGTATAAATAACTTCTAGCCAAATAGATTCTGTTGCCTCAAGAGATTGGATGGTTTTATCAATAGTCTGATGAATAGATTTCAAATCACCTGAAACTTGCGCCAATTTTTGGAATTTTGGAATGGGTAGGGAAACCACTTGCATCTGACGTGACTCATCATGATGCAGCAGTTGATGTGCTAACTTAGCATCTGTTTGAGTTAAACCTTCTTCAACCCTGCTTTCTTCCTTTACGTCGCTCTCTTCACTTTCTACTGAGTCATCAAAACCAAACAAGTCATCCATAAAATCAGTCGTCTGAACTGCTACTTTTTTAGCAACTTTTTCTACTGATTTTTCAATCGTGGCAACTGTATTGGTGAGCTTAGGCATACTGCTTTCAGCGACACTATTTGATGCTGGTTTTTGATCGCTAAAATCATTTTCTACTTCCCCAAACTGTACCAGCAATACTTGTTTTTGTTGCTTGGCCTCACCAAAACCCATCGCAATAGGCGATCCTGAATAGCGAATGCTCTCACGACCACCGACACGCTGCGGGACATGCAAATGCCCAAGTGCCACATAGTCAAAGCTTTCATCAAACATATCAGCGGAGATCTTGCCGAGTGAGCCGACATAAAGCTCACGCACACCATCATCTTCAGTAGTAGTGCCACCAGCAGCAAATAGATGTCCTGTGGCAATGATAGGAATATGGCGCTGATGGGATTTTGTTAATTCAGCTTGCTGGGTTTTGGCAATGCTAGCCACTTCATCATAATGGGCGCGAATGCCTTTGATAACGTTGGCATCTTTGCTATCTGCGGACTCTCCAGCACTACTGCTACGAACATCACGGTCACGCAGATAGGGGACAGCGGCGATGATGCAATGCGGTATACCGTCTGCATCGTCTAACACCAATACCTCATCGTTTAAGTCGTCACAAGCAGTGCCAATGACGTGAACGTTTAAGAATTTTAATACATTGCTTGGTGCATCTAAAAAAGTAGGGGAGTCATGGTTGCCCGCGACAATAACGATATGCTGGCAGCATGATTTTGAGACCCTGCCTAAAAACTCATAATACAGCGCTTGAGCTCTGTTACTCGGCGTCATAGTGTCAAAAATATCACCTGCGACAATTAATACATCGACTTTTTGCGCGCTAATGGTGTCGTATAACCAGTCAAGAAAGGCCTCAAACTCGTCATAACGCATACGGCCGTACAGCCTGCGCCCCAAATGCCAATCTGAGGTGTGTAATATATTTAAAGGTTTAGTAGGCATGAACTTAGTATCGGCAGGTGTGGACATAGTTGAGCTTAAAGATGTTTATTAGAAAGCCATCATTCTAGCAAGAATTGTTGCGATTTGCTCTTCTGCTCTGTTGCAAGCGCATAAAAAAAGCCCTGCCAATATATTATCGGTAGGGCTTAGCTTTTTAGAAATTAACCATAAAACCTAACCAATCACTAATTGCTCCAAGTCTTCTTCTTGCTGTGCAGCCAAATTAGCCACCATAGATAGCGCATGGGCTTGCTGGTCTATAGGTTTTTTTGAATCTTTGTCCGTAGTAGCTGATCCTTCACGTAGCCAGTTACTAGCTGTATGTTCACTATTTTGATTGTTTTGCTGATTGTGTAGGTTATACCAAGCCAAATCATGATGTAAGCTGACGACGTCACCCATGATAAGTAAGGCAGGGGTTGGCAGTTGTGCTTGTTCTTGCTGAGCAACAATAGTCTCAAGCGTACCGGTCAATACTTGCTGATTGTGCATACTAGCGTTAGAGACGATAGCAATTGGGGTGTCGCTACTGCGCCCTGCGTCAATTAAACCTTCAGTCAAACGCGCCAGCGAATGCAAACCCATATAAAACACCACAGTTTCGTCGGTATTTAAAAAGCTTTTAAAATTGCTATTGGGTGCGCCAGCCTTCAAAAATCCAGTGACAAAACGTACTGATTGTGAGTGATCTCGATGCGTGAGCGGAATACCAGCATAACTGGCAGCAGCATTAGCAGCGGTGATACCAGGTACGACTTGGTAAGGGACGCCATGCGCACGTAAGCTTTCAATCTCTTCGCCGCCACGTCCAAAGATAAAGGGATCCCCACCTTTTAAACGCACTACACGGCGACCTTCTTTCGCGCTATTGACTAGCAGCTCATTGATGCCAAGCTGTGCGACGGCATGATTGCTGCGCTTTTTACCAACAAATACTTTATCAGCATCGCGGCGGCATAAGTCTAATACTTGCGGAGAGACTAGAGCATCATAGTAGACAATATCCGCTTGTTGCATGAGGCGCAGCGCTTTAAAGGTAAGCAGCTCTGGATCACCGGGTCCTGCACCAACGATATAAACTTCGCCCATTATATTTTTTACGGTTTGGGATTTTGTGGATTCATTCTCTACTGTATTTTTTTTCTTGATAGCGGATGCAGTGTTATCTAAATCCGCTTGCAATTGGGCAGTCGCTTTCTTCTCATTACCGGCAAATATCAGCTGACTGACTTGACCTTCAAAGGCGCGCTCCCAAAACTGGCGACGTCCTGTAAGAGTTGGTATTTTGGTTTTGACTTCCGCGCGAAACTCACCAGCAAGCTTGGCCAGTTTGCCATAACCTTGCGGAATTAGAGTTTCAAGACGTGCCCGCAGTAGACGTGCCAGCACGGGCGCTTTACCGTTGGATGAGATACCAATCACAATCGGATTGCGATCAACGATAGCGGGGAAAATAAAGTCGCATAAATGCGGGGTATCGACGACATTGACCGGAATATTCAGCTCGGTCGCGTCAGCATGGATTTGATGATTCAGACCTTGGTCATCAGTCGCGGCGATGATGACTCGTGCACCTGACATATTGGCTTTATTATAATTTTCATAGATAAGTTCATGCTTACTATCTGATAGCAAGGCTTGTATTTCAGCACTGATACTTGGCGCAAGGATTGTAATGCAAGCACCAGCGCGACTGAGCAAGTCTGCTTTACGTAGCGCGACATCACCGCCACCAACGATCAGCACTTTGCGGTCTTCTAATTTAAAAAATAGCGGAAAGGTGTTCATAGCATCACCAATTATTCATTCAATGTAAGATATGCCACCATTATGAGGTATCACAGGCATGCGCTCACGTAGTGAATTGGCATTAGCATATTCGTTTTTGTCATCATAAAGGCGTGTTTTGACAGGAAAGGGAATAGGGAAGAGAGTAATTAGGAAAATATTTATCATAAAAAACCCCTCTTACGTAAGTGTAAGAGGGGTTTTAACATCATGGGTTACTGCAACGCTTGACTACAACTGCGTATGCAAACCACACTCACGGCTTTCTTCTACTTTAGTCGGATCAAAATAATCAAACTCATTTGGCAAATTATGCTCTTCAAGATACACATCTAAATCAGCGTCTGTTTTTTCAAATAATGGCGCAACTTTTAACACACCATCTTTTGATAGGCTGAGTACATCAAGACCTTGACGGAATTCCGTTTGATCTTTACGAATGGCGTTAAACCACACGTCAGGCTTCAGTTCATCTAATGCGCGGCGAAATGGCTCAAGTTTTACTTGATCCGTGAATTCATCATGCTGCGGATTATCTATGCCTGGGATACCATTCATCGTTGCGTCACGATAGGCGGCCGTTTGCTTAGGAATATAAGTGATGACGTTTAAGTTTAAATCACGAATAACTTTATTGGCAAACTGATACGTCGCGTCCGTGTTGTAGCCTGAGTCCACCCACAATACGGTGATATCGGGGCGCTGCTTGGCAACCAAATGCAAGATTGCTGATTCATAAGGACGGAAGTTAGTCGTGATAATTGGGTTTTTAGCTTGTGTTAGTGCCCATGCCACGATTTCTTCTGGTGATTTGCCTTGCAAGTCTTGGTTAGCTTGGTCGATATCTATATTTGGGTGTAACTGGCTCATAATACGTTCCTTAAATGGGATTGATTTAACAAGTGAGTTAGAAAAAGTTTAATACATGAATAAATTAATTGCCCGAAAACATCGGTAAGTCGGCGGCGTTGCGACCGTCATAACTGCTAGCAAGGGCAGTAAACGCTTGGTCAATACTAAATTTAGAGTCTGGTTGCATGTCATGCTCACTGAGCACAAAGCTGTCAACACCTACGCGTAATAGATAAGCAATTTGATCACGGCCGAACGCGCCAGCGACACGAATCTCACCTTGATAGCCCATTTGACGTAGCGTTTGAGCGAAGCTAAAGTTGCGTCCATCAGCGAATTTAGGAACATGAATGACGATGAGCGCCTTCTTTATTAGCAGCTCACTTAGCTCTGTCAGTGCATTCGCATCCGTATCAGCAGTCACCCATAATCCAATACGGCTGCTATGCTGGACTATCAGCTCATACACCTCTTTGACCAAACCACTTGCCAGCGCCCCTGAACCGTCCAATAAATCAGCGAGTGGTACTAGGACGTCAGGTTTTTCCTGTCTTTGCAGCAGCTCAAGTAACGTGAGGTCTATCGAGGCAATACCATCTGGTAACGTATCAGTGGTTAACGCATGCCAGCTATCTTTATGGCTAATATCGACGCCGTGACTATCCAAAATGTGGTGATTAGCCATAGACCTTCTCCTTAAAGGGATCAATGCCGACGCGCTCGACCAATTCGCCAAAGCTTTCAACATCATTATCAGTGGTAGCACGCAGATCGACATAGACATCAACGATCTTTTGAATGGTGTCAGCTACCGCTTCAGTAGGTACGGATCGGCCTAGTATTTTGCCAAGCTTAGCATCGTTACTCGAGTTGCCGCCAAGGCTGATTTGATACCAGTTTTCACCTTTTTTATCGACACCCAAGATACCGATATCGCCAGTATGATGGTGTGCACAGGCATTGATACAGCCCGACATATTGAGGCGGATATCGCCAAGATCATACAGGTAATCAAGATTGCTAAACTGCTTCTCGATTTGCTCAGCAATATTATGAGTAGTGGCATTGGCAAGTGAGCAATAATCCCAACCAGGGCAGACGATCATGTCAGTTAAAGTATTGATATTGGCACGTGCTAAATGCAGATCTGATAGCTGCTGCCATAGCTCGTATAACTGGTTGGTTTGCACGTCAGCGAATACCAGATTTTGCTGATACGTGCCGCGCAGCTCGCCAAAGCTATACTTGTCAGAAAGATCAGCAAGCGCATCCATCTGCGATTCGCTGACATCACCGGATGGTACATACTTGCCATCGACCAAGCCCGCTTTGAGAGAAATAACGACTGCGCGGTAACCAGCGACCTTATGTGCCACGGTATTTTGGTTATACCAATTGGCAAAGTCTTTATCAGCGTTTAATTGCTGCTGCAAATCAGACTGTGCTTGTAGCGCATCGAAGGTCACATAATCAGGCTCACTAAAGAAGCTGGTAGCCGTCTTAAAGTTCGCATCAGTCAGCGTCAGCGGCCCGTCTTTGGTATGCGCTTCCCACTCGGCATCGACCAATTTAGCAAACGCAGGACCGCCTAAGGTATCGACCAAGATTTTGATACGTGATTTGTACTTGCTACCTTTATCACGCCGACCATGCAGGTTATAGACACGCAATATAGCGTCTAAATAGCTAAGCAGATGCTGACGTGGCAAAAACTTATTGATAACTTTACCAAGGACTGGGATACGACCAAGACCGCCGCCGACTAGGACTTCAAAGCCAAGCTCGCCATCTTCATTTTTCTTCAAGTGCAAACCAACATCGTGTACTTGTGTCGCTGCGCGGTCCTCATCGGTGCCGATAACAGCAATCTTAAATTTACGTGGTAAAAAAGCAAACTCAGGATGAAAGGTCGACCACTGGCGAATGATTTCGCAGTAAGGACGCGGATCGGCAATCTCATTTTGATGAATACCGGCATAAGGATCGGTCGTGGTATTACGAATACAGTTACCAGAAGTTTGTATTGAGTGCATCTGTACCGAGGCCAGCTCCGCCAAGATATCTGGCACATCTTCTAGCTTTGGCCAATTTAGCTGAATATTGGTACGGGTAGTAAAGTGCCCGTAGCCTTTGTCATATTTACGAGTAATCTCAGCCAATTTACGCAACTGATAGCTGGCAAGTAACCCGTAAGGAATGGCAATACGCAACATCGGCGCATAACGTTGGATATAGAGGCCGTTCTGCAAACGCAGCGGCAAAAATTGCTCTTCTGGCAGCTCGCCTGCCAAAAACCGCTCGGTTTGGTCGCGAAATTGGGCGACTCGTTCCTCTACCAAGGTCTGGTCAGCGTAATTATATTGATACATGACGTAATCTCAATTTTGTTTTTAGTCTTAAAAGCAGCAACGAAAATGATTTGCGTGTGTGATAAATCTTATGGCTAATCGCGGTGCAAACAATGTAATTTCACTATCATATAAGTTTACGCCTTTAAACATAAATTCCTTTAAGTCATATCCATATCCAAACACAGCATAAATTTTCATAAAGAAAGTTAGGTAGCCTATGTTTATCAAATTTATTACTACTTATTTTATCACTACCTATAAAGGCTCTAAATCAATATGACATCTACAGCCCATAATCAACAATCATCAAAACTTGTTCCGCCGCACGGTAGCAGCGATCTTAAGCCGTTACTATTAACAGGTGATGCTCGCAAGCAAGCGTTGAAACTTGCCAGCACCTTACCGACGATTACTCTGAGCTCACGTGAGCGTGGCGATTTGATTATGTTGGGTATTGGCGGTTTTACCCCATTGAATGGTTTTATGAACCAAGCGGATTGGCAAGGGGTGGTTGATAACATGCGTCTGCAAAGTGGTGATAATACTGGCTTGTTTTGGCCAATTCCCATCACTTTATCAGCGCCTAAATTAACCGCCGATAGCCTAAATCAAGGTGATAAAGTCGCGTTAGTCGCCCAAGATGGCGAAATCATGGGCATCTTGACGGTAGAAGAGACTTATACCATCGATAAAGAACATGAGTGTCAGCAAGTCTTTACCACCACTGATAGCGAACATCCGGGCGTGCAGCAAGTACTAGACCAAGGTGAAGTAAACATTGCAGGTAGCGTCGAAGTGCTAAGCGAAGGCGAGTTCCCAACCTTATATCCAGAGATTTATAAAACCCCTGCTGAGACACGTGAGATTTTGGACGCTAAAGGGTGGAAAACAGTCGCCGCCTTCCAAACGCGTAATCCAATGCACCGCTCACACGAATACCTTGCCAAGATTGCCATTGAAATCTGCGATGGGGTGTTGATTCATTCATTGCTAGGGGCATTAAAGCCAGGTGATATCCCAGCTGACGTGCGTCAAGAAGCCATCAAAACCTTGATTGATAATTACTTTAGACAAGATACTGTTATTCAGGCAGGCTATCCGCTCGATATGCGTTATGCCGGACCACGTGAGGCGCTATTGCATGCCGTATTCCGTCAAAATTATGGTTGTAGCCATCTGATTGTTGGCCGTGACCATGCTGGTGTCGGTGATTACTATGGTGCGTTTGATGCGCAGACTATCTTTGAATATGTTGGTAAAGACGACCTCATTACTCAGCCGCTAAAAATTGGCTGGACGTTCTGGTGTAATGCTTGTAATGCCATGGCTTCAGATAAAACTTGCCCGCATGAAGCGTCTGAGCATGTCAAAGTATCAGGTACTAAGCTACGTAAGGCATTATCAGAAGATGAGGACGTGCCAGAGAACTTTAGCCGTCCAGAAGTATTACAGATTTTACGTGATTACTATGCCGGTATCGCAAAAGAGGAACGTGCTGAGGTCAAATTGACTGGTGCATCTGCGGTATAGGTAGTATTTTTATCGTTGATAAAATTGCAAAATAAAAAAGATACAGCGAGACTGGGATAAATTTTTTGCAGCCTCTGTCTGCGCAGGCACAGCACGCAAGAAAAATTTGTACCAGTCTAGCGAATTCATGCAGTGTATCTATTTTATTTAGTATCGACTATATATAAAAAAGAGTGTGTATAAAAAAGGTGGTAGACCCAAAATCTACCACTTTTTTTATGCATGATTTTTTTATACCTGAAGACCAATCATTTAAAAATAATGCGTTTAGGTTAGCTCTAAATTACTCGAAAGCTTCTTATAGTCGCCAACTAGCGTACCGCCACCAGAACAAAATTGATTCAGTGCGTACTTATCTTGACTATCAATAGTTAGCTGACCATCTTTAAATTGAAAAAAAGCCATACTGTCATTAACGGTCGTTTGAAAGATAACGCCGTGCGCTTTATCTTGACCCATCAAAGTCGCCTGACCATCAAAATGGCAGGTTGGTTTTTTAACATCGCTACGAGCGCGTACTTTGATATTAATCTGGTCGCTGTCATCTGCCCGTACCATAACTCCCACCCAATCATTACCTTGCGCCCGTTTGTCATAACCTGAAGAAGCATAATCACCAACGACCTTTTGTACAGCAGGCGTTTGAATAACGGTAGCACTCTTCGCTACGCGTTCAGCATGTGCATCATTACTGTAGCTACAACCCGTTACGGTAGCGAAGGCAATGGTAGCAAAAAACAGTGCTGCAACAGAAAATAATGAGCGCTGGCGTTGGTAGTTAATCATAGAGGGGACTCCTTGATATTAATAGATGGTAGGCGACATATGGTAGGCCATGACTGTGCGCTTAATAGTTTGCGCTTGATAATTAGAGTATGCCACAGTCTATAACAGAACTCTCTCATCGCCTTATAGGATAAACGTTACGTAAACTTACCTACTATAGATCCGTTAAATCGCTTACTTATGCCAAGTTCATCACTCGATAAGCCTAATTGTCACTAAGCGCTCAACAAACAAGCTGCTAGCATAGCTTCAATCCTCACATAATTCTTATCTATATCTGCTCCACTTAATACTTTAATAAAAATAAACCCTCATTCAATTCTCCAATTCTGCAGAGAACTACCATGCAACTGATTACCGAAACTATCAACACCTTATCGTCTCGTAGCAAACATAATGTCACGCGCGCTCAGAAAAATATGCTGCCGCGTACTTTAATGATAGGTAGCGTATTTACAGCGCTGATATTAATGACAGGCTGTAGCCCGACACAGGCGACTCAAAACGATGCAGAAAAATCAGCAGACGATGCGAAAAACATTAGCCTTTTGAATGTCTCTTATGATGTGTCACGCGATTTTTATAAAGAATACAATACGCTATTTAGTAGTGCTTATCAGGTTAAACATCCAAACAGTAAAGTGAACATCAACCAGTCGCACGGTGGCTCCAGCAAACAAGCGCTATCTGTCGCTAATGGCTTACAAGCGGATGTGGTGACCCTAAACCAAGCGACTGACATGAATTTACTGGTCGAAAAAGGCTTGGTGGGCACTAATTGGCAGCAAGCATTACCAAACAATGCCGTCCCTTATACCAGTACCATGGTGTTATTGGTGCGCGATGGTAATCCAAAAAATATTCAAGATTGGCAAGATCTAGCGCGTAATGATGTTGATGTAGTAATGCCAAACCCAAAAACAAGTGGTACCGCTCGCTATGCCTTTTTAGGAGCGTATGGCTATGGACTGCATCAATTTAAAGAAAGCGTACAAAATCCAGCTAAGACTGATGACTTTATTAAAAAGGTACTGGCAAACGTGGTTACTTATGACAATGGCGCACGTGCCGCAACGACCAGCTTTACCCAGCGCGGGCTAGGGGATGTACTGATTACTACGGAAAATGAGGCGCATTTAGTCACCAAAAAATACGCTAAAGGGCAGACTGAGCTTATTTATCCAAGCTACTCTATTACCATCAATAATCCAGTCGCTGTGGTCAATACCGTTACTGAAAAAAATGGTAATGCAGATGCAGCAAACACTTACCTAAAAGGTTTATGGGATAAGCCAGCACAGGAATTGATGGCACAGATGTATCTACGTCCCAGTGATAAAGCCGTCCTCTCCGCGCATAAAGATACCCTACCTGATATCAATACTTTTGAGCCAATAGCCGTCTTTGGGTCATGGGAGCAAATTATGGATAAATTCTTTGTCGATGGCGGAGTTTTTGATCAGTTGGCACGGGCAGAGCAGTAAGCCTCACCATTATAAAACAGTTATAAAGTGTCATATAAGTAACTAGATATTGGTACCCAGCTGGAGAATTATTGCGCTGCATATTTATAAAATGTGCAGCGTGCCTGCTAGCATATGAAACCTAAGTAATTGATAGCTTTGGCTTTATAGTTATCTATCACAGCAAGTCCTAATAATTAAAATATTTGTGGATTTACTAGATGCGTATGTTATTCCATTTTGGCAATAACATACGCATATTAGTCATTAAACATAATAAGCTGGCACTGTTAGCATACTTGCATTACATAACAAACATCTTTGAGGCATTTATGACATCTTACGCGGCAGGCTATCAACATAAAAATAAAGCGCTTAGCGTCTTAAGTATCGCAGGCGTTGCCCTCACACTTGGAATCGCTGGCTGTAGTAATAATGAGCAGGCAGACACTACTACTAATGCTGATGGCACCGCAGCGACCACAGAGGGTCAGGATATTGAGCTGCTAAACGTCTCTTATGATGTAGCACGTGATTTTTATAAAGGCTATAACCCGTTGTTCGTTGAGCATTATAAAGCTGAAAATCCAAACAGTAATATCCTAATTAAGCAGTCACATGGTGGCTCAAGTAAACAGGCATTGTCTGTTGCCAACGGTCTGCAAGCAGATGTCGCTACCATGAACCAAGGCTCAGATATCGAGCTACTTGAGAAAAGAGGCTTGGTTGAAGCAGATTGGGAAAGCAAATTCCCTGATAACGCCGTCCCTTTTACCAGTACCATCGTATTCTTAGTGCGTAAAGACAATCCAAAAGGCATCAACGATTGGGAAGATTTAACCAAAGATGGCGTTGAGATTGTTATGGCTAACCCAAAAGTGACTGGTAATGGCCGCTATGCATTTTTAGGGGCTTATGGTTATGGCTTACATGCCTTTAATAATGAAGAGACTCCTGCCAAAAAGTACGTAAAAGACATGCTTAAGAATGTCAAAGTCTACGAGAATGGCGGACGTGCAGCGACGACGACTTTCGTTCAGCGCGGCATCGGTGATGTCTTGGTAACCTTTGAGAACGAAGCTAACCTTGCCGCTACTGACTTTGGTGCTGGTCAAGTTGATATCGTTTATCCTAAATACTCTATCAAATCAGAGAGCCCTGTTGCGATCGTTAAGTCTGTTACTGACAAAAAAGGCACGACTGACGCGGCAAAAGCATATCTTGATTATTTATGGAGCGAGCCTGCTCAGCAATTGGCCGCTGACCTCTATTTACGTCCTAGTGTGAAAAGCGTCCTCGATAAAAACGGTGACAAACTACCACCAGTTGAAACTTTCCGCCCTAACGATGCATTTGGCACATGGGATGAGATCATGGGTACTTACTTCAGCGATGGTGGGGTATTCGATCAGCTAGCCATTAATGCGCCACAGTAGCTAGCTAGTACGGCATTGTAAAAAACTGCTACTTAGCTAAAAAGTATGACTTAGAAAGTACAGTAGCTTCTAACAAAGCAATTCTTCGATTAGCGTTCAATCATATAAAGGACATGGCCGCCCGCGCTATGTCCTTTATACCGTAAGCAGACTAATAATAGATTTGATATAACGTGGTCGTTACGATAAGTGCCATTGCTAAGTACTGTCACTAAGTACTATCGCTAAGTACTATTAGTTAGACAATAGGACATCAATATGAGTGCAAAAACACCTTCTGCCAGTAAACCCCTTAATAAAAAAGGTTGGCTGACACGTTTGCGTCAACGCAATGTGCTGCCAGGTTTCGGTCTGAGCATGGGCATTACCGTCTTTAGCTTATCGTTATTGGTGGTACTTCCATTTGCAATGATGGCTTATACCACGACACAAATGGGCTGGACTGGGTTTTGGGAGACTATTACTCAGCCACAAGTAACTGCTGCCATTAAGCTGAGCCTATGGATGTCCTTTTTGGCGATGTTGACCAATATGGTATTTGGTACGCTAGTTGCGTGGGTGTTGGTACGTTATGAATTTTGGGGCAAGTCAATGATTAATGCCTTAGTAGATTTGCCATTTGCGCTACCGACCGCAGTGACAGGTATTTCTCTTGCCACCCTTTATGCACCTAATGGTCTAATTGGCCAGTGGTTTGAGAAGTTCGACATACAGGTAGCTTTTACCCCTATAGGTATTTGGCTCGCCTTAGTCGTGGTTAGTTTTCCGTTTATTGTCCGTGCCGTGCAGCCAGTATTAGCAGAGTTGTCAGTTGAATTTGAAGAGGCTGCTGCGGTATTAGGCGCGAATCGCTTTACTACCTTTCGCAAAGTTATTTTACCAGAACTGCTACCGGCACTACTGATGGGTGCAGGTATGATGTTTGCTCGTGCTACTGGTGAGTATGGTTCGGTGATTTTTATCGCGGGTAATATTCCAATGCAATCTGAGATTTTACCGCTTATTATTATCAGTAAGCTTGAGCAATTTGATATTCAAGGCGCTTCGGCAGTGGCATTATTTATGCTGTTGATTTCATTTGTGATTTTATTGACCATTAATATCGTACAGTGGAAACTGTCGCGCCGTGTAGGAGCTCGCTAAGATGCAAATAGCTAATAGTTATGATTATCAAAGCAATCCTGCAACCAAAGATACTCCATGGATACGACGTACCTTTATCGCTATTGCCGTCTTGTTCATGGTGATCATGCTGGTCGTGCCACTACTAGCTGTATTTTATGAAGCTTTCAAGGATGGCTGGCAGTTGTATATAGCATCGCTTGTCGATCCAGAAGCCTTACAAGCTATTAAGCTCACGTTAATTACTGCTGGTATCGTATTACCAATCAATATGGTGATGGGCATCGCAATTGCCTGGTTAGTCACCCGTTATCAATTTAAAGGTAAGCAGCTGGTCACCACTTTGCTTGATTTACCTTTTTCAGTGTCACCGGTCGTTGCAGGTTTGATGTTTGTATTGCTATTCGGACTCAATTCTACCGTTGGTGGCTGGCTTGAAAGTATGGGCTTTCAGGTCATTTATGCTGTTCCTGGTATTGTATTAGCGACATTATTTGTCACTTTTCCATTCGTGGCACGTGAGCTGATACCGCTGATGCAAACGCAAGGCGACTCTGAGGAGCAAGCAGCGCTTACATTGGGTGCCACTGGCTGGCAGACCTTTTGGCATGTAACATTACCAAATATCAAATGGGCATTGCTGTATGGTTTGATTTTGACTAATGCCCGAGCAATGGGTGAGTTTGGTGCTGTGAGTGTGGTATCGGGTCATATTCGCGGTGAGACCAATACTATGCCGCTATTGGTTGAGGTTGCTTATAACGATTATAACTTCACTGCCGCCTTTGCGTTATCAAGCTTACTTGCTGCACTTGCTTTAGTGACGCTGCTGATACAACAAGTGATGACTAAGCTACAGGAGCGTAAATTTGCCAAGTCCGAAAGGTTGGTTAGCGCGCCTGAACTACTGGTTAGTGCCAATGCGACTGTGATAAGCAGTGTCGACGACAACAAAGCCTAATATAAAAAGAATCATAAAAGAGATACAGATATGAGCATCGAGATTCGTAACGTTAATAAAAATTTTGGTAACTTTACCGCTTTAGACAACATTAATATCACTGTACCGACTGGTAAGCTGACTACTTTGCTTGGTCCGTCAGGCTGCGGTAAAACGACCTTACTGCGTATTATCGCGGGTCTTGAATATGCGGACTCGGGACAAATATTATTTGATGAGCTGGATGTGACTAATACGCCTGTGCAAAAACGCCATATTGGTTTTATGTTTCAACACTATGCGCTATTTCGACACAAAAATATCGCTGACAATATAGCATTTGGACTTACTTTATTGCCAAAGAACGAACGACCTAGTAAGGCCGATATCAATAAGCGCGTCGCAGAGCTATTAGACTTGGTGCAATTGCCACAACTGGCAAATGCTTATCCGCATCAGTTATCAGGCGGTCAGCGTCAGAGGATTGCGCTGGCACGGGCACTTGCGGTAAAGCCTAAATTGTTATTACTTGACGAGCCATTTGGTGCGCTTGATGCCAAGGTACGTAAAGAATTGCGTACTTGGCTAAAAGATATTCATCACGATTTGGGTATTACCAGCATCATGGTGACTCATGATCAAGAAGAAGCACGCGCAGTGTCAGATGAGATTGTGGTAATGAATCATGGTCATGTAGAGCAGGTGGGGACATCAGAAGAGCTAATCCATCATCCAGCTAATGCCTTTGTTAGTGATTTCTTAGATTTGGTGTAATCAGACGTATTACTCAAACATAAAAAAAGACCTGCATTAAAATAATGTAGGTCTTTTTTTATGCGCAAGGAATAGTATAAAGCTAAGCTGTTAACTAATTTCTGGCTGACTCATCAGAGTCTTGTAAGTAATCTCTAAAATATCTTGGCACCATTCTGGTAAGTCATCTGCTACCTCATACCACATCCATGTACCTTCGCGCGAACAGCTCAGAATTCCCAGCTTCTTTAAGTGATTCAGGTGACGCGATACGGTCGGTTGCGGCTGGTCAAGCAAATCTACCAATTCACATACGCAACGTGACTCTTTGTTAAATAGAATTTGAAACAACTTCAAACGAGTCGGATCAGATAGTACTTTAAATAAGTCAAGAGGCTGCATAGCAAAAGTATTGTCAGACATAGAGTATATTCCAAATATATTGTCACGCTTACTTATGAATTTTAATCATCCTAATAAGAGAACAGTTAAGTAGTTAGTAAAATAGATAATCCATTATCTAATAGCACTTGATAACTTATTATCTAATCAATTCAGTAAAAAGCATTCATCCAGTAAACAAGACAAAGCGTAGTTTCGTTAATGTTATTTCGTTAATTTTGCAGGGACGATCTTTGTGGCTTTCAGCCAATAATTGTCCTATTGAGCCACTGTCGAACATCTGCTATTTGTTCACATATCTACACAAATATAATATAATAAGTAGACAATAAAAAACATTATAACAACTGAAATCAATAATAACACAATAAATACATCAAGTTATATAAAAATATTCTTTATTCATCCGTTTGTCGCCATTTTAACACCGTTTATCACAAATATATGCATATTTACGGATATATAAATATATTCTTTTATATTATGATCTTTGCGAACTTGTTTTTTTGTATTAAAAATAGATAGGTTAATATCTTTAAGTTAAGCACATAAGACTGACAATTATTGCAACAATCATTGTAAATGGTAATAGTTATCGTTATTATAAAGAGTATCAACCAGTTATAAAGATAGGAGCAACTAAATGTACGTATGTATCTGTAACGATGTAAAAGAGAAGCAAATTCAAGCAGCTATTGCTTCAGGAATCGATACCCTTGAGGGTTTGAAAGATTCCCTTGATGTTGCTACTTGTTGTGGATGCTGTGAACCTATGGTCAATGACTATCTAAACGAGCATCATGCTAAGCTTGAATTACTGGCTTATGCAGTTTAAATATTGCAATTAGCATGCCATAAAAATAGCAAGTTTTAGTTAGTGATAGATGTATTAAAGAATTCTTGTATTTATACAATATAAGAGGTGTATAGATGGTTATTTTTTCACGATTTGTAGTAGTTTCTATGATGAGTAGAAATCCTTTTATTCAACTTTCTTTCCTTAGCTAATAATCAAATAACTCTATTTAATTATTGTTCTCAACTGGCATCTTATTCTTAGTTCACAACGTTACAAGCCATATCTTACCTGTATGCTACTATATCTATTTGACATTGTCAGAAGCCACTCAAGTATAAATATTACTAAGTAGTTCAAAAAAACTATTATCATTGTGTTAAAAGTGTGGGTTTAAGGTAATAACCAAGTCGAATAGGTTCTAAAATAGGAGTAGATGTTATGATAGGCAGCCAAAAAGTTATCGATTATTTAAATTTTTTATTAGGCGGTGAGTTGGCCGCTCGTGACCAATATTTTATTCATTCAGAGATGTATGCTGAATGGCATTATGGCAAGCTGTATGAACGTATTCATCATGAGATGGAAGATGAAACTCTGCATGCACAAGCGATTATCCGCCGTATTTTAATGCTGAGCGGGACACCAAAAATGTCTGTTGATGATATCCACATCGGTAAGACAGTGCCAGAAATGCTGCAGTTTGATCTTGATTTAGAGTATCAAGTTCAAGAGCATCTCAAAAATGGTATCGCTATGTGTGAAGAAGAGCGTGATTACGTCACTCGCGATATGCTGGTCGAGCAACTCAAGGATACTGAGGAAGATCATGCGCATTGGCTAGAGCAGCAGTTACGTCTTATCGATATGATTAGTCTACCAAATTACCTCCAGAGTCAAATGGCCGAAGTATCACCCAATCTTGCCTAATTATAATAAAACTGATAGTTAGTCAACATCGAAAATTGGTTCTATAAGAGATATAAAAGGGAGAGAGAGATTATGAAAGGTGATAAAGAGGTTATTCGTTCATTAAACAAGGTGCTTGGTCAATCACTTATCGCGATCAATCAGTATTTCTTGCATGCTCGTGTAGCACGTCATTGGGGGCTTGAAGCGCTAAACGATGCATTTTATAAGCAGTCAATTGCTGAGATGAAGTGGTCGGATGATTTGATTGCGCGTATTTTATTGTTAGGTGGATTACCAAATCTACAAGATTTGGGCAAAATCCTTATTGGCGAAGACGTACCAGAGATTATTGACTGTAATCTACGTTTAGAAAAGCAAAAATTTGACATCATTACTGATGCTATTGCACTATGCGAGACGCATCGCGATTACGTGTCACGCCAGTTATTAGTAACGCTCAAAGATGGCAACGAAGAATACGAGGATTGGCTCGAGACCCAAGAAGACTTAATTAAAGCGGTTGGTGTGCAAAACTACATTCAGTCACAAATGGATGACGATGCAACACCTTAGAGCGCTATAGGGTCAGAAAATGCATTAAAACAAACCTGCCTTTAAACTAAGAAGCTAGATGCATTTGATTGTGCCAGTTTAATCAAACTTGCCAGCATATTTTTTATAAAGTATGTTGGCTTTTTTGTGTTTAGGATTATCACGTTTTGATCTGACTCTGCTGTAACGAATCTATTCTTAATATAAGCCTCGACCATCTTCAAATTTGAGTCGTAAAAAATACAACCCTGAAAGTATCGTTAGAATCCCTAGCACCCAGTAAGTCGTCTGAAATGCCATCAAGATATCAAGCTCTAACCGCTCTCTTAATAAATTGAGAACTGCTGCCCCAAAGGCAATGCCAAAACTGATTGCCAATTGCTGGTTTACTGCCATGAGACTATTGCCGCTACTAGTCTGCGCACCCTGTAAATCACCAATCGTAATAGTATTCATGGCACTAAATTGCATTGAATTACTTGCACCCATTAGTGTCAAAACCGGTATAAACCATGGCCACTGTGATGAGTCGCTGAACTGCGCCAAGATGATAATTAGCGTGCCCATTAAGAAGGTATTGTAAACCAATACAGTACGGTAGCTATAACGCTGAATGATTTTACTGACCCATGGCTTGATACCTATCGCACCAACTGCGATAGGCGCAAGCAACCATCCTGCCTGTGAAGGAGAATATTCAAACACTACTTGTAGCAGCAGAGGTAGTAAAAATGGTACAGCGCTGATACCGAGGCGCGTGAACAAGTTACCAGTAATACCAATACGAAAGGTGCGGATGCTAAACAAGCTCAAAGGAAATATCGGTGACTCTTTACGTTTCGCATGCCAAATATAGGCACCTATCAGTAGGGTTGAGACTAGAGCCATCAGTAAACCATAGAGCCCACGATCGGTTTGTGATCCAAACTCGACAGCAAGTGTAAACCCGCATGCTGCTGCAGCAAATAATAAGAAACCTGTCCAATCTAGACGTTTGGTATCTTCAAAGAGTGCAGGTACAAGCTTTTTGGCTAATACAAAGCCGACCATACCCATAGGAATGTTAATCAAAAATATCCAGTGCCAGCTAGCGTATTGTACTATGTAACCACCCAATAGTGGTCCGACTAAGGGCGCCACTAACGCGGGTATGACGGCAAAGTTCATTACCGTCAATAACTTATTACGTGGATAGGATTTGACTAAAATTAAGCGAGCAACCGGGGTCATCATTGCACCGCCGATACCTTGTACAATTCGAGATCCAATCAAAAAGTCTAAAGTAGGCGAGGCTGCACACAATAGCGAGCCGATACAAAAAATGATAATGGCCGATAAGAATACTCGACGCGTCCCATATTTGTCCGCTAAGAAACCACTGATAGGGATAAAGATAGCTAGAGTTAGTGCATAACTGATAACGGCCCATTGCATTTTTAGAGGCGATTCACCCAGCGCTTGGGCCATTTGCGGCAATGAAGTATTCAAGATGGTAGCGTCTAAGATTTGCATAAATAACGCTACTGCCAGTACATACGGTAGGTATTTCTCTTGCGTCGGGGTCAGCGTTACCATGTCAATCTCATTAGATATCCCAGTATAAAATAAGCAAAGTGATCTGTTTGCAACCAGTTCGCTATGCAAGCCGAGTAGTATAAGAAAGAGCAGATGATAATAAAAGTGACTCAAGGTAACGGTTTATCATTAGCTAACTCATAAAACCTAATGACTATAAGCGTGTAAATAGTGCCGTTTAAAGCAAGATGTTGCTTACAAGAGAGAGCTTTAATATAGAGGCTAGTTCCCGCTATAGTAAAGCTTCACTAGCTACTTAAGCAAAAAATATAAGTAAGCAACGTTAGTAGAAGCATGATAATGCTATAAATATGAGTCGATAAATACAAACTAAGGATATGTTATGAGTCATGATAATAATAAATCTAGCAATCATTCTAATAAGCAAAACGATACATATGTACCGCCAAAAGTTTGGGTGCAGGATAAAGACAACGGTGGTAAGTTTGCTAGCACTAATCGCCCGACAGCAGGCGTGCGTCATGAACAAAAACTACCAGTGGGCGATGCACCGTTCCAGCTGTACTCATTAAATACGCCAAATGGTGTCAAAGTAAATATAATCTTAGAAGAGTTGGCTGAGCTTAATATAAAGGGTGCCGAGTATGATGCCTATAAGATTGATATCTCTGCAGGTGATCAGTTTGGCTCTGACTTTGTCGCTATGAATCCTAACTCTAAAATACCAGCCTTGGTTGATTATTCTAGTAACGATGCTGGCGAGCCTATCGCTATTTTTGAGTCTGGGGCTATCTTGATGTACTTAGCCGAAAAGTTTGGCAAATTTGTGCCAATGGAACAAGGAGCAGCGCGGGCAGAATGTCTTTCTTGGGTAATGTGGCAAATGGGTAGTGCGCCTTTCTTAGGTGGCGGCTTTGGACATTTTTATGCTTATGCTCCCGAACCAATGGAGTACCCAATCAACCGTTATACGATGGAGACCAAACGTCAGCTTGACGTACTTGATAGCCATTTAAAAAACCGAGTATATATGTGCGGCAATGACGAAAAAGATTACAACATAGCAGACATGCTTATTTGGTCTTGGTACGGCCAGCTCGTATTAGGCAAACTCTATGATGCTGCTGAGTTTTTACAAGTCGATAGCTATCCACATGTGCAACGTTGGGCAAAATTAATTGCTGAACGCCCTGCAGTGAAAAGGGCTGTCGACTTACCATTACAACCAATTTCTTGAATTCATGGCAATTTTTTAACGTGTATTTTATTTGATTAGAATTTTCTTAATAGCTTTTTGCGATAGCTATTTATAATAAAAGTTGAAAGGCTGTTTAGCATTGCGCTAAGCAGCCATTTTTATGGAGATCATTCAAACTAAATGTCATAGCCGTTTGAAAGTTGTTTGCTTGTTTATTTACATAATGATACATTAGTACAACAGACAGAAACGTCGGTGGGTTAAGATGACGAGTCGCTGTAGTCATTAGGATTCAGTGTTTATATTTCCTCTATTGATGAGTGAGAGTTATGAAAGGTTTACATAATGAGCCTAGGCAGTCATCTATGTCTGCGGGCAATAGTAGTGCTAAGTTTAATAACAACAACAATAAACTGGCTTGGATGCTTGATATTTCTCGTGATAAAGCGCTAAACAGCACATTTTTAAAAAGTATTTTTGCTAAAAATAAAATAGTATTGTCGGCATTCGTAGCCGCTAGCGCCATCGCAATAAGTCCAATAAGTAGCGCCACTGAACTAACTCATCAGGATTGGCAAGTGGCGTGTGACAATACGCGCACTTGTCGGCTGGCAGGCTACCAAGCTGAAAACAACAGCGATTTCCCTGTTTCTGTATTATTAGTTCGTCGTGCTGGCAGTGATGCTAACGTAGTTGGGAAAATCAAACTTGGCGGTGCTAAAGAGAGCTCTACGAAAGCCCTGCTACAGCTAGGTAGTCGTCATCGCATGTCACTGTTTATTGATGATAAAGACTTGGGGGAAACCAAGCCATTCTCAACGGTAGCTGGCGATGCGGACTTAACTTCGACACAGGTTGCAGCTCTGCTTGAAGCATTAACCAAGTCTAGTAAGATTGAGCTTGTAATGCGTAATTCGCGCTGGGAGTTGTCTGACAAAGGTGCAACGGCTGTCATGCTAAAAGCAGATGAAGCACAAGGGCGAGTGGGAACATCAAGTGCCTTTATTAGCGCCGATGGTGCTAGCAAATCTAATAGTAGCGTATTAGCACCTAAAGCAGCACCGCAGCTTCGCTTAGTCGTGCCAAATGCAAAAGCCACCTCAAACAGTAAGAAAAAATTTAGCATGAAAACATCACAGCTGTCAGCGTTGATGAAAGATACGATACCAGACGTGAATACTGATTGCCCAAATTTGATGGATAAGTCTTCTTGGCGTATCAACCGTTTAAATGGATCACAGCTGCTAGTACAGCATAACTGCTGGATGGGTGCCTACAATGCAGGAACTGGGATGTGGGTAATAAACGACACCAAACCTTATAATCCGGTGTTGGTGACTACCGAGGCGACCAACTATGATAGTGGTAAAATAAGTTCAGTTCAAAAAGGACGCGGTATTGGTGACTGTTTATACAAAACTGACTGGATATGGACAGGTAAAAGTTTTGTAAAAAGCCATGAAAGTAGCACAGGAATGTGTCGCATGATTGAAATAGGCGGTGCATGGCAGCTACCAACCTATGTATCTGAAGTAAATAAATCACGATAGCTTAATTTTATAGGTTCAAAGTTTTATAGGTTCAAAAACTTATTTTTGACCTACAGATACTGTTCTTTTGATAAAAAAATAAAAAATAAGTACTGATAGTGGATTCATTATGCTATACTGCGTCGCCACGTTAGCTTAGACTTTCGTGAATTATGAGATTGATAACATCGCCTGCGATTTTGGGTCTAGGATTGACCGTAAGTAATTGTTGCCGATGATTTTGTGTACTTAAATAACATTTAATAGAAAGATCAGTTATTTTTGACTCATATCTTATCTACTGAATCATAAATATGGTTTAGATTGGTTGTTATTCGCCTTTATCTGCTTTGGACAAAGCAATGATAATGCGCTGATATCAAACAAGGATAAGACACTCGGCACTACCACCAAAATACGTCAGACAGCACGAACGCATTTATTGTAGAGGCTCTAAGTTTTAATGACTTCGCTTCTGATTATCGACACTTTTATGTGGTCCGGTAATTCTTTAATAAAGGCAGCGTGGTGAACGGTTATCAGTGGTATGCATCAAGTTTGCTGAATTTACAGCAACTTATACTTACCAAGGATTCTCATGACCGATATCTTATCTGCAATCGCCGCTGAAAACGGCATCATCGAAAACACTGATACCCCAAATACTGATAATAACAATCAAGCGGCTACTACTGACGCGACTGATGAAGATCAAGTAACCTTTACTGACCTTAATATTGCCAAGCCAATTTTGACCGCGCTTGATCGCAGTGGTTATACCAACCCAACACCTATTCAAGCACAAGCCATTCCTTTTGCTCTAGCAGGTCGTGACTTATTATTGTCAGCGCAAACTGGTAGTGGTAAAACAGCGGCATTCGTTATCCCAGTACTTGATCGTTTAAGCCGTGCGACTAGCTTTGATAAATTAACTAAAGCCCTTATCCTAACGCCAACGCGTGAACTTGCTCAGCAAGTACATGACAGCGTCCGTACGTACTCTAAAGACATGCGCGGCTTATTCTGTGTGCCATTAGTAGGCGGTGCACCGTACAATGGTCAGATCACTGCTTTGAAAAAAGGCGTTCAAGTAATTGTTGCGACTCCTGGTCGTTTACTTGACCATATCAATGCTGGTCGCGTTGATTTATCAAGCCTTGAAGTATTAGTACTTGATGAAGCTGACCGTATGCTAGACATGGGTTTTGCTGATGATATCAACGATATCTTAAAAGCTGCTCCTGACAATCGCCAAACCATCATGTGTTCAGCGACTTGGGATGGCCCAGTAGGTAAAATTGCTGCTAGCTTCACTAAAGACCCTGAGCGTGTTTCAATCAAAGTTGAATCAGCTCATATCGAAGAAAACGTGTATTACTGTGATGATTTTGATCACAAAAATCGTTTGCTTGATAAAATCGTTTGCCAGCCTGAAATGGAACAAATCATTATCTTTGCGGCAACCAAACGTAGCACTGAAAAATTAGCCAAATCTCTACAAGAGCAAGGCCATAAAGCCAGCTTCTTACATGGTGACTTGCCACAAAGCAAACGTAACCGTATCGTTCAAGACTTACGTAATGGTAAATGTAAAATCTTAGTAGCAACTGACGTTGCTGCTCGTGGTCTTGACGTGCCAGCCCTATCACACGTGATCAACTACGACTTACCACGTCAAACAGAAGATTACGTGCATCGTATCGGTCGTTGTGGTCGTGCCGGTCGTACGGGTGTTGCTATCAGCTTATGTAGCATGGATGATCGTCCACAGCTAAACGCTATCAACCGTTATTTAGATCGTAAAATGGAAGTATCAGTTATCGAAGGCATGGAGCCTAAGAAAACTTATGTTCCTAGCGAAAACAAAGGTAATGGTCGTGGCCGTGGTCGCGGACGCTCTAACGGCGGCGGTGGTCAAGGCCAAGGTCGTGGTCGTTCAGGTGGTGGCTATGCTGGTAAGTCTAGCGGTGGTGGTCAAGGCCGTGGTCGCTCAAGCGATAGCGCACCGACTGGTCAACGCGCAAGCAATGACAGCGGTTATCAAGGTAAGCCACGTGATTCATCTGGTAAGCCAAATGAGCGTTCAGGTGGCAAGCCATATCAAGGTAAACATACTGGTGGTCCTAGCCGTGGTGATAGCACTGGTGTTCCACGCGGTGAGCGTGCAGCAACTGGTCGCGGTCGTCCAAGTGGCAGCCAAGGTCGCCCAGCAGGTCGTTCTGATAGCCGTGGTCAAGGTCGTCCGAACAGTGGCAACCGTGGTAACACTTCATCATAAGAGTGCGTTTAGCTGCTATAGCAACTCTACTGGGTTTGATTTAACAGCGTAAAACAACGTTATTTATAGAATATCAAAAAGCCAGATACTCGTTATCTGGCTTTTTTGTGTTCGTCTGGTTTTACTTATTTATAATATTATATTAAGGCGTCCTATTATCACTAGACTTGCTGAGTCGGTAATCAAGTTTGGCACGGCTAATATTCAGCAAGCGGGCGGCTTTAGATACATTACCCTCGCATTGATTCAAAGCTGCATGAATAAGCTTATCGTTGAAATTTTCTAAATCGAAACCTTCATAGAATAAGGTTTCAAGCGCCTCATTAACCTTGCTGTCATCAGCGAGCTGTAAGCTACCACTATCGGCAGATATTTTGAGTTTTTGTGAGTTTTGTTTATGTCTGTCTTGTATATTAGATAATAATAAATCAGCTGCATCGATTAAGTGGTGATCTTCATTAAGAATGACTGCACGCTCAGTGACGTTTTGGAGCTCACGAACGTTGCCCGGCCATGTGTGTAGATTGAGGTATTCACGCGCCTGATCGGTAAAACCTTGAATGTTCTTGTTGTACATCGCGGCATATTTTTGCAAAAAGAATTTGGCTAATAACAAAATGTCTTGCTTACGCTCGCGTAGGGGCGGGATATGAATGGGAAAAGTACTTAAACGATAATATAAGTCTTGGCGAAACCTACCTTGAGTAACAGCTGTCTGTAAATCTTCATTAGTTGCCACAATCACTCGGACATCAACTGAGATGTTAATATGACTACCTACACGATTGAGCACACCTTCTTGCAACACCCTTAATAAAGCTGCCTGCGCCCGATGAGAAAGCTCAACCACCTCGTCTAAAAATAGTGTCCCTGAACTTGCCACTTCAATCTTACCTTGCCGAGTTTGCACAGCGCCAGTAAATGCGCCTTTTTCAACTCCGAAGAGCTCAGATTCGACGAGATCTGTAGGAATGCTAGCACAGTTTATGGCGATAAATGGGTTTTCATTGCGATCACTGGCTTCGTGGAGCGCTTGGGCAAAAACTTCTTTACCAACGCCAGTTTCTCCTTGTAATAATACCGTCGCTTTAGTCTTAGCTACCTTTCTTGTCAACGCGGTCGCTTTCTTAAAAGAGGGTGACTCACCAATGGCAGAAAAAAAACCTTCAGGCTTTATTCGTGTATTAGGGTTTTGTCTTTTAACTTCATCAAAATTACTTCGACGCTCAAACAACTCAGTGTTTAGACGCTCAGTATTAAAAAACTTTTGCAAATCAGTATCTTCCTCCCATTCTTCTAATGGTCTACCTTCTATACGGCAATGATCAAACCCCATCGCTGCGCATTGCACTTCTTTAAAAGCGATCTGCCGTCCGAAAAAATAGCTGGTATAACCGCTAGCATAACCAAGCGAGCTAAAACATACGGGCGTCTCTGATAGACCATTGAACTTTTTATGATAAGCCACTTCAAATGAGTTATACCAATCAAAGCTTGCAAAAAATTTACCACTATCAAAATCCACAGTCATCTCATCAGGGACGACTTTCACCATGCCACGAATGGTGTGCAATTGTGGTCCAGAGAGGAAGACTTCTTTCCAGCTACCATCTGGGCGTAATTTTTTACTGATTTCAGCATCTTCCACGCCAGCAAAGTACCCATAACGAAAAAAAAGCCGCTGTGTGATATCAGAGCCAAGCGTCAGGTTCAGCTCTTCGCGCAGACGCCATAATGCATGGGCATGATTGAGTAGCATACGTTGACCACCAAACCATATTTTGCCTGCATGCACATCGAATTCGAGATGGGTTAATAAGTCTTCAATGCTTTTAGAGAAATCCTGTTCTTTTACGCTTTGTTGTTCATTTTTCTCCAACGGCTCAAGTAGAGAATGGCTATGTGACCTATGTGACCTATGTGATATAGGCGAGGGGGTGAGAATGTTGGGGTTTTCAGAGGTTTGATAATTATTACTATGAGAGTGCTTTGACATGTCAGACGCAATCCTTGCCAGTGGCTGGGTGATGTCTATCCTTAGACGAATATTCGTTGCTATTTATAATCACACATATACTCAAATCACGCAATTACCTTAATCCAAATATATTGCTTGCTCTGCAATCAGATGCATTACAACCCTGCGTAGTTAGCGAAATGACTTCATTATTTCATGAAAACCAAGAATAAATTTTCAGCAAATGCTGAATTAATGATGATAAGAAAAACGTTTTTAAATAGACAATATATGAAAATAAAAATTAAATACTTTTAAATTCAGTAACTTAAAAAATAAAAATCGTGGTTGGCATGCAACTTGTAGTGTCTAAATTAGCAATGAAAGGTCTTTGAGATAATTGCTTTCACTGATCATAGTAGTAAGTCACTTTAATAGTAAATCACTTGAACAAAATGGCAGGACGCCAAATAAGGAATTTAGGATGAATTCACACACCCCTCAATCAAATCCCCCATCTTTTAATGATCTCCCTAAGTATGTTCGGGTCAGAAGTGCACCGGATGCCAAATTTGTCATGTTTGACTTCGCGATTGGAGATTCGAGTTTGTTCGTTGAACTGGTGCTACCTCCCGCAAGTTTTGCAGCATTTTGTGTCAACAATAATGTCATCACCATGACAGCTGAACAAATGCATTTCAATGATGAAGAGGAGGACAAATGGCGTTATGGCACCAAGTCTACGTTAGTAGGTAATAACCATTCTGAAGCTAGAAGCTCCTAGTCATAATGGCAATAACCATCACCCCAATTACCCGTATGATTCTATTTATATTTATTAAGGATAACTGAATATGTCTTTAGAAATCAAAACCTCCAGCCTTGAACCCATTCGTCATACCTTTGCTAATATCTCTCGGAGATTTGGTGAGAAGCCTGCTACTCGTTATCAAGAAGCGACTTATGACGCTCAGGGGACCACAAACTTTCATTATAAGCCCCTTTGGAATCCTGATAAGACTCTGAATGACAAAACTTACTCTGTCATTCAAATGACGGATTGGTATGACTTAAAAGATCCACGCCAGTTTTATTATGGGGCTTATGTTCAAAACCGTGCCCGCCTGCAAGATACAGCAGAAAGCAATTATAAATTTTTTGAAAAACGCGATCTTTTGAACAATCTAAGTGAAGAAGTGCTAGAAACCGTTACGTTTGGTTTGATACCGCTACGCCACGTTGAGCAAACGGCCAATCTAAACTTTATGTACGGCGCAGCTTATGGTTATGGTACTGCTATTACCCAAGCTTGTTTATATGCAGGTATGGACAGACTAGGTATGGCGCAATATTTATCGCGAATTGGGCTGTTAATCGATGGCAACTCTAGCGATTCATTGCAGCAAGGCAAAGCGTATTGGATGAACGATACGGCGTGGCAAGGTGTTCGTGCGCTTTGTGAGAATACATTAGTGGTAAAAGATTGGTTTGAGCTGTTTATTGCGCAGTCTCTTGTTATGGATACCGTTATTCATGTCGTCCATTATCAGCACTTAGATACTTGGTTAGTCAAGCATAATGGCCGCGATATCGCGATGCTTACTGAGTTTATGCAAGATTGCTTTAAAGACCTGACAGGCTGGAGTAATAGTGTCATCAAAATCATCGTGGCTGAGAGTGAAGATAATAAGTCGCATTGCCAGCAATGGCTGGATACATGGTTGGATAAAGTATTAGTAGCGTATCAGCCTTTGATTGAGAAGCTGTTCGGTGCAGAGCAAGCGGTAATTGTGGTAGCAGATACTCAAGCTCAATTGGCCAAACGCTGTAAGACCGTAGGGTTAAGTACTGTAACAGCAGCATAAATTTATCTAAATACACTAAGTTATATTTCATCATTTAAGGAACTGTTATGTCAAAAGTATATCTAGCGCTGCAAGACAACGATATGTCACGCTATATCGTCCAAGCAGTAGAAGAAGACAACCCGAAAGTCACTGTCATTTACCAGCCAGCTATGATTCGTATGGAGTGTGAGAATGAGCTGGTTGTTAACCGCGCGACAGTCGAAGAAAAACTTGGTCGTGAGTGGGAGATTCAAGAGCTACAGTTAAGCTTAGTAACATTAGGCGGTAATGTCGAAGAAGAAGAAGACTCGCTGACCTTAAGTTGGCATCAGTAATACCTAAAATCAAAATATTATCAAGGATTGATAATCCCGTATCTAACAAGGAGCAGACCATGACTACTACAAAAAACGCCAAAAAGCTCAACCTAAAAGAGAAATACCGTCTCTTAACCCGTGATCTTGACTGGGACTTTTCATACGAAGACAGAAAAGAAGCTTTTCCTCACGAAGATTTTGAAGGTATAAAAATTACAGACTGGTCAAAATGGGAAGATCCTTTCCGTTTGACGATGGATACTTATTGGAAGTATCAAGCTGAAAAGGAAAAAAAGCTATATGCTATTTTTGATGCTTTTTCTCAAAACAACGGTCAAATGAATATCTCAGATCCTCGCTATTTGAATGCCATCAAGCTATTTTTGACAGCCGTTACGCCACTAGAGTATCAAGCATACCAAGGCTACGCTAACGTTGGTCGTCAGTTTAGTGGTATTGGTGCACGTATCGCCTGTCAAATGCAGTCTATTGATGAGCTACGTCATGTCCAAACTCAGATTCATGCCATGAGCCATTTTAATAAGTACTTTAACGGTTTCCAAGACTGGAGTCATATGCATGACCGTGTCTGGTATCTATCTGTTCCCAAGTCGTTTTTTGAAGATGCGCGCTCAGCAGGGCCTTTTGAGTTTTTACTTGCGATTTCGTTCTCGTTTGAATACGTACTCACTAATTTACTGTTTGTACCTTTTATGTCTGGAGCTGCGCACAACGGCGACATGGCAACGGTGACTTTTGGTTTTAGTGCTCAATCAGATGAAGCACGTCATATGACGCTTGGACTTGAAATCATCAAGTTTTTACTTGAGCAGCACGAAGATAACCTTCCTATCGTGCAAAAGTGGATTGATAAGTGGTTTTGGCGTGGCACGCGTCTACTGTCCATCGTTGGCATGATGATGGATTATATGCTGCCAAACAAAGTTATGTCATGGAAAGAGGCTTGGGAGGTCTACTTTGAAGATGCTGGCGGGGCGTTATTCGATGATTTAGCTCGCTACGGTATCCGCCCACCAAAATATGTCGAAGTGATTGAAAAGGAAAAAGAACACATATCGCATCAGGCTTGGTGGATATTTTATAACTTTGGTCATGCTTCTGGATTCCATACTTGGATCCCAACCGATGAAGAGCTTAATTGGCTCAGTGAAAAATATCCAGATACTTTTGACAAGTATTATCGCCCTCGTTGGGAGCTGGCCAAAAAACTTGAAGCAGAAGGCAAACGCTTTTATAGCAAAGGCTTGCCGCAGTTATGTCAGATTTGCCAAGTGCCAATGACCTTTACGGAGATGAATGATGATCCAGGTCAGTTCAGTTATCGCAGTACTGTCTATAACGACGAGCGTTACCACATGTGTTCAGACGGCTGTCAAGATATTTTCAATGATGAACCTGAAAAATACGTACAGGCATGGCTACCCGTACATCAAATCTTGCAAGGCAACTGCGGTGGCCCAGAGCTGGACGATATTCTCACTGAATACTATCGCATGAATATCGGTGCCGACAATATGGATTTTAAAGGTTCTGTTGATGAAGCTAACTGGAAAAAATGGAAAGGTGTGGCTTAATTTAACCAAAAAATATTGATAAGGAGATTTTTATGGCAGTTCAAGCAATCCGCCCTGAGTACACGGGTGACGTTATGGATAAACAAGCCAACTTTGGTGGTAATATTTTAGTCTTTATCGGTTGGGATGAGCATTTGCTGTTCTGTTCTGCCAAGTCTTTTCCATTACCGCCAACCATGACCTTTAAAGATTTCAAGGCTGGTGTTCTGACTGAAGGTTTTGATCAGCATCCTGACTTTGAACATATCAAATGGGATGAGGTGCAATGGAATTTAAATGGAGAGATGGTCACACCGTCGGATGAGCAAACACTAGCAGAGATTGGCTTTGATCATAAGTCATTGTTACGCTTTAAAACACCGGGTTTAAATGGTTGGAGAGGGACTGGTGTATAAATTGGCTTAGGAAAAGTCAATTAACAATAACCCTGATAATGGTTTTTAACAAATACTGCAATGGAGAGCGCTATGTCTTATGAAGTGACTATTGAGCCGACTGGCGATGTTATAGAAGTTGAAGACGGTCAAACATTATTACAGGCCGCTTTGCGACAAGGAGTGTGGTTACCTTTTGCTTGTGGTCATGGCACTTGTGGGACTTGTAAAGTTCAGGTACTTGAGGGTTTTGTTGACCTTGGAGAGGCGTCTACCTTTGCACTCATGGAAGTTGAGCGTGACGAGGGCAAAGTGCTGGCTTGTTGCTGTTATCCTGAATCTGATTTGGTGATTGAGGCCGATATCGATGTCGATCCTGATTTTTTAGGATATCCTGTGCAAGACTATACGGCAACGGTCATTGAGAGGAATTCGTTATCACCTACTATATTGGGCGTTCGCTTGCAGTTGGATGAAGATATACAGTTTCAAGCAGGTCAGTATATCAATCTGGACATCCCTGATGTTGGTACTCGAGCTTTTTCTATTGCCAATCCTCCATCGCAACCGAATGTAATTGAGCTACATGTACGATTAGTACCTGATGGAAAAGGTACATCTTGGCTACATAATGACCTGTCTGTCGGTGATGAAATTTCTTTATCAGGTCCTTATGGTCAGTTTTTTGTCCGAAACAGTGATAATCAAGATGTAATTTTTGTGGCTGGCGGGTCTGGATTATCTAGTCCTGAATCTATGATTTTAGATCTTTTGGAGCAGGGCGATAGGCGTCAGATTTATTTGTTTCAGGGAGCAAGGAATATCCCTGAGCTATACCATAGAGATAAATTTGAACAATTAGCAAGAGATAATGAAAATTTTCACTATATTCCAGCTTTAAGTGCTGAAGATACACTGGGAGAGTGGACGGGGTTCAAAGGCTATGTAAATGATGCGGTTAACCAGCACTTTGATGGTAAGTGCTCAGGGCACAAGGCTTATCTGTGTGGACCACCGCCAATGATAGACTCTACTATTACTACGCTGATGCAAGCACGACTATTCGAACGCGATATTCATATGGAACGCTTTTTGACTGCGGCTGATGGCAGTGAGGAATCAAGTCGCTCCGCTTTGTTCAAAAGAATATAATCGTTACTTACCTGATAGAACTATAGCCTTCTAAAATAGTTTGATGTTTTTTAATGAGCCAGATACTTTTTATCTGGCTTTTTTGCGTTTGCTTACTGGTATATTTAGGTGGATATTAAGGAGTGTTCAGCACACCCTAAATAAATACCAGCTTGCACCTGTTTTTCGCCTTGTCTATACTGACGAACTTTTACTAACTAGCACACTCCGGAGCCTTTTAATGCCCGCCACCTCAAGTTTAGCAATTGATAGTCTGCCATTAGCGTTTGGCATCATCATGGCAATTATCGGCTTAGTATTTTATACCCAAGGGCTGCCTGGTAAATTTTGGCGACGCTTTTATGCCGTATTGCCGGGTATCGTACTGTGCTGCTTTATACCGGCGACGCTGAATAGCTTGGGCGTTTTCGCTGATGGTATTGGCTCGCAGATTTATGGATTTACGGCTACTTATCTGTTGCCAGCAAGTTTGCTATTGATGACCTTATCGATGGATGTCCCTAAGATACTAGGCTTAGGTTGGAAAGCCATTGCTATGTTTTTTGCAGCCAGTATTGCTATTGTCATCAGTGGCCCGATTAGCTTAGGTGTGGCTAAGTGGATATCGCCCAGTATGTTTACCGATGATACCCTGTGGCGCGGATTTTCAGCAGTGGCGGGTAGCTGGATTGGCGGTGCGGCTAACCAAGCAGCAATGAAGGAGCTGTTTGGTGTCAGCGATGACTTATTTGGGATGATGATCTTGGTTGATACGACCAATGCTTCATTATGGCTATTGGCTATCTTGGTCATGGCCAAGCACAGCGATAAGATAGATCGTCTATTAAAGGCTGATAGTAGTAGTATTGATAAAGTCATTGCAGCGGTTGAGAGCTATGAGCGCGATCATGCGCGTCCAGCGACACTGAATGACTTAATGGTTATGTTTGGCTTATGCTTTGCCATGGTAGGGGTGGCACACTTTATCGGTGGGCAGATAGCAGGGTTTTTTGCACCATACAGCTGGGCAGTACAGTATAGCTTTGCCAGCTCATTCTTTTGGATGGTGGTTATTATTACTATCATAGGCGTTATATTTTCTTTTACCAAGATTCGCAGACTCGACCATGTTGGGGCTTCCAAAGTCGGTACGGTATTTATATTTATTCTGATTGCTGCTATCGGTATGCAAATTAATCTTGCTGGCATCGTTTCACAGTGGCGGCTCCTGCTCATCGGTCTATTATGGATGAGTATTCACGTAGTGATTATCTTTGCTGTGGCTAGGATGATTCGTGCACCGTTTTTCTTTTTGGCGGTCGGCTCCAATGCCAATACCGGCGGCGCGTCCTCTGCACCGATTGTCGCCACCGCATTTCATCCGTCGCTCGCACCAGTTGGCGTGTTTTTGGGTATTCTTGGCTATGCGGTGGGTACGTTTGGTGGCTATATTAGTACCCAGTTGATGCGATTGGTGGTTGGGTGATAGAGTTTTTATCAGTATTGACAGCTTTTATCCAAATAATCACCCAACCACCTCAAAAACTCGTCGCTAGTCGCTGATACGTTTAGTCGCAAATGCATGGTAATTTGGACTATAGTCAACAACAATCATCATGAGTGAAAACTCATCCTAACTCTACTCTAAGATAATCTTATGACCCCAATCCACATCGCTTTAGCTGTATTGGTTGCCTTTATTTGGGGAGTCAACTTCACCTTTATTGCTTGGGCACTTGAGAGCTTTCCGCCACTCATGCTCACCGCCATGCGTTTTTTCTTTACTGCCGTGCCGCTGGTTTTGTTTCTTAAGCCGCCCAAATTTAACCGGACGCTGTTCATTTATGCGATTGGCACTTTTGTATTGCAGTACGCGTTTGTATTTACTGCTATGCATTTGGGTGCATCGGCAGGATTGACGGCGCTTTTATTGCAAATGCAGATTTTTATCACTGTATTGCTGGCCTATGTCATCTTGGGCGAGGCGGTAAGTGGCAAGCAGGTATTGGGGATGGTGATCGGCGTACTGGGGCTGGGCCTGATTGCATTGAACCTTGGCGGTGATATGCCGCTACTTGGCTTTATCTGTATTTTGATTGCCGCTATTGGTTGGAGCTTTGGCAATATTGCCTCAAAACAAGCGTCTAAACAACAGACCGCTACAGTATCTCTTGCTAGTAGCACTAACAAAGCCTCGAATAAATCAGCAGCATTATCAGCGCTAGCTCTGGTGGTATGGGGTGGTCTAATCGCTTGCGTGATTTTGACGCTATCTTCTCTACTACTGGAGAGTGGCGCTTGGCAGCTTACGACGTTTACGCAGGCATCAATGAAGTCGTGGCTATCGCTTGGATTTATCGTCTATATCTCAACCCTGATTGGCTTTGGACTATGGGCGCATCTGCTTGCGCAAAATACTGCCTCAAAGGTTATGCCTTTTGCTCTACTGGTACCTATATTTGGCATGGCGACCTCAGTGCTGCTCACAGGCGAGATAATAACGTGGTGGAAGATGCTCGCGATGGTATTGATCTTATCGGGACTGATACTGGCGAATGTGAAGTTGGGATTTGGGAAGAAAGTCTATTCATAAATAGCATTAAATGACTTGCGCAATACAGTATAAAGTTATCGTTTTGTCTCTCTATGCAAGGATACGTAAGCCTAGCTATAGTACCTATTTGAACATGTTAGACTCTTTTGCAATGGCTGACTGGTGTGATAGACACAGCGAAAAACACTCAAAATTAAAACGTGTATTAACAGGAAAAACGACTTTATGACCTCTAAAAACAATAAGAATAAAACCAACCCTGATACTAGCTTAGAAATTACAAACAACCTAAATAATCCTAATAATCGCATACAGGTACGGGGCGCACGTGTCCATAATTTAAAAAACATCAATGTTGATTTACCGCGTAATGCGCTAGTAGTCTTTACGGGGATATCAGGTTCCGGTAAATCATCCTTAGCCTTTGGCACTTTATTTGCTGAGTCACAACGCCGTTATCTTGATTCTGTGTCGCCTTATGCGCGGCGTTTGATAGATCAAGTTGATGAGCCGGATGTCGATGCGATAGAAGGGTTGCCACCTGCGGTTGCATTACAGCAGCAACGAGGTACGCCGTCCGTACGCTCATCCGTTGGTAGTGTCACGACCGTATCGAACGGCCTGCGTATGCTGTACTCACGAGCTGGCGAGTACCCAGCAGATCAAGAGATACTATACGCCGATGCGTTTTCGCCTAATACGCCAGAAGGGGCGTGCCCAACGTGCTCGGGTATTGGTCGTGTGTTTGAAGTCACCGAAGAGCTGATGGTGCCTGATGCGACTAAGAGCATTCGTGAGCGTGCTATTTCTGCATGGCCGCCAGCTTGGCAAGGTCAAAACCTCAGTCGTATATTGACGACACTTGGCTACGATATCGACACTCCTTGGAATAAGCTGCCGAAGAAAGCTCGCGACTGGATTCTGTTCACTGATGAGACGCCGACGGTGCCTGTCTATCCTGAATATAATACTGAACAAACTCGCATAGCGATTGAGAAAGGCGAAAAGCCAAACTATATGGGCACCTTTACCAGTGCAAAAAACTTCATATTACACTCGTTTGCCAATACCCAAAGCCCGCGCACCAAAAAGCGCGTTTCGCAATTTATGCAAATATCTGAGTGTCCTGAGTGCCATGGGAAGAAGCTAAAAAAAGAGTCTCTATCGGTTAAGTTTGCAGGTCTGGATATTGGTGAGCTATCGCAACTAACTTTAACCGAGCTAGCGCTTAAACTTGAAAAGACGGCTCGCACCAAGGTCGTTAATGAGACACCAAACCGCGAAAAAGCCATTGTTACTCAGCGTATCGCCAGTGATATTCTCACTCGTGTCGAGGCATTAACGAGACTGGGATTGGGCTACTTATCACTTGAACGTACGACACCGACTTTGTCGCCAGGTGAGCTACAACGCTTGCGTCTAGCGACCCAAATACGCTCGCAGCTGTTTGGCGTGGTATATGTACTTGATGAGCCATCCGCGGGTTTGCATCCTGCTGATACACAGGCGCTATTGAGGGCATTGGATGAACTCATCGCCGCTGGTAATTCAGTGTTTGTCGTTGAACACGATGTCAGTGTCATCCGGCATGCTGATTGGGTAGTGGATGTGGGGCCAAAGGCTGGCACGCATGGTGGTGAGATTGTATACAGCGGTCCTATAGAGGGGTTGCGTAATGTCGCTCACTCACAAACGGCTCAATATCTACTTACTGATACTGATTCGGTGGATTCAACGACAAATCAGCTATCTACACTATCACTAAGACAGCCAACAGCGTGGCTAAAGCTGGCTGATGTTGAACGCAATAATATCCAAGGGTTAAGTATTGAGTTTCCGCTAGGCATTATGACCAGCGTCACTGGCGTATCTGGTTCGGGTAAATCAAGTCTTGTGAGTCAGGCGTTGGTTGAGCTGGTCAATGAAGCGTTAGGACAAAAAGCCCACGTGGATGCACCAACGGGCGAAGCGGATTTACTTGAGCAAGAGTTTGAAACGGTTACGAATGGCAAAATTATTGCTGGCATGGATAAAGTGAGCCGCCTCATTAATATCGATCAAAAAGCCATTGGTCGTACACCGCGCTCAAACCTTGCGACCTATACCGGGCTGTTTGATAATGTTCGTAAATTATTTGCAGCAACTGAGCAGGCAAAAGCGCGCGGTTATGATGCGGGTCGCTTCTCATTTAATACGGTCAAAGGCCGTTGTCCAAATTGTGAGGGTTTAGGTTTTGTCAGCGTTGAGCTGTTGTTCCTGCCTAGTGTCTATGCTCCTTGCCAAGTCTGCCATGGTCAACGCTACGATGATGACACGCTGGCGATCACTTATCGAGATAAAAACATCGCTGAAGTGCTAAATCTAACGGTGGAAGCGGCTTATGAGTTCTTTGTCGATGAAGCGTCTATTTTGCGCGCATTAGATGCGTTACTACAAGTCGGCCTTGGTTATCTGCGTCTGGGTCAGCCAGCGACTGAACTATCAGGTGGTGAAGCCCAACGCATCAAGTTAGCCACTGAGCTGCAACGCACGCAACGAGGCGATACACTCTATATACTGGATGAACCGACCACTGGTCTCCATCCAGCAGACGTATCGATGCTGATGACACAATTAAATGGACTCGTCGATGCAGGTAATACGGTCATTATGGTTGAGCATGATATGCAAGTGGCCAGCAATAGTGATTGGATTATCGATATTGGTCCAGGGGCAGGGGATGAGGGCGGACAGATAGTCGCTCAAGGCACACCTGATGAAGTGGCAAAATCAAAGACCAGCCGAACCGCGCCTTTTTTATTGATGTAGTGAGAGTTTCCAGAGTAACTTCAATCAAATCAAGCTCAACATTGAGAAAGCCCTTTACTCCCAATAATTATCAGGGCAGGCAGGTAATTCAACTAACGTATTACGCAGCGCTTCTAACCACTGACGACTAATGGTTTTAAAGTATTCGTCGTCTTCCTCGATACGGCGACCTTTTGGTAGCGTGAGACTATCATTTTGGTAAATCACAAAGTCTATTGGCATACCGACAGACAGGTTGGAGTGAATGGTTGAATCAAATGATAACATTAATGCCTGAGCAGCATGATTAACCCCAGTATCGTATTTCACTGACCGATCAAGAATGGGCTTGCCGTATTTGCTTTCACCAAGCTGAAAAAATGGCGTATCTTGAGTCGCTCTAATACAGTTGCCTTCAGGGTAAATCATATACAGCTCAGGCGGTTGCCCCTTTATTTGACCACCTAATAAAAACGAGCTGTTAAAAGTGCCGCTACTATTATCATTAGCAACTCTTTGTGCATTGGTCATGACGTTACGCATACACTCACCAACCATTTGCGCGCCGTCAAATAATGAAGAGACGGCATGTAAGCTGTGCTCGGAGCGCAAATTAATATCGCTCTGTAATTTGTTGAATACAGCCTGCGAGGTCGCAAGGCTACCAGCTGTTTGTAGCACCATAAAACGCTCACTCTCAACGCCATATTGATACAGCTTTCTAAAGGTTGATATGTGGTCCACGCCTGCATTGGTACGGGTGTCACTGGCAAAAACCATCCCTTCTTTGAGGCGGATAGCCGCACAATAAGTCATGAGATATTCCTAATAAATATAATTGCATAAAATCTGCCATTACGATAAGCGTGTCACTAGTACTTGACTGTATAGATTCTCATAACCACCACCCATGCGTACGCCGCGCACAGGAGCTGCGTCTAAGTAATCGCGACCAATAGCGACATATACATGAGAGCTTGGCTGAAACAGCTGATTTGAGATATCAAAGGTATACCAGTAGCCGTCCAGCCATACCTCAGCCCAAGCATGACTTGCCATGTGGTTCTCAGTATCGTCATACAAATAGCCCGATACATAACGCGCCGGTATGTGCTGATCACGGCAGCAGCCCACAAACACATGGGTATGGTCTTGGCACACGCCAGCGCCGATTGCAAAGGCTTCGGCTGCGGTTGTACCGACATGAGTAGTATCTTTTATATAGGGCATCTTCGTTAAGAGCTCGGCCGCCATCGCTTTTAAACTGTCATGCGTCGGGTTTTTTAGATAAGGCGCTGCAAATGTACGCATTGCCTCTGAGCACTTGGTTAAGGGGCTTTGTACGGTAAAGAGCAAGTAGGGAACGTTATCCATATCCTCTAGTCGCTCAGTATCGGTATTAATCTCAACGATGCCTGATGCCTGCATCTGTAAATTATTATGTGCCTCGTTACGGCTAAGCGTGAGCCAGTCGTTACCAAAGCCGTCCTTTTGACTGGTGGCAACTTTGGGTAGCATGACATCCCACTGATGAATGATTTGATGCGGCAGTTGCATCGGTGTCATACGTATATACTGTACGCTGCGCTGGGCCAGCTCGCCATAATAGTAGTTGGTCTGATGGCTGATTTGAAGTTTCATAACGTCATCCTTTGTTTTATCTACTGTCTTGATTATCTGGACGCGCACTTGCTAATGATTGAGCAAATGATAGTTACTGATAGTTAACTAAGCAAAATCCTGCCGTATCAGACTCCTTGCTGAAGGATAATACTGAACTCTCGGCTAATGAGCTTAAAGTCACACAGTTGTTTTGATTTAATCATCTGATTGGTCAAGCGCGTAAGCTCACGCCAGCGTGTGTTCTCTGGTAACTCACTGATCCAATATTTAAATTCAAGACTGATTTCTGTCGCATCTTCGTCTAACAACACTGCGCGTTCGAGCCGCTCAAACAGGCGTCCCAATTGCCAAAAGCAGGTCACGGTTGGATGCTCTTGCGCCATAGCCGCGTTGCAGGCGTGTAGTTGCAGTGTGGCCGCCCGATACGTGCCTGCACCTGATAGACGTTTGATTAAGTTATACAGCTCAGCGGCATCTTCACCGATGACGCCTTTGGCTTCTTGTACATTGGTCTCGATGGACTGAACCACGTTAGGGATTTTGTTTTGTGCCAAGTCTCGTAGCATTTGTGCAGTGATAGGTTTTAATGAATCGTTAGGGTCAGCTTCAAAGCCTAAGCAGCTAATTAAATGCTTTAGTTGTGACTTTTTAAGATCGCCTTTGATCAGATGCTTCATGATATTGTCGTAGCAATAGAGCCGCTCGCTATATCTACCGAGCCAGATCAGATGATTGGCAGTAGACAGTAGCAATATCATAGGCGCATCATCGAAGCTCTCATATCCGGCTTCGAGCGGCTGTGCAGGATTATGATAATTGGCATGATAAGCATTAGCTTGGCTATCGCCTTTAATCGTTTGATTGGCCTCGTGCTTAGCTGACGGTTTCAAATTGCTATCGTCAATGACCCATGTATCCTTAATGCCGCCGCCTTGAGATGAGTTGACGACTAATGAGCCTTCAACCATTGCCACGCGGGTTAAGCCGCCGGGGACGATGTCCACAGAGCTGTCACCATGACTAAGGACAAAGGGGCGTAAATCGATATGACGCGGTGCGATACCATCGCTTACAGCGGTAGGGTTGGTAGACAGTGAGATAGTCGGCTGAGCTATAAATCCTGCTGGGTTGTCAAGCAGACGCTTACGATAGTCGCTAATTTCTTGCTTGGTGGAGGTCGGTCCAATAAGCATCCCGTAACCACCAGAACCTTGTGTTTCTTTGACGACCAGTTTGTCTAAGTTGCTCAGCACATATTCTAATTCATCAGGTTTGCGGCATTGAAAGGTTTCGATATTAGGCAAGAGAGGCTTCTCGCCTAGGTAAAACTCAATCATATCGGGTACGAACGGGTATAAGCTCTTGTCATCAGCGACGCCAGTGCCTGGGGCATTGACGACCACCACATTGCCTGCGCGGTAGGCACTCATTAGCCCTGACACGCCTAAGATAGAGTCTGAGCGAAATGCTAATGGGTCGATATAAGGGTCGTCGATACGGCGATAAATGATATCAACTTGTACTTTACCGCGAATGCCTTGCATATAGACTTTGCTATCCTCAACCACCAAATCATAACCATGTACTAAGGGTACATTCATCTCATGTGCCAAAAAGGCATGCTCATAATAAGCACTGTTGAAGCGTCCAGGCGTCAATATGACGATTTGTGGGTCGTATTTGCTCGTTGAGCTGGCAAGACAGGCTTTGAGGCGTTGCGGGTAATCGCTAACGCCTAAAATCGGAGTATGCGCAAACAAATCGGACAGCAGTGTCTCTGATATATTGCGGCTCTCAAGCATATAAGAGACACCAGAGGGCGTACGTAGGTTGTCCTCCAATACGCAAAATCGGCCGCTCTCATCACGAATAAGGTCAATACCACTGATATGTGAGTAGATAGGTTTGTCTAGCTCAATACCCATCATCCATGGCTCATAACAACCGCTAGCATAGACATAAGCGTCAGGGACGATGCCTTCTTTCATGATAGCTTGATCATGATAAATATCGTGCAAAAAAGCATTTAAAGCGGTGATACGCTGCTTACAACCAGCTTCAATCTGTTGCCACTCACTTGCAGCAATGATGCGCGGGATAATATCAAACGGAATCATCCGCTCGATGTTTTTGGCATCGCTATAGACGGTGAAGGTAACGCCTTTTCGGTAAAAGATATTTTCGGCTTGCTCATTTAAATGATTGAGACCATCAATACTGATATCATCTAGCCAGTCACCAACTGCCTGTGCTACCGGACGGTACTGGTCTTTACTGCTCTTTAATTCATCGAAGCATTTTGGCTTTTCTTTAGACTTCGTTGTTACATCTTTTGTAGGGTTTGCAGAACTGGGCTTGGTAGCAGGTTTGCTAGCTGTTGATGCTTGCGTCTGATTTTGGTTTTCAGCATTTCCGTCGTTTTGGTTTTGAGATTGGTTTTGGGCTTGGGACTGAGTCGCTTCTTTATTCATAAATACCTCACGCATCCTTGGTAAAGTTATTGTTATGATAAGTAAACTGGCTATGATAGGCAGACTAGTGTGGCAATACGTCCAATATATAGCCTGTGTCTTATATTTACTATACCGTGTCTATAAGCCAATGCACAATAAGTGTTTGATATTTTAAGGTTGCCAGAGCTACGATAAGACACAAATATAGAGCTGATTTTTAAAATAAATCTAGTGTTATACATTACAGTTATGCTATCTACATTAGTACACGAAAGTTCAATACGTATAGTAATTGAAGATTAAAGAAGGAATAGAATGAACATTATCGATACTATGAATACCAACACCTCAACCATAGAGATATATGAGAGTTCGGATGGACAAGCTGAAATCCAAGTGCATCTTGAAAATGAAAGTGTATGGCTTAATCGACAGCAGCTATCATCGCTTTTTGATCGTGATATAAAAACATTAGGTAAGCATATTAATAATGTATTTAAAGAGAGGGAGTTAGATAAAGAAGCAGTTGTCGCAAAATTTGCGACAACTGCTGCAGATGGTAAAACTTATCAGGTTGAGCACTACAATCTTGACGTTATTATCTCAGTTGGCTATCGGGTAAAGTCACAGCGCGGCACCCAGTTTCGCATTTGGGCAACCCAGCGCTTACGCGAATATTTAGTACAAGGTTACACTCTTAATCAACAACGACTTGATAAAAACTCAAGCGAATTACAACAAGCTTTGCGCTTAATTGAAAAAACAGCAAAAAGCCCTGACCTAAATACTGATGAAGGGCGCGGCTTGATTGAGATTATCAGCCGTTATACGCAGACATTTTTATGGCTACAACGCTATGATGAAGGGTTGCTCGATGATCCAGCAGGGCAGGATGGCGGGGTACTGCCTAGTACCGATGACGCTATGGCAAATTTGAACAATCTAAAGTCACAGCTTATAGCAAGGAGAGAGGCGACTGAGCTATTTGCCAAGCCTCGCGGTGACGGACTGGATAGTGTGCTTGGTAATTTAGAGCAAACCGTATTTGGCGAGCCTGCTTATCCGACTATAGAGAGTAAAGCGGCGCACTTATTATACTTTATGGTAAAAAATCATCCTTTCACCGATGGTAATAAACGCAGCGGTGCTTTTTTATTCGTGGATTTTTTGCATCGTAATAATCGACTGCTCAATGACAAAGGTGACATGGTCATTAATAATACTGGTCTTGCGGCATTAACGTTACTGGTCGCTGAATCTGACCCCAATCAAAAAGAGACGTTGATTAAGCTTATTATGAATATGTTGTCGTTAGAGGGTTAAGAGGTGAAGCTTAACAGGTGTTGATGGTGATACATTAGCGGACGTGCTGGCACGCACCAAAGGTAAAGGTATCTATTTTTATCGCCTTAACGCCTATATCTTTAGCCGTTAAGGCGAATCTCGAAATTAAAAAATCATAAATATGTAGGGGTACGACGTACATTATTGGCCTGTTCAAATGCGTAACCTAGCCGGAACAAATCTGGCTCGTGATATGGCAAAACAACCAGCTCCATACCCACGGGTAAGCCATTTTCACTGAATCCAGCAGGTAGGCAAATCGATGGCATCCAAGTCTGCGAAGCAATCAAAGTATTGGTTGGGAACGTTAGTACTTGATGCTTGCCGTCACGGATATCCTGTTTTGATGGCGGAAGAATTTGAATGCAGGGAAACACTAACGCATCCAAGTTGTTTTTCGCAACGATTCCAGCAACTAAGCGCTGGAAGTTATCACGAGCGGCAAGCTTTCGAAAATAGTCAGGCTCATCTTCTGGATTTACCGGTCCTTCAAAGATATCAATCAAAAGATCCAGCACTGGGTGGAACGTACCGTTTTCTTTGATTTCTTCAAGGCTTTTGGTTGGCATGTTTTCACGTGAGGCTAAAAATTCATTAATGTCATGCCGCGAGTGTGAACCATACAAGGAGGTTTCAGTAATGTGTTCCATCATATCTGGAATTTCAACGTCAATTAGTACAGCGCCAGCGCTCTTTGCTTGTTCAAGTGCTGAGTCAATAATCTGATTAACTTCTGCCGATTCAGTATTATCGTTTGGTCCATAAGCGTTGCGCACAACTCCCAGACGCGCATTTTTGAGACTGTTAATATCCATTGCATCCGCGTAGCTGCCTTGATGATTGGCAATACTCGCTGCGGTAGTATATTCATCGGCGGGATCATAGCCCACCATCGCATCCAGAAGGAGTGCAGCATCCGTAACAGTACGCGCCATCGGTCCTGCTGTGTCCTGAAACACCACAAGGGGTGATGTGCCGTCACGACTTATCAGGCCTGGTGTGACACGGACACCAACAAGATTTGTAAAACTGGCTGGCAAGCGTATAGATCCACCGGTATCTTCGCCTACTCCGACCAGCCCTAGGTTCGCAGCGATCCCAGCAGCTGTGCCACTACTGGAGCCACCTGGATCATGTGACAAAACATATGGATTCTTTGTTTCGCCCTGTTTTGAGCAGAATCCGAACCATGATGTTGCAAAATCTGGCAATACTGTCTTGGCAAGGATAATGGCGCCTGCTGCTTTCAGCTTTTTGATAACGGTTGCGTCGTCCTTCGGGTGATAGCCGTCCTGAGCTATCGAACCAAAGGTAGTCATCATATCCTTGGTTTCTATCTGATCTTTTACTAGCACCGGCACGCCGTGTAATGCACCAACAAATTCGCCTGTCTTTGCGAAATGTGAGTCAAGGCGATCGGCTTCATCCAGCGCGATTGGATTAATAGTAATGATAGAATTTAGAGTAGGACCAGATCTATCAATTGTTTCGATTCGTTCAAGGTACGCTTCAACCAAACCACGTACAGTTAGCGATCCATTTTTGAGATGCGTCTGCATATCAGTGATAGTCAATTCTTCAATTTCAAAATTTCTCATAATTATCTTCCTTGAAATTATCGTTGTTTTTATTGCACTTATTGCACTCGTTCAAGCGCTCAACTGAAATAATAGTTGAGTTAAGGAGCCGCTACCTTGATACCGGCGTTATCAAGAGCTATTCGTACAGCCTTAATCAACGAAAGGGCACCCGGAGTATCGCTGTGAATACATATAGAGTCGAATTTAACCTTTATTAGTTTGCCGCTAACCGCCTCTACCTCGTTGTCTTGGCAGGCAAGTAACACTTTTTTTGCCACCATCTCAGGATCAAGGCGATTGACCTTGCGCACGAATACAATGTTTCCTTCATCGTCGTAATCACGATCCGCGTAAAACTCATGAATTCTCTGTAACCCAACGCTTTTTGCCGCATTATCAATGGCTGAGTCGGCTAGGCAATAAATATATAAGTCAGGAGCGACAATTGCCAGAGCAGATGTTAGCTTTTCGGCAAACTCCTTATCTCGTGCTGCATGCATGAATAACGCGCCATGCAGTTTGAAATGATGCATCTTGAGGCCTTCAAGGTGAGCAAGTTCACGCAGAGCACCCAGTTGGTACAGAGCGTCATTCACCAGTTCATCGGCGGGCGCCGAAATATGGCGGCGTCCGAATCCTACCAAATCACGAAATCCTGGATGTACACCAATGCATACTCCATGGCGCGATGCCAAACGCAACGTCTCAATCATGATGGAAGGGTCTCCAGCATGAAAGCCTGCTGCAATATTGGCGGAGCTGATAAATGGCATAATATCGGGATCGACCCCGTCGCCAACCGACCAAGCACCAAACCCTTCTCCCATATCTGAATTCAGATCGATCGTTAGTGTCATTGAACCTCTCCCTAGGAATACATTCACATTTATGGCAATTAAAGAGCTATATTAATATTTTTAATTCTTGTACAGTAACATTAATAAATATGAACGATTTGAGTATAACAATATAAGATTAAGTTTAGCAATATTCACTGTAGTGCATACATAGCTTTGAGCTACTGATAGTAAGCTATATGATGGCGCATCTAAAACTTGAGATACTTTTCATTGATCCGAGCTACGAGCCGATTAAACCCAAACGTATTCAGGCCTATGTCATTAACTCTCTGAAAGAACTTAAAAATGAAGCCAATATAATCAAGTGCAATACGGTAGTAATGTGTAGTTCAGCATATGCATTTAGCAGTACCAATGAAGGGGAATGGATACAAGGCTCGATAGCGGATTATAAAGAAGAGTTAGATAAGAGCAATATCCAACCTTTATCTAATAATTATATTGAGTTTATTCGTTATGGTCAGCACTATATGGAAAAGAACGGTGAGGGTAACTTAGCTCTTATCACTAATAACAGTTTCGATTGACGCGATAGATAGTGTTTAAGTCATTAATGTCATTTAGCCATTAACTTATACCATGACTAGAAATAGTAGTTTCATTACTGGAAATATTAAGGAAAGCCAATATGTTTAGCATGATAAAAGACTGGCGCGAGCAGCATATATTGGACAACAGTGAATTTACTGATGCGGATTGGATGCAAGCTGCCGAGCGTATTATCATACTTGATAGGCTAAACAAGGATGAGATGTCTCGTTTGTTTGAGCTGGCGACATTGTTTTTGGACGACAAATCTATTAACGGTGCTCAGGGTTTTGAGATTACAGATGCTGTTAGGCAGTCTATTGCCTTGCAAGCTTGTTTACCTATCTTAAATTTAGGACTTGAATGGTACGCTGGCTGGTCGTCAGTCATTATCTATCCTGGTTCATATAAAAGCGAAAGCAAAACAGTAGATGAGTTCGGTATTGTGCATGAGGGAACTCAACATCGTAGCGGTGAGGCTTGGCAGCGCGGGCCTGTGATACTGTCATGGAAGGATGCCAAGCACTCAGGCGAGCGTGATGGTCATAACGTCGTCATTCATGAGTTTGTGCATAAGCTCGATATGCTAAATGGTCGCGCTAATGGCTTTCCGCCACTGCAACCTGACATGGATCCTGAGCGTTGGACTGAAATTATGAGCCGAGATTTTGAAGACTTCCAAACCCATCGCAAATCAGGCTTGGATCGTTACGGTGCGACCAATCCCGCTGAGTTCTTTGCGGTGCTTAGCGAAGTGTTTTTTGAGACTCCGCAAAAGCTGGTTAATGCTTATCCTGAAATTTATGAGATTATGGTGAAATTCTTTCGCCAGACGCCCATGTGATTTATATCAAAATATGAGCATATAGTCATAACAAGAAACAAAAATTTTTGTAGGGTGCGCCCAGCGCATCGGATATCGGATATCGGATATCGGATAATTATAAACGAAAAGGGTAGTGCATCACATATGACGCATCGCCCTTTTTCAATGAAATTTAACTATTAAATCATATACTTATGTTTTACTTAAACTGTCCACCGATCATTAATAATGGCCACCAGATAGCGCTTGCCTTGATAGTCATCAAACACTAAACGCATGATGCGCCAGTCCATGCCATCGTATACATCTGACCCTTTATAATAGAACTCAACCACATCTGAGTTTTGATAGACATCTCTTAAGTTATTAATCATACCACCTGTTTGGCGGAATTCATTGATACTGATGGCGCTATTATTATATTCTTGCGCCGCAACCCAAGTATTTAAATATTCTGGTAATGGAGTAACCAATAGGTCACCAGTACCGTCAAGTTCGCCCCAAGTGAAGCGAATTTTGGACTGCTGTAGATACTTTGCATATTGCTCACGATTAAAGACTTTATCAGCTTCAGGACGCACATAGGCGTACATTGAGAAGCGAATGCCACGTGTTGGATGGATATCATTGGTGATTCTTGCAAAATCATTATTAGCGAGTGCACGTTGTATACGTAACGCTTGCTGCCTAAGGGTTTGTTGACTGATATCTGAGACAACTGGTGTCGATGAGTTGCCATTTGGTTGATTGGAAGCGGTCGTGCTGGACTCGGCAGAAGATTGGCAACCAGTGGCAATCAGTATTGAAGTAAAACATGCAGCGATTGATAGTTTATAAAGATAAGACTGAGAGATATGCAAACAAGATGACGGCATCATAACAATATCCTTATCGTAGCTTACTGCTTAAATAAAAATGGAATTAGAGTGGAATTAAACCAATATAAATACTAAACAATTATGCAGTCAAATGATAGTTTATATGTGTTTTAATGAATTTAACACTTAAAATGTCATAGTTCATGGAGGACACCATGCAAAAAACGATATTTTCTATAATAATGTTAATAATAGGGTTTTCTGCTATGACGGCTGTCGCTAATCTAACAGAGCCGTTACAGATGGTTTTTGCCATGAAAGTTAATACTATTGCCAAAATGTACCAGCAGGATGTGAATAATCAAGGTCAAGATTATCCGGTTGTGCTGCAACAATATGGCAGTCAAGAGCTACAAGAAGCAATGCAGCTTGAGCAAGATTACTTTGATAAAGAGCAAGTGTCCTGTCATATTGGTTATGACGTGTTGTGGAGTTCCCAAGATCCTGACTATGCACAAGATAAGAAGTTTTCAGTGACCACAACAGGATTGGTTCAAGTCAGCTTAGCGCAAGGCAATGATGTTTATTATGAGTTGTCGTGTGATAGCATCGATAATAAAGCGGCTTGCCAAGTGGCAGATGTAATCTTAGATGAGGACGGCACATCTTTAAGAGAACATTTACTTAAAAACTGTCGTTAGCTGGTATCGATATTAAATACTGATATAAATAATGTAGAATTTTAAGTATTGAATAAATTTTTATAGAAATGAATGGCAAGATTTGCAAATAGTACTAGATAAAACATTATGCGCTCAGCTCTTAAGACCATTGGTTTGTTTTCGCATAATGTATATTATGTTAAATAGACTGTTTTATATTAAAAAAAACAAGGGATAAATAAATATCCCTTGTTTGTGCTTAATTAATCCTTACCAGCTATAACCCAAACCTACACCACCAGATGTTTCATCTTTGGTAAAAGCGCCACCAACACTAACGCTAGCATTGGGATGTATTACACGTTGATAACCTAATGAAACTGCTTGTTCAGACCCCTGAAAACCTGCGCCTACACCTATACGGTTTTTACCTGATAGACCTGATGTACTAGTGGCCATATTTAACATAGCGGCACTCATCGCACCTTGACGATCAAAACGCTCGTCGACCTCCCGAAAACGTCTGTCATTTTCATATTCGTAATTACGGAATGTATTATTCAAAGTAGCTATACCAGTATCAGTATAGGCGTTAGAGGTTTCAATAGCGCGCGTTTCCGCAGTTTGCATTTGACTCACATTTACGGCATCAGTATCAGCGGTACCAGCAGCGACATTGATGATTTGACGTTGGCTAGTAGCAGAACCAACCGACACCGTATTGTCACGATCAGAGCTAGAGTCATTACCCAATACCACCACATTTTGAGCTGAAGTATTGACATTGTTGCCCAGCACAAAAGTATTATCGCCAGACACATTATTGTCGTTACCAACAATGTAACTGTTATTGCTATTAATGATACTTGGGTCACCAATCGCACCAGAGTGATTTCCAGTAACTTTATTGCCAGTACCAATACTAATGGATTGCACACCGTTTGCTTCTGCACCATCACCAATGGCAATAGATTGCTCACCTTGACCTTGTACTGCTAAATCATTGGCATCTACATCATTAAGACTGACAGACATCATTCTTGCGTTATTGCCAATGGCAAATGTTTCTGCAGCCATATCGCTATCATCTTCAATGAATTTAGGCTGCGCACGCGCTGTAAAGCTCTGTTGTATGACCAATATCTGATCATCGACATAACGTTTATTTGCAGCATCATAAGCGTTTTGTGGATCAGCAACGTTGGTGATCCGCTTTTCCGCACCCGCACGGCCAACTGAAATGGTATCTATCTCATTTGCAAGCGAATTATGACCAATAGCGGTCGCACGTGCTGCTGTAGCTTGGCTATTGCTTCCGAATACGCCACTAAAAATACCGGACGCTGTGTTGTTATAACCCACCGCACTACTTGCATTACCTGATGCCGTATTGGAACGACCTACTGCACTGCTGTCTTCAACTGATGCTGTATTTTCAGAACCTACTGCACTGCTATAGTCACCTAATGCATTATTGCCATTACCTACTGCACTACTATATTCTCCCGATGCAGTATTACCGCTACCTACGGCACTGGTCCCAAAAGTTGTCGCTGTATTGCTATCACCTATCGCACTGCTTAAAGCACCACGTGCAGTATTGTTATAACCTACTGCACTGCCATAGTCACCTAATGCATTATTGCTACTACCTAGTGCACTACTAAAATATCCTATTGCTTCATTGCTATCACCTACTGCACTGCTATTATAGAGACCACCTGCAATATTGTTATAACCTACTGCAGTGTTATTAATTATACCGTTTGCAGTATTGCTATAACCGATTGCACTGCTATATTCACCCGATGTCGTATTGCTATGACCTAATGCGCTAGAGTGATAAGCTGATGCGGTATTAACAGCACCTATAGCACTGCTACCTATACCTGATGCAGTATTACTAACACCTAATGCACTACTGTTTGCACTTGATGCTGTATTGTTCAAACCTACAGCGTTGCTATAGCCTAATGCTCTATTATTATAACCCACTGCACTACTAACAGTACCCGATGCCGTATTGCCACGACCTAATGCACTGCTGTTTACTCCTGATGCAGTATTACTATAACCTACCGCGCTGCTACGTCCACCTGATGCGATGTTATTGAACCCTAGCGCACTGCTATAGCCGCTTGATGCAGTATTACCACGCCCCATCGCACTGCTAAAGTTACCAGATGCTGTGTTGTTATAACCTACAGCACTACTGACATTACCTGATGCCGTATTACTACGACCTAATGCACTGCTATTATCACCTGTCGCTTTATTATTAACCCCTACCGCACTAGCACCCACTGTACTAGTCTCAAAACTTCCTGCGTGATTGTTATAACCCACCGCACTACTATCAGTACCCATTGCTACATTGCTAACACCTACCGCACTACTATTATCACCCTCTATGAAATTATAATTACCTATTGCACTACTATCAGTACCTCTTGCTGCATTTCCAGAACCCACTGCACTGCTATTATTAGCGGATGCATTATTGTTATTACCCATAGCAGTAGTATAATTACCCTCTGCATAATTATATCTACCTATTGCATTGCTCTCATTACCCTGGGTCATATTGCCAAAACCTACCGCACTACTCTCACTGCCTTCTGCATGATTATCACTACCCACTGCACTGCTAAAAAGGCCACTTGCGCTATTACCATAACCCAACACACTACTATTTTCACCCGATGCTCTGTTGCTAAAACCCACCGCACTACTATTATCACCTTCTGCAATATTAAGACGACCTAATGCACTGCTATTATTACTCGTCGCTTTATTTTCAGAACCTAGCGCACTACTTCCATTATCTGATGCAGTATTAGAACGACCCATCGCACTACTACCAATACCTGAAGCTTTATTGGAAACACCTACTGCACTGCTAACAATACCTGATGCAGTATTAGAGCGACCCAGCGCACTGCTATCAACACCTAGTGCTATATTACTAACTCCTATCGCACTGCTATTACGTGCTGATGCCTTATTAGCAGCTCCTATTGCATTGCTAAAGTCATTCGATACTTCATTATTGAAACCTATCGCACTGCTAAATCTACCCGATGCCGTATTAGAGCGACCCATCGCACTGCTTTTTTCACCCGATGCTGTATTATTAGCCCCCAGTGCACTGCTATTATCACCTGATGCTTTATTTTCAGAACCCATCGCACTACTATTTTCACCTGAAGCAGTATTCTTGTTACCCACTGCACTGCTATAATATCCAGATGTACGATTAGCACGACCTAGCGCATTGCTCCAACCGCCCTCTGCGCTATTACCATTACCCACTGCACTGCTATATTCCTCCGATGCTGTATTGCCACTACCTAGTGCAACGGTCCCATAAGTCGTTGCTGTATTGCTATCACCTATAGCACTACTCATGGGACCTGTTGCATCATTGTTATGACCTACGGCACTGCTCCAATCACCTGATGCATTGTTGTTACTACCTACGGCACTACTAAAAAAACCTGCTGCACGATTGCTATAGCCTACTGCACTGCTATTTTCCTCTTGTGCTTCGTTACTGAAACCTATCGCACTGCTATTGAACATACCACTTGCAGTATTGTTATAACCCACTGCAGTGCTGTTTTCTTCACCTACTGCTCTATTACTATTACCTAATGCACTACTATTAAGTCCTGATGATTCATTTGTATAACCCACCGCACTACTATTTTCACCTGAAGCAGTATTCTCGTTACCCACTGCACTGCTATAGTCAGCTGATGTACGATTAGCACGACCCATCGCACTGCTCCAAAAGCCCTCTGCTTTATTATAATTACCCACCGCATTGCTATATTCCCCTGATGCTGTATTGCCACTACCTAGTGCAACGGTCCCATAAGTCGTTGCTGTATTATTACTACCTATTGCACTGCTGTCATAACCCCATGCTTTATTGCTACCACCTACAGCATTGCTTTCATCACCTGATGCCGTATTACTACTACCTACAGCACTACTAAATCTACCCCATGCATCATTGTCAAAACCGACTTCAGTACCGAACAAAGGAATTGAGTTTTCATCCAAGTCCACATCACTACTGTTTTTATCTAAATCATTGAAACTAGGGTCTGTATTATTGGAACCAGTATCTGCCCAGACAGTAGCGCTAATAGCCGCCATACTAAGCACTAAAGCCTTTAAGGTAAGTATTTGATAATTAGTTGAATTGTTGGATGTATGAATAGATGGACTAGTCGTTTGGCTAATACTGCCAGTAGTGCAATTGGTCTTGCCGGCACTTCTAGCATTCTCAGATACGACGACTACACATCCTAATGACTTATTCCAAACTTTTTTAAATATTTTATTCATAGCTTGCTCCTTAGCTTAAAAGAATAATTAGTATTCGTTAAAGCGAATGTATTTGCAAGCATACAGAATGTAAATATAGCGTAATTATTTATTACTAATTTCTACAAAAAGATATAATAGACATACTAATGAACAATTTTCTATTTATTCAATAAATTAAAAACTAATTCCTTATAAAGTACAGGGTATTTCTACGGTCATTTAAAATATAATGTGCATATAAAAAAACGCGCCCTAATATTAAATGATTATCATTCAATATTAGGGCGTGTTTAATCCTAATAAACTAGCACACTCGTCAGCTTTAGACGTTACCAACTTATGGCTATCTGTATTCTAATCATAAGTCGTTTTTTAGACAAAAATAGTTGTTTATTAAAAAAATAAATTTAATTACAAAAGTTCATTTAAATTATTTTGTTTACATTTGGTATTTTATTAATCTACTTTCTTATTTTTTTATAAATAAATAGCATTGATTTTATTTTTTTGAAAATATTTTAACTATATATCGTAAGTTATTGTTTACAATAAATTATTTTAAGCGCTTATAACTTAACTATAGTTTTCAATGATTAGTTGTTGGCTTCTCGATATAAAGTGCTCTGCGCCTCTTTTGCAAAATCTTCATAACTAATGACCGTTTCAGTTTTAGCGTTATCAGTCTTAATATTTTCAGCTTTGCTTTCAGTATTTTTTTTGGGTGCTGGACTTTTTGTGATTGTTTTTGATGACGTATTTTGTTTTGGGTCATTAATTGACTCAGACTTAACGTTTTCATCTCCATCTATTGATTTTTCCCCAGCGACTATCTCATTACGATTATTCAAACTCAAGTCCTCTGTACTTAGACTATCAAGACTTACATCATTGGCTTCAACTACTGTCTCATCATTATTTTCTGGCTCAGCACTGGCAGTTGACACACTTGTACTTGTTTCTGTTTTTTGCGAATTGTTTGAAGTTAGGTAATCGTTCAAGGTCGCAAAAATGCCAGTAGCGTTTAACAGTATGGCAGTAAGTACGCTGAGTAATAAGCCGCAGACAATACCAATTATCAGTAGCTTTAGACTTCCGACTTGCCTGCCTTTTAATACGCCCATCTGTTTGGTATCTGAGTCTATATTCGACTCAGTGGCTGATACTAATATGGCATCGTCAAACGTAGCATCATCTTCTAAAGACAGCTCCATTGCGTTATCTTCATCGTCAGATGTAATAGTATTTGTTTCTTTGATATCTAATGTTTGTTCAGGGCTTATAACAAACTGCAGCTCTTCATCACTTAAAGGCTCGTATACAGATGTGTCATTGAGACTGGTTTGATTATTCTCGTCAGTTTTGCCATTAGAACCAGAGCCATTGATGCTTTGAACTCGATTAATAAAGCGCTCATAAATATCGCTGGTTTTATTATTATTGGTTTTCGTATAATTACTTTTAGGTAAACCTCTTTCGATATTTGATTTATTATTGTTTAAGTTATCGTCTAAGATATTGTTTTCTATATTATAGTTATCTAAATCATTCATATGATAATAAACCAAGTTATGTCATTATTCTTAAGTGACCGCTAGAATTACGTTATGATGCTGATATCTGATTAATGTCTTGCTAGCTAATTAATAGTTTTGAAGCATAATTTGGTTTGCTAGTATTAATTTGGTGCCGAAGTAGCAAAATCTATGCCAGCCTTACAGATAACACTATGCACCTAATTAAAGACAAAAAATAAAGCGACTGTGATAGGACTATAAACCATGGATTTAAAGCAGCTTAATGCCTTTATTGCTATCGCTGATCTAAAAAGCTTTAGTGCGGCAGCTGAGATAACGGGCTTATCGCAGCCTAGTCTTAGTCGGCAGCTCAAGCAACTTGAGACTGATATGGATGTGATATTGGTTGATCGCTATCATCGTCCCCTACAATTAACGGAAGCCGGTCAATTCTTTTATGACAAAGTCAGTGCCGTATTAACAGAGCTCAATACTATTACCAGTATGACCCAGCGTTTATCAGCGCCAAGTACAGCACTTAATATTGGTTTTGTACCGTCAGTGCTCTACGGACATTTACCCGAAATTATTGCGTCTTTGAAACAACAGAGTCCTGATATTGAGGTTAATCTAAAAGACATCAGCTCCTACCAGCAAGTTGAAGCGCTTAAATCAGGTGAAATTGACATCGGCTTTGGGCGCTTTGCTCATCAAGATGCGTGGATACAGCAGATTTTATTGCGCCATGAACGCTATTTAGTGGCATTGCCCAAAGCGCACCCACTTGCTCATACCAAGGAACAACGTCTGATTGATTTGGCGAATAATCGCTTGATTCTATACCACCAAACTCATTTGCCAATGTCTACTACCGCTACCGCCTTAAAAACCAGAAAAAACGGCACGCCAGGTAATGAGCCTGTCACCGAACCTTTACTACACTTGTTTGCGCAATACGGTATCACGCCACTGATGACGACTGAGGTCAGCGATTTGCAAGTAGCACTTGGTCTGGTAGCTGCTGGTGAGGGTATTACTTTAGTGCCTGCCAGCCTCAAAACAGTACGTACTGAACAAATCAGTTATCAGCGCTTGATTCATGAGAATGTTACCTCCCCTATTTACCTACACACTCTCAAAGATTTTGTACACCCAAAGATACCCAATCTGCTCACCGCAATTTATCATGTCTATGAGCGGCGCGGAATTACTTATCGGCAGCAAAAATTTGTGTCAAAGCTGTAAATTATAAGAATAGTCTGAAATTATCAGATATCGGCTGCATATTGTGGTATAAAGAATCGCCAAAAAATAATCAATGCTAATGCTTGATATTAGTTATTTATTATGATAACTATCAAGAATGGCGATGCAAACAAATAGTAATAATAACTAGAATAATCATTATCCTGAAGAGCATTGGTGTGCTAAAGTCGATACGATATGAATCGTTTTATATTTTGGCCTGCCCGAGATAGAACGTTTTTCTACTGATCATTGGCAAGCTGACACAGGTAAGTGATAATTTGCCGTTTTAACCATTTCGAGGTATTCATGACCACTCAACAACTCAATAACCCAAGTACAGCTGACGGTAGCGCTAACGCTCAACAAGAAGGCTTTAGCTGGCGTATCTTTGGACCAGGAATTTTGATGGCGACTGCTGCCATTGGTGGCTCGCATTTAATTTCATCAACGCAGGCGGGCGCTATATACGGCTGGCAGTTAGCGATCATGATTATTTTAGCCAACGTCTTTAAGTATCCTTTCTTTCGCTTTGGCACAGATTATGTCTACGATACTGGCGAGAGTTTAATTGCTGGTTATGCTAAGCGCTCAAAAGCGTATCTATGGATCTACTTTGTTTTATCCATCCTATCCGCAGTGATTAGTACAGGTGCAGTGACCCTACTTGCGGCAGTGATATTGGGCTTTATGCTGCCCGCTTCTGTAGGACTGTCCAGTATTGGCTTGGCTATTATCATCGTTGCTGTTTGCTGGTTCTTTCTGATTGCCGGTCACTATAAGTTGCTCGATGGGGTGACTAAATGGATTATGATTGCTCTGGTCAGTGCAACCGTATTAGCGGTCATTATTGCTGCTGGCAAGCCAACGGTGATGACCCCTGACTTTGTCGCCGCCTCCCCTTGGAATTTAGCGACTCTAGGATTTATTGTGGCTCTCATGGGCTGGATGCCAGCGCCGCTTGAATTTGCTGCCATTACCTCAATGTGGACATCTGCAAAGAGAAAAGCGGATAACACCACTCATAAACAAGGTTTGCTTGATTTTAATGTGGGCTTTTTGGTTTCTGCTGTTTTAGCGTTATTCTTTTTATCGTTAGGTGTTTTCGTTCAGTATGGCTCTGGTCAAGAGATTCAAACCGCAGGGGTTGCTTATATTGATCAGCTAATTAATATGTATACAGCCACGATTGGTGAGTGGTCAAGACTGCTAGTCGCTTTCGTCGCCTTTATGTGCATGTTTGGTACTACCATTACCTGTGCGGATGGTTATGGCCGTGCCAATGCTGAGTGCTGGCGGTTAATAAAAGGTGAGAGCGAGATTAATAAAAAGCAGATTGCTTTTTGGACGACTTATGCGATTGGTGGGGGTTTGGTTATTATCACTTTCTTTACTGGACAGTTAGGTGCTATGTTGAAGTTCGCTATGATATCCGCCTTTGTATCAGCGCCTATTTTTGGTTGGTTGAACTATTCTTTAGTAAAAAACCATCAAAAACTATCGCCAGGTATGAATGCTTATTCGATTACAAGCTTACTTTTCTTAGGTGGTGTCGCCCTGTTATTCTTAGCTAACCTTGCTGGTCTGCTTGGCTAAAATATTATCAAAAACCTAATTAAGCAATAAAAAACCAAAAGCCCTCTTAGCTGCTAGCTATCAGGGCTTTTTCTATTGTCAAAAAGATAAAATTAATAATATGCTCGATCTTCTTCTGTATTGGTATCACTGCTTATTGGCCATTATAAATGTAACTAAATATGACAACCTAGCCCGCATTAAAACAACTATGTTTATTGATATGCATAGTAAAGCGAATATATCATTAAAATATGGATATCATCATTCAAAATATGAATACTATTAATTTTTCTACAATATTTATTAATATAAGCTAATACACTACTGGTAATAACCTCTTTCAAACTAGGGATAATTGCGTATACTCTAAGTTAATAAAAATTCGTTATAGCAACGGATGTTCTGGTTAAGAATGAACAATGCTGAACTGAACATCTAACTAAGTATATAAAAACGAAAGAAAAAATAATAGTTAGTATCTAACTATCCCTACAGTAAGACTAACCCTCCACGCAAGGATTCTCGAATGACTTCATCATCAGCTGGCGCGCGTTTTCGCAGTGCCATGAAACAAAATAATGACAATAACCAACCGCTACAGATAGTCGGTACTATTAATGCTTATACAGCAATGATGGCAACCCAAGTCGGTCATCAAGCATTATATCTTTCTGGTGCTGGTGTAGCGAACGCCTCATTTGGTCTCCCAGACTTAGGTATGACCAGCCTTGATAATGTTCTAGAAGATGCACGCCGTATTACCGATGCGGTTGATACACCATTGCTTGTCGATATTGATACCGGCTTTGGTGGCGCATTCAACATTAGCCAAACCGTTAGAAAAATGGAAAAAGCAGGAGTTGCAGCGGTACATATCGAAGACCAAGTCGCCCAAAAGCGCTGTGGCCATCGCCCTAATAAAGAAATTGTTAGTATCTCTGAGATGGTTGATCGTCTAAAAGCCGCTCTTGATGCCAAAACTGACAGTGACTTTGTAATAATGGCGCGTACCGATGCCCTATCTGTTGAAGGGCTTGATGCTGCCGTTGAGCGTGCTGTTGCCTTCCAAGAAGCTGGTGCTGATATGATCTTTGCTGAAGCATTAACAGATATCGAGATGTACCGTAAGTTTACGGATGTACTGGATATTCCAGTACTAGCAAACATGACTGAGTTTGGTCAAACTGACCTATACACCACAGAACAATTACATAGTGTTGGCGTAGACATGGTGTTATATCCATTATCAGCCTTCCGTGCAATGAACAAAGCTGCGCTGAACGTTTATCAGCATATCTTGTCTGATGGTACGCAAGAAAAAGTCGTTGATACCATGCAGACGCGTATGGAGCTCTATGATTTCTTAAACTATCATGAGTTTGAGCAAACACTAGATAAATTATTTGCCGACAACAAGTAAGACATAAGTCAATTAAGATATAAATAAAATCATTAGAATTTGATTTCATTTATTCATTTTTACTATCGTCCCACCCAAAAAAGCTACCAACAAAAGGAATTTAATCATGGCAGCACAGAAAGAACTTTCAGGCGCAGGTCTACGCGGTCAAGTCGCAGGTAAAACAGCTCTATCAACGGTCGGAAAATCAGGCTCAGGTTTGACCTATCGCGGTTATGACGTGTCGGAGTTGGCTGATAAATGCATTTTTGAAGAAGTGGCCTACTTGCTACTTTATGGCAACTTGCCAACCCAAAGTGAGCTTGATGCCTACCAAGCCAAACTGAAAAAACTACGCGGTCTACCACAAGCACTGAAAGATGTGCTTGAGCGTATTCCAAGCGATGCGCATCCGATGGATGTATTGCGTACCGGTTGTTCTATGCTCGGTAACCTTGAGATGGAAACTGACTTTTCACAAGAAAACGATAAAACCGACCGTATGTTAGCAGTATTCCCATCAATCATTAATTACTGGTACCGCTTTACACATGACAATGAGCGTATTGAGACGGAAACTGATGATGAGACGATTGGTGGGCACTTTTTACATTTGCTCAAAGGTGAAAAACCAAACGAGTTGCATACCAAGGTTATGAACGTATCCTTAATCTTGTACGCAGAGCATGAGTTTAATGCCTCAACCTTTACCGCGCGCGTCTGTGCGTCTACTCTTTCAGATATCCATTCTTGTATTACTGGCGCGATTGGCTCATTGCGCGGTCATTTGCATGGCGGCGCTAATGAGGCGGCTATGGATATGATTGAAGGCTTTAGCTCACCTGATGAAGCTGAAGAAGAGATGATGGGCATGCTGGCACGTAAAGATAAGATTATGGGCTTTGGTCATGCTATCTATAGCGAATCAGATCCACGTAACGTCGTCATTAAAGGCTGGGCTGAAAAATTGGCTGCCGATGTTGGTGATGAGGTGCTATACCCAGTATCAGTACGCTGTGAAGAAGTAATGTGGCGCGAAAAGAAACTGTTCTGTAATGCTGATTTCTTCCATGCCTCTGCCTATCACTTTATGGGTATCCCAACCAAACTGTTCACGCCAATTTTTGTGTGTTCACGTCTAACTGGCTGGGCCGCACACGTATTTGAGCAACGTGCTAACAACCGTATCATTCGCCCAAGTGCGGAATATATCGGTGAAGACTTGCGTCCAGTACCAGATATGAGCGCGCGTTAATTTTTCTTGATATAGAATATTTGTAGGGTGTGCCTTGCGTACCCTACATCTACTTTCCTTTTCTTAATAACACCTGCCTTCTCAACGAGATTTTTTAGCAAAGCCTACTTCTAATACTAATGATTTTGCTAAAAGAACGATTATTTTTGAATTTCAACCAGCTAACAGCCAAAGGTGACTTATGGACAATGCCCTAGTACAACCCATGAATGAACAATTTAAAAAGCCATTACCTGGCACTGATTTATACTATTTTGATACCCGTGAAGCGATTGAGAACATTGAAGCTGGCGCGTATGACAAGCTACCGTTCTGCTCAAAAGTATTGTGTGAAAACTTGGTTCGCCGTTGCCCACCAGAAGAGTTAACCGATGCACTTAAGCAGCATATCGAAGGTAAGCAAGACCTAGATTTTCCATGGTACCCTGCTCGCGTCGTTTGTCATGATATTTTAGGTCAGACCGCTTTTGTTGATTTGGCAGGTCTACGTGATGCCATCGCCGAGCAAGGCGGTGACCCATCAAAAGTGAACCCTATCGTACCAACACAATTGATTGTTGATCATTCGCTTGCGGTCGAGCATGCAGGCTTTGAAGAAAACGCTTTTGAGAAGAACCGTGCTATCGAAGAGCGCCGTAACGATGACCGTTTCCACTTTATCAACTGGTGCCAGTATGCCTTTGATAACGTGAACGTCGTACCACCTGGTAACGGCATCATGCACCAAATTAACTTAGAAAAAATGTCGCCAGTCGTCCAAGTCGTCCAAAATAAAGCGGGTGAAGAAGTTGCGTTTGCTGATACTTTGGTCGGTACTGATAGTCATACACCCATGGTTGATGCGTTAGGTGTCATCTCAATCGGTGTTGGCGGGCTTGAAGCCGAAAGTGTGATGTTGGGCAACCCATCTTACATGCGCCTGCCTGATTATGTTGGCGTCAAGTTAACAGGAAAATTACAAAAAGGCATTACTGGTACGGATTTAGTGCTTGCTATGACTGAGTTCTTACGTGATGCAGGTGTGGTATCTACCTATATTGAATTCTTCGGTGAAGGTGCTCGCCAACTAAGTGTTGGTGACCGTGCGTCTATCTCTAATATGACTCCTGAATATGGCGCGACTGCTGCGATGTTCTATATCGATGAGCAAACCATCGACTATTTACGCCTAACGGGTCGTAGTGAAGATCAAATCAAACTGGTTGAGCAGTACGCTAAGCAGACAGGTCTATGGGCAGATGGTATGGAAAATGCCGTTTACGACCGTGTGCTTGAATTTGACTTGTCAGCAGTCGTACGTAATATGGCAGGCCCTTCACGTCCGCATGCTCGTGTTTCAACCACGGATTTGGTTGCTAAAGGTATTGCTCACGGTGAGGGTGACAAACTTCCTGAACCAGAAGATGGCTTGATGCCAGATGGTGCAGTAATTATTGCTGCGATTACCAGCTGTACCAATACCTCTAACCCTCGCAACATGGTTGCTGCTGGCCTTGTCGCCCGTAATGCTAATGCTAAAGGCCTACTACGCAAACCTTGGGTAAAATCATCATTAGCTCCAGGCTCAAAAACGGTAAAAATGTACCTAGAAGAAGCTGGACTCATGCCTGATTTACAGAAAATTGGCTTTGATGTGGTAGGCTTCGCTTGTACGACATGTAATGGCATGAGTGGCGCGCTTGACCCTGAGATCGAAAAAGAAATCATCGACCGCGACCTATTCAGTACAGCAGTACTATCTGGTAACCGTAACTTTGACGGTCGTATCCACCCATACGCCAAACAAGCCTTCTTAGCGTCTCCACCACTGGTTATCGCTTATGCCATCGCGGGTAACATTCGCTTTGATATCGAAAAGGATTCGTTAGGTAAGGATCAAAACGGTAACGACGTTTATCTAAAAGACATCTGGTTTGATGACGAAGAAGTCGATGCCATCGTTGCCAAAGCTGTAAAGCCTGAGCAATTCAACGCTGTGTATATCCCGATGTTTGATGAAGCCAAAAAAGACACCGGTAAAGCGTTAAGCCCATTATATAACTGGCGTGAGATGACTACTTATATCCGTCGTCCGCCGTATTGGGAAGGCAAAATGGCCAAGAAAAACGCCTTAACTGGTTTGCGCCCACTTGCTGTATTGGGTGATAACATTACCACCGACCATATGTCACCGTCTAATGCGATTTTGGGTGACTCAGCTGCTGGTGAGTACCTTGATACGATGGGTTTACCTGCAGAAGACTACAACTCTTATGCAACGCATCGCGGTGACCATTTGACTGCCCAACGTGCTACTTTTGCCAACCCTAAACTACTGAATGAAATGGTACGTGACGATGATGGTGAAATTATCCAAGGCTCATACGCCAGAGTTGAACCACAAGGTCAAGTTATGCGTATGTGGGAAGCGATTGAGACTTATATGAATCGTGAACAGCCACTTATCATCATCGCTGGTGATGGTTACGGTCAAGGCTCAAGCCGTGATTGGGCTGCTAAAGGTGTCCGTTTGGCTGGCGTGGAAGCCGTAGTCGCTGAAGACTTTGAACGTATCCATCGTCAAAACTTAGTGGGTATGGGCGCGCTACCTTTACAGTTCGAAGAAGGTACGACTCGCCATACGCTAAAAATCGATGGTTCAGAGACCTTTGATGTGACTGGCGAAGTATCTGCTGGCGGTTTAATGACCTTGGTTATTAATCGTGCCGACGGCAGCAAAACTGAAACCCCTATCATTTGCCGTTTGGATACGGCTGATGAGGTGAAGATGTATAACGCAGGCGGTATGTTACAGCGCTTCGCGAAAGAGTTTATCGATGGCACGTTAGATATTGCGTAAGCGTTATGACTTTTAAGTAATTAAAGAACCGATGTTGTATAGACTGTCTATATGGCATCGGTTTTTTAATATTTGGGTATGAAAATAATGACACTAGCACTATATAATAATCAGAGCACTAATTTAACATCACGATAAAAATTCTCATGTGTGCCAATCATTAATAAAGTGAGAACAAGCTGACCATCGTCAATCTGATAGGCCAATAATGTTAACTGTTTTAGCATTTTAAACTTATAGACACGTACGGATGATAAGTCACCCACCTTCTGCACGCCCAAATTAGGATTATCATTGATGGCACGTACAGCATCATCTAGGTCGGCTTTCTGATTTTTATGTAATTTCTTAACTGCTTTTTTAAAACTATGTGATTGAATAACACTTAAAGACTGAGTCATTATTTGTCCAAAATAAACTATCCAAATTCGTAAGGTTCAACCATACCAGCATCGACTTCTGCTTGTGCAATCAACAGCTGACGAACAAATTCATAGGATAGGTCAGGATTATCTTCCATAATTTGTCCTATGGTTGCCCAATGTTCTATTTGCTTTGGCGGGGTACGATGTTGTGCTTTTGAGATCGCATAGGCTTTATCAACTAATACTTTATTAAGACGTATGCTTGCGGTAGACATAATTTTCTCCATATTCAAAATATTAACCCTTGTGGTATTTTACCACAAAAATAGTATATTAACGACCCTCACTCTAATAAGCCGATATAAGGAATAAACAATGACCCAATCAAAAACAAAATTCGCCCCACAACACTCCGTCCCTGCTACCTATATGCGCGGCGGCACTTCAAAAGGCACCTTCTTTAAACTATCCGACTTACCTGAGCGCTGCCAAGTTGCTGGCGCGTCGCGAGATAATTTCCTATTGCGTGTCATCGGTAGCCCTGATCCCTATGGTAAGCAAATCGACGGTTTAGGTAATGGTAGCTCTAGCACGTCAAAGACGGTGATTTTGTCTAAGGCTAAGCAAGCAGACCATGATGTTAATTATCTCTTTGGACAGGTTAATATTGCCAAACCTATGATTGATTGGGCAGGTAACTGCGGTAATTTAACTGCCGCAGTTGGTGCTTGTGCGATTAATATGGGACTGGTAGATGCGAATAAAGTAGCGGAAAGTGCCAAAAACGGTACTGGCATCTGCGAAGTGCGTATTTGGCAAGAGAATATCGGTAAAACCATTATCGCTCATGTACCTGTATACAAAGATGAGAATGGCAAAGTGCAAGTACAAGAAACGGGCAATTTTGAATTAGACGGTGTCACCTTCCCAGCCGCCGAAGTCAAAATTGAATTTATCGACCCAGTCGACTCTTCTAGTGATATGTTCCCTACTGGCAATCTAGTCGACGACTTTGATGTGTCTGGTTGTGGTTTAGAAACTGATAGCGTTAAAGCCACTTTTATTAGCGCCGGTATCCCAACCATATTTATGAAAGCAAAAGATTTGGGCTTTACTGGTACTGAGCTGCAGGGCGATATCAATAGCGATAGCGAAACCTTAGCTAAGCTTGAGAAAATCCGTGCCGAAGGCGGTGTTGCGATGGGCTTATTTAAAGATGTTTCTGAGGCGCAGGCAAGTCAGCATATTCCTAAAATTGCTTGGGTTAGCACTGCACAAAGTTATACCGCGTCCAGTGGTAAAGAAGTTAACGCAGCAGATATTGATTTAGTCGTACGAGCAATGAGTATGGGGCAACTACATCATGCGATGATGGGCACAGCAGCAGTTGCTATTGCCGCCGCAGCGACCACGCAAGGTACACTCGTTAACCAAGCAGCGAGCGCTGGCCAATCTGAAAAACAGTTAGGTGAAGTGCGTTTTGGGCATCCTTCTGGCACATTGTTAGTTGGCGGTAAAACTGAACAAGTCGATGGACGCTGGCAAGCCAAAAAAGTCTCAATGAGTCGTTCTGCTCGTCGTATTATGGTTGGTGAAGTTTTTGTACCAAGTGATAGTTTTTAGTTAACAGATTTTGGGATGCTGATTAAAGTCTTTATAATAGCTATCGATTTATAAGGTATATAAAAACCAATACGAATAAACGAAACCCTTTAACCGTAGGGATTTAACTCAAATCAGATAGCACCTTCATGTTATGAGTACTCCTCCACGCCGCGTACAATTAGATAAAAAGCCTCCGGTTGAAAAAAGAGAACGGAGAGCTTTGCTATGGGATATTCTTAAAAAGCTGGCGGTATTTGCTAAGCCTTATCGAATATTAATCATTGCTACGCTGGTGTTGACGGTGCTTGGCTCTTTTACCGCGCAGGTCAATGCGTTTGTACTGCGCTATACTGTCGATACCTTGACTGAAATCGCCACCCTTGCCGAGCCTTGGGAAGCTGGTCTGCGCATGATTGGTATCATTAGTGTCGTTTTACTGACTAAAGAGATACTGTCGATATTTATCTCTTTTGGCCAGCGCTTCTTTGGCGAAAAGATTCGTATCAATCTATCACGCGATTTGTCCCAGCGTATCATTGAGCGCATTCTGACCTATCGTATGGCGTTTTATACCAGTAGTGAAAACGATAGTGGTAAACTGCAAACCCGTATTGATTACGGTGTCAGCAGTCTCACAAGTTTAGTGCAAAACTTCTTCATCGACATGCTGCCCTTGTTTGCCAGCGCCATCGTCTCACTCATTATCATGTTTTCGACCAACTTTTGGATTGGTTTGGTCGGACTTATTATCATACCCATTTACTTTTTTATCAGTCAAAAGCAAGCGCGGCGCTTACAAGGATTCCGTAGGCAGATGCGCGGCTTTAGAGAAGCCAAGAGCGGGCTTGTCATTTCATTAATTAATTCGATCAGCGTGGTCAAATCTTTTGTGCGTGAATCTATTGAGGCTGAGAAGCACTTAAAGATTCAAAAGGAGATGACCGACAATCAGCTTAGAATTCGTAGCATTGGTTTTATTTATGATGCAATTAAGACCTTTATTGAACAGATTGGGGTGGTGGTTATCATCCTGCTCACTGCCTATTTTGTCTTGAATGGTCAGATGACCATCGGTATGATTTTATTCCATGTGATGCTATTTCAAAACGTTGCTGCCCCTATTCGCCAGTTACATCGCATTTATAACCAAATTAATAATGCGCTGACTTATGCCGAAGGATTTTTCGAAATCTTAGAAGATGATGAGCAAGTCGAAAACGTCAATGGGATGAGCAGTAAAAATTTAAAAGGTCATATCGAGCTCAAAAATGTCGATTTTACTTATCCTAATGGCACGCAGGCGCTAAAAGATGTCAGCTTCACCATTAAACCCAATCGCATTACTGCGCTAGTTGGTTTAAGCGGTGCAGGTAAAAGCACCATTATTAATTTATTGGTGAAATTTTATGAGCCAGATGCTGGCACGATATACTTGGATGGTCATAATTTAGCCGATTGTGATACCCATGAATTACGCCAGCGCATCGGTTTGGTGTTACAAAGCAATCATATTTTTTCAGGTACTATCAGTGAAAATATTCGTTATGGCAATATGGACGCGACCGATGAGGATATTATTGTCGCTGCTAAAAAAGCCTCTATCCATGAGCAAGTTATAAAGCTGGCTCACGGTTATGAGAGTACGGCAAAGTCACTATCCGGTGGTCAGCAGCAGCGTATCGCACTGGCAAGGATGTTTCTAAAAGATCCGCCAATTGTATTTTTAGACGAACCAACGGCCAGTCTGGATGCGATTGCCAGTCAACAAGTCAAAAAGAGCTTAGACCTGATTAAAAGAGATCGCACAGTGATTATGGTCTCGCACAATATTGCCCAAATTATCGATGCCGATGATTTAGTGGTCATAGAAAATGGTCAAGTGGTTGAGACGGGCACACATGAAGAGCTGTATGAGAAACGCGGTAAGTACTTTGAGATATTTAGTGCCATGTCTGATAGCTTGAACTTGGACAAAATTAGTCAAACACTAAAGGGTTAAGTATATATAATAGTGTATTATTTTTAGTTATATCTCTCTTAAATATATAAATTTTAAACGAAATATTTGATTAGTTACCTAGCGTTGATGACTACCATATCTAAAATACTGGCTCATTTACTACCTTTACCCTTACTTTTTAATTGGGATCAAAATGTTAACTAACTCAGCAAATGCATTAAAGCTTCAACAAAAGACTATGACGATGTGTGTCGCTATTCCACAAATTATGGCCTCTAGAATTTGGCTGCTTGCCACCTCTCCTATGAATGCTAAATTGCAACAGAAAGAGATATTCACTATGGTTGAAGAAAAACAAAAAGCTTTTGTATATTCTATTAGTAACATAAATTCGCAAATTATGTCATCACAAACAACCTTAGTAAATAAGTGGATAAGCAACTGTCAAAGCTTTATGTTAGGACATCACAATGCTTTTAATAACTTTGATAATGATATCGATGAAGAAGCCATTAAAATTATGGATAAAGGTATTAGTCCTTATGCCACCACTGTAAAAGTAAATCAAAAGCGTCTAAATCATTAAGAACCATTAACTATGACCTGTCAATTTTCTATAAAAACCTTTGATGAGCTAACTTCAGTAGATCTTTATCATATTCTAAAAGCGCGCTCGCAGGTATTCGTCGTCGAGCAAAACTGCGCTTATCAAGATATGGATGAGGTGGATTTTGACTGCCTACATCTTGTCGCGCATAAAGATGAAGCACTGGTTGGTTACTGTCGCATTATTGCACCTGAATCTAGTACCTCAGCTACTAATACTCTGCCAATGCCTAGAATCGGCAGAGTATTAGTATTACCGAAGTATAGAGGTGAGGGCTTGGCGCGCCAAATCATGACGCATGCCATTAAGCACTGCCGTAAAAAACACGGTAAAAAACCCATTGCAATCTCAGCACAGACCTATTTACTCAACTTCTATGAATCTTTAGGGTTCGTGCGTGCAAGTGAGTTTTATCTTACAGACGGTCTCGAACATGTTGATATGGTTTTGCCGATTATTAAAAAATCTAAAGCAAAGAACCTGAAGCTAGGTGGCCCAGAAGGGTCAGGTTTTGCGACCAAACTTTTGAGTTTTTTACTGTTGATATTGAGCCTTATGTTCATTGCAGGCTTAATATATTTGATGACTTAGATATATTTATATGATAAGTCGTATGTTATTAACCTCACAATAAAACCTTAGATTACAAGGGCTCAAACTACAAAGTTCTTTTACACTATGTCACTGTTGTTACCTATTGAGTATGCTACTTTTGAGTCATGACTATGATCGTGAAAACGGTGGTCGTGGTAAACGGTCAATGGTCAAAAAAGTAGCTAACTTAAGGAAGAGGTAACGACTATGTCTAATGTAGAAAGCAATGTCCGTCCAGAATATGACGACGAGATTCAAAAAATCGCCGATTATGTTCTCAACTACTCTATTGATGATGACTCCCCAAATAGCGCTGATGCTTGGAATACCGCACGCTACTGTCTGATGGATACGCTTGGTTGTGGTTTACTTGCACTGCGCTTCCCTGAATGTACCAAACACCTAGGACCCGATTGCGCTGATCAGATTACGCCTAATGGCGCGCGCGTCCCCGGTACTTCCCATCGATTAGACCCTATTAAAGCCGCTTTTGATATTGGCTGTATGGTGCGCTGGCTTGATTATAATGATACGTGGCTTGCTGCCGAATGGGGGCATCCCTCAGACAACTTGGGCGGTATCTTGGCAGTAGCAGACTATATCAGTCAGCAACACGTCAGCCAAGGTCGCGCAGCACTTACCATCAGAGATGTGCTTGAATCTATGATTATGGCGCATGAGATTCAGGGTGTAATAGCACTTGAGAACTCATTTAACCGCGTTGGGCTGGATCATGTGTTTTTAGTCAAATTAGCATCAACAGCTGTCGTCGCCAAATTATATGACCTACCACGCGAGCGTATTATGGCTGCTATTTCACAAGCACTTGTTGATGGCCAAGCGTTACGCACCTATCGCCATGCACCCAATGCTGGTAGCCGTAAATCATGGGCGGCAGGTGACGCAACCAGCCGTGCTGTACGCTTGGTAGATATCACGCGTCGTGGCGAGATGGGAATACCTGGCGCGTTAACTGCCCCGCAATGGGGGTTTTATGATGTGCTATTTAGCCATACCAATAAAGACCTAGCACTCAAACCTGAAGATGAGCGTCGTTTTACCTTTCAGCGTGACTTTGGTACTTATGTGATGGAAAATATTTTATTTAAGATAAGTTTCCCTGCTGAATTCCATGCACAAACTGCCTGTGAGGCCGCAGTCATTCTGCATCCACGCATCGAAGATAGAATCGATGATATTGAGAAAATCGTTCTCACCACGCATGACTCGGCGATTCGGATTATCTCAAAAGAGGGTGCGCTTGCCAATCCTGCCGATCGTGACCACTGCTTACAGTATATGGTTGCCGTCCCTCTATTAACTGGCGATCTCATGGCAGAAAACTATGAAGACGACTATCATGAGCAACATCTATCAATTGATGAGCTACGAAGTAAGATGGTGGTAGAAGAGGACGCGCGCTACTCAGCAGACTATCATGACCCAAGCAAGCGCTCTATTGCCAATGCGATTCAAATCTTCTTTAAAGATGGCACCAGTACCGACAAAGTCGCTGTTGAATATCCTATTGGTCACAAGCGACGCCGTGAAGAAGGCATTCCTGTGTTAGAAGCGAAGTTTCGATCCAGTCTGGCTACCCGCTTTATCGAGAGTCGTTGTGACGAAATCATTGAGCTGTGTGATGACCAAGCTCAATTAGAGCAAACACCTGTCAATGAGTTTATGGACTTATTTGTCATTAATTAGACGATGATTAATTGAGTTTTTATGGATTAGACTTCTATAACCCAAAAGGGTGTGTCATTGATTGAATCATGACACACCCTTTTTTTATTTTAATAATTTACTTTTTCAAGTTCTACTTTACCACGGGATTGACTCCCCTGCCCAGTCGACAAAACTACCAGATTGGGCAGCAGTCATGTTTGACAGCACCTCCAATAGACATTCTGCACTATAGGCTGGCGAGAATAGTTGACCATCAGCGACATTACCCTGAAATGGTGCAGACAGTTGCGTGTTGACCGTTCCCGGCTGCATGACCACTATACACACGTCTTTTAATGAGCGTCCCCATTCTATGCTTAGGTTTTTCATACCCATATTTAGCGCAGCCTTACTCATTCTATAGCTATGCCAGCCGCCCAGCTGATTGTCACTAATGCTGCCCACACGCGCTGATATAGTCGCGAATATTGCAGGTTTATCAGCACTGCGTTCCGCTTTAGCAAGTAGCGGCCTAATATGCTTGGCTATCAGTAAGCCTGCTAACGCATTGATTTGCATATTTTGTAAGAAAAATTCCGTTTCAACTTGCCGAAGTGCCTTCTCTGGCTGTGATTTTTCAGTATGTAGCAGCCCCACACAGTTAATAACCCAATCAAGATGCGTGCTCTGCTGCTTGATATCGTCGGCAGCTTGTTTAATACTGTTCTCATCGCTGACATCCATTTGCAACCAATGCAGATTATCCGCTTCAAAGTCAGGAATACTTCTATGGTAAGTGGCAAAGACTTTAATGCGAGTGCTGTCATTATCTTTGCTACCTTGCTCATTAGCAGTCGCTTGTACTAGCTGTCTGACCATCGCTTGACCAATGCCCCCAGTCCCGCCAATGATAAGATAGGTTTTATTGTCCATATAGCACCTTCCTTTGCAATTTCATTATTCTTCTTTAACTTCATTTAGTATGAACGCTATTGTTATCTTTAACATAGCATAGTGTATGGCAGATAATTAGAGACAATTTATGAAGAAAGACAATAAAAACTCGATTTTATACAACGTTTAACAGGCCTAATAGTATTGATAGTAGTGAAAAATAGATACGGGGTAACGTCTGATAGCCGTATGAGGTTATCCCGCGCAGCATGATAGCTCTTTAATATCCTTGCTAAAAGTTTGTGCACATAGCTTTAAACCTTCGACCATCGTTAAATATGGAAATAGCTGTCCTGCGAGGTCATCTACTGTCATATTGTTACGAATAGTGAGTGCAGCGCTTTGAATTAACTCCCCACCTTCATGAGCGAGTATTTGTGCGCCAAGGATTTTACCTGTTGGTTTGTCAGCGACCAGTTTGATAAATCCATCTGTTTCAAAATTAACTAATGCTCTAGGCACATTTTCCATATCTAACACTCGACTAATCACTTCAAATCCTGCGTTTACCGCCTGAGTTTCAGTTAATCCAACTGTTGCGACTTGTGGATCTGTAAAGATAACCGCAGGCATCGTGGATAAATCTAGCCTTGCATCACCACCCATTATATTGACACCTGCCTTAGTACCTGCTGCAGCTGCTACATAAACATATTGAGGCATGTTAGAGCAATCACCTACAGCATAAATATGAGCTGTTAATGTTTCCATTTTATCATTGACTATAACAGCTCCATTTTTTTGTATCGCAACACCTACGTTCTCTAATCCGAGCTGAGCTGTATTTGCGTGACGACCAGTAGCAATAAGTAACCTATCAGCGCTTAAAACGCCTTCATTTGTATCTAATGAAAAGGATTTTCCATCGTAGCTGACGCTGCTTGCTTGAGTGTTATTTAATACTTGAATACCCTCTCTTTCAAAACACTCTGTTAATCTCTCGCCTAATAAAGGCTCTTCTGCATACAATAACGTATGGCGTGCCAATATAGTCACACTACACCCTAAACGATGATAGGCTTGGGCAATTTCCAGGGCAATAACCGATGAGCCGATTACCAGTAAGCTCTCTGGCAATTCTTCAGCAAATAAAGCTTCTGTAGATGTCCAATACGGGGTGTCTGCTAAACCATTAATTGGTGGGATAGTCGGTGTAGCACCCGTTGCAATTAAAATACGGTCTGCGCGAAGTTCTTTTTCTGAACCATCAGGCTTTTTTATAAGCAACGTATTTTCATTTTCGAAGCGTGCGTAACCTTTTAATAAGGTTATTGCTGGATTTGACTCTAAAATACTAATGTACTTGGTATCACGTAATTCATCGACAAGTGCAGTCTGTTGTTGAGCGATTAGAGAACGGTTTACTTGAGGGTGACTGTTTTTTAGTCTTTTAAATGGATTATCTCGTTGCTGATGCGCTAATTGTGCAGCACGAATAAGTATTTTTGATGGTACGCAACCTGTATTTACACAAGATCCACCAACCACTTTAGCACCTTCAATCATGGTTACTCTTGCTCCAAGCTCTGCCATTTTAATAGCACTAGCAAAAGCACCTGAGCCACTGCCAACGATAGCTATATGCATGGCTACCTTTATATCAGTAACATCTGATGTGTAAACTTAATCATTAATCATTAATCATTTTTCATCCTTTTTTTTATCATCATTACAGAGGTTTTTATCTGTTGAATTTTTTTTATACAGTGCGTAAATGGTAAGTACGACAAAAAATGCTAGCGCTGGCAATAAAACAATGTCCAAATATCCTGTTAAAGAAGCAAGACCTACAGCACCTAATAAAATGACAAGAATAGGAGTAAAACAGCACAAAGCGACGATTATGGTGCTTATAATTCCAAATCGGAATAACAATGTATCTTTATCCATAGTTAAAATTCATCTTCTTAATGTAGACGGATAACCCGCATTGGTTGTTGCTTTCATTAAGGTTTCTGCGTTGGTTTTGGTGTCATCATATATAATCACAGCCGATTTAGTTCTATAAGTGACTTCGGCTTTTTTAACACCATCGACCTTCTTTAGTGAATGTGTGACTGTTATCGGGCATGTCACACAGTTCGTTGTTGGTACGTCAAGCTTAACTGTCATCAGAAGGTTTGATTGTTTCTGCTCCATATAAATACCTCGTTAAGTTATGACACAAGTGTATTCTATGTACCTAGGTACGGAGTCAATAGATTCTTTGGTAAATTAATAAAATATATTGTTGACCGTGTTTAGTATGGGTTTGATGAGATGAGTTTTATTCAGAACAACATTGATTTGCTACGGTTGTAAAGAGTCAATGATAGGACAACAAGTATCATCTTTGTTATTTTGGCATCGGTCTATATGCTCTAAGAGCGCCTTTTCTAAAAGAAGTAAATCAGCTTGTTTGGTTTGAACAGCCATTAGCTTTCTTTTTGCTAGCTCTTCGACTTGTCTACAAGGGCTATCATTAAGTGAAAGTAGACTCTCTATTTCTCTCAATGTGAATCCTAATTCTTGAGAACGTCTAATAAAACGAATCCTATTTACCGTCTCTATTGGATACTGCCTATAACCTTGCATAGGTTTAATAGGTTGTTTGATTAGTCCTTTACGCTCATAAAAACGAACGGTTTCTATATTGAGTCCGATTTCTTTTGCTAGTTTGCTGATGGTTCTAGACATTATTTCTCCTTACTAAAAAGCAGCACAACGTTAAATGCGTTTTTCTAATTAAATGAACATACTACCAAGAAATAAGTGATAAATATTTGATAAGTATAATTAATTTTTTATAAATAGTTCTATTGTCTGTAACTATTCCATCGGTATCTCAAAGTAAAAATACTATTTATTTTTGCCTAGATAAGCATGGATAACCACAAATAATAATCTTGCCAAATGCGCTACAATACGCTTGAATCACTATTCATTTAAATGACCTAATATTTGTTTTACTGACACGGATATCATCCCATCATGCTATCACCCCAAGATCAATTAACTGAGCTGGTACGTACGCTTGAGACTCAGCAGCATGTCTTCACAACTGATCCTTTATTGGTGACTGAAAAACTACAGGTAGAAGACGGTAAGCCGATTCAAAAGCTACATCGTCGAGCTTCGCGTATCGACAGCAATGGCAATCTTGCACGGGTGTTAGGGAAAATTGACGGCCGTATCAAAGGCATCATGATAGTCATGAGTGTCGTGTGGTGCGTGTCAGGATTTTTGGGCTTGTTTACTTTATTGCAGACCAATGTTGTTAATTTCTTCTATGTGTTGGTTTGTCTGCTGGGTTTTCATACACTTATGCTCGGTGGCTGGCTGGTGATGACGCTGATTAATCAAGGTCGCCAGTCTCCCAGTTGGTTTGCAAACTTTGTTAGTCCTAGTTATCTGATACGCGGTAAGGACGATGTCACCAAGGCGGCAGTGGAATTGTACGAGCGTCAATTGCAGCATAGCGGGATGCGCTGGTATCTAGGTCGGTTTAGTCATCAATTGTGGCTGGCAACGTTGACAGGAATGATGTTTGCGATCATTTTTCTATTGATTGTACGTCAGTATAGTTTTAGCTGGGAGTCGACGTTATTATCAGATCAGGCGCTGATTAGCTTGACCCAAGTGCTTGGCTGGCTACCAAGTATGGTTGGTTTTGATGTGCCGGACAATGCTGCTATTGTGCAGAGCCGACTCGTAACAGATGCTATGCCATTATCTGTCGCGCGGCAATGGGCAAGCTTGTTAATTGGTAGCCTAATTATGTATGGTATCGTCCCGCGTGCGATCGCTTGGGCATTTTGTGCACTAATGTTTCGCCGCAAAAAAATGCGCTTGGATATCAAACTCCCCTATTATCAAAAGATTATTAACTTTTGGCAGCGTCAAGTAGTAGATGCCGATGACTTCAATGAAGCGCCAGCACCGGTAGCACCAAAGGCGAGCGTTAGTGCTGGCAAAAAGCTGGTTGCACTACTTGAGTATCCATCAGAGCAGGATCATTGGTGGCAAGTAGGTCTTAACGATACGAATAGTGATAGTGAGGTTGAAAATTTCGGTATCGTTGATGACCGTGATGATATGGATCGCCTAACGACTTATTTAGATAAAAATCCAGTACAAGTATTGCTAGGTATTCATAGCCAGGCATTGCCAGATCGTGGCACATTGCGCAAGCTTGATCGCATTGCTACTCATGCAAAACACGGCCTCATCGTTCAACTATTAAATAATGACAGAACGCATAGCGCTGATATTAATGATATCTCAACATCTGTAGCGGCTACTGATCCAAAATCTCCTCAGGCTATCCGTTATCAACAATGGCAAACGGCATTAGCTGCACGTAATATTGGCTTGGTAGAGAATCATTCATAGTGGTTCATTATGAGGAGCTATTGATATAAATTTTCTTTGCTTACTGTGCCTGCGTAGACAGATGCTGCAAAAAATCCATACCAGCAGCCCTATCCTATATCATTTTTATATAAGATCGACTGCAGATGACGCATGCGTTCATAAGCAATGCTGCTTTTATAAGGCGTCAAGCTTATATTAAAGAGTCAAGGATGACCACAATGGTAGATGTGCGGTAGGATGTTATGGCAATGACAGATAATAGTAGTAATGGTCTAATAAGTTTAGGCAAGTATGGACAGACTTTAGATGATTACAAAGAGACGCTCAATCAGAGTATCTTAGCCATCGCGCCTGAGTCTTGGCAGCCCATGCTGGCGAGTATCTTACCTGCACATTGGCAAGAGTGGCTATTGCCGCTGGCAGGTGGACCGTTTTTCCTATTGTTTTTGGCAGAATGGTTTTATCAATCTAAGCGTGGGCGTGGTTCTGCCTTTGGTTGGCGTCGCGCCATGACTAACTTTAGCTTAGGTGGCTCTTATTTAGGCTTTGAGCTGATTATTCAAGCGCTTGTCGTGTTGCCTATTTGCTTGTGGTTATATCAATATCGCCTGTTTACGATTGAAGTCACATGGCTAACGGCCATTCCTATTTTTATCGCGGTTGAGTTCTGCTATTACTGGTTTCATCGTAGCTCACATCGTGTCAACTGGTTTTGGTCAGCGCATGTGGTACATCACTCCGACGATCAAATGAACTTATCAACGGCTATGCGCCAAAGTTTATTGTACTCAATCACAGGCTGGTGGTTGTTCTTTGTCCCGCTGATGCTGCTTGGCGTCCATCCGGTTTGGGTTTTCTTCTTCTACGCGCTTGATCTGATTTATCAATTCTTTATTCATACTGAAACGGTTGGCAAATTCCCTAGGTGGGTTGAATATATTTTTGATACTCCATCCAACCACCGTGCGCATCATGGTACCAATGGCGACTATATCGACCAAAACTATGGTGGCGTTATTATACTTTTTGATCGTTGGTTTGGCACTTACGTAGAAGAAGATACGGTTAATAACCCAGTGAAATATGGCGCAGTAGGTGAAGCCAGTCACGATAATATTATCAGCCTAATATTTGGCGTATTTTATCGTATGTGGCAACGCTTCTTCCGTACCAAAGGATTAAAGAACAAGCTTAAAGTATTGTTTCGTCCACCTAGTGCCGTTTAAAAATGACTGATTAGCAATAACATCGCTTATATAGACCCTATAAGGGCGTTTGGTTACAATGGCTTATAGATGAGGATGTATCTGCATGAAAAAGAGTGATTTTTTCATAGAGTATTTGCCAAATCGACAGTCAAGAGGAGGTTGGACATGAAAGATAATAGAAAAGTAACGCTAGAAGATTATCGAGGAATGATAAAAGATGGTGATATATCGGTGCACCTTACTCAAGATCAAAAAGCGATGATCTTAAAAACTTATGATTACGGATTAAATGAGCTAACTGAGATTGACGAGATGTTATTAAGTGCTGTTATCCGACAACTGAAAGCCGCAATCGACCAATAACATTCAATATAAGACCCTATCATGAATAATAACAATAATAATTCTGACAGTCAGCCGAAGAGCCTATTTGCGGACAAGGCTTATGATGCATCCAATTCGTCTACCAAACCTATTGAGGGTACGCCACCTATTGATATCAGTAAAGAACAGAGTATGAGTAATACCGATCAACCTACTACGGATAGCAGTCTAACCAATTCATCGATTTTGTTAACGTCACCAACTGAAGACGCTACCAAAACAACCAGTAAAACCACAATTGCTAGTGACGAACCATTAAAATTGGCAGTCGTTGGTCATACCAATACGGGTAAGACTTCAATACTGCGTACCTTGCTACGTGATGTCTATTTTGGTGAAGTCAAAAATGAGGCTGCAACTACTCGTCATGTTGAGCGTGCGCAATTAACGGATAACCAAACGGGCGAAGTGCTGGTCACCTTGTACGATACTCCGGGTTTGGAAGATGCGTCTGGCCTGATGGATTGGCTGGAGGATAATACTGCCAGTCGCCGTGATGGTATTGAGCGTTTACAACAATTTTTGGCAACAGACAATGCGCAGGGTGGTGACACTTTAGGTAGCAGTGAGGATTATAGCCAAGAAGCTAAAGTTATCCGCCAGCTGCTGGCGAGTGATATGGCCATTTATGTGGTCGATGCGCGTGAGCCTGTGCTCGGTAAGTATAAAGACGAATTAACCATTTTGTCGTGGGCAGCAATTCCGGTTATGCCCGTATTTAACTTCACTGATAGTCAGGATGCCAATATCGATGAATGGCAAACCATGCTGGCGCGCCGTAATTTGCATATATCCACCCGTTTTGATTCTGTCGCTTTTGAATTTGCCGATGAAATGCGACTTTGGCAGAATTTAGCCACTATGCTTACTCATGCTGAAATGCTTGAGCAATTGATGCAGCGCCGGACTGAAAACTGGGCACGTCTGTACGATGAGGCGAATATCATCATTGCGGATTTTTTATTAAATGTCGCCGCCTTCGTCCAAGAAATTAATGAAGATGATGACCCGATGCCTGTGTTGCAGCAGATGCAAGAAGCCGTTCGCCAAAGCGAGCGTAGCATGCAGCATAAATTGTTAAATCTTTATAAGTTTTATGATAATGCTGTGGCAGCGACTCCGCTTGAGTTGCAAGCTTACCAACAAGACCCATTTGATCCTGAACTGCTCAAAAGTTATGGTATTCGTACGACTTCTGGTGCGGCAGCTGGCGCGTTATTAGGACTGGGCATTGATGCGGCTGCGTTAGGTACGACTTTAGGATTGGGGGCCGCGATAGGTGGTATCGCAGGTGGGCTGTTATCTAATACGGGTAGTATCGCGGACAAGTTATCCGGTGTGAAGCGTTTGTATATCGACCCCGCTACCCTAACCCTCCTTGCTACCCGTGCTATGGACTTACTAGTTGCCGTGCGTCATCGTGGTCACGCTGCAACTGATGCGACGCAGCTCCTGTACGCAAAAGAGCAAATCACGACTGATGACAATGTTGAACTTAGTGATGATGAAAGCAACCCGATTACCCCTTGGCCTACCCATAAACTGCCAAGTGAGCTAAAAAAAGCCCGTGGCAAGCCGCAATGGTCGTCACTCAGTAGTGGTAAGTCTGAGCAGGCGGAAAGCTTACGTATTGATGCGGCATGGTCACTTTCAAGTAAATTGCAGGCGCATAATCTTGACCGTGGTTAACGGTTTTAATTGATGACTCTCTCTAGAGCGTAGGGTGCGTTCTAATCACCTATCAAATTATGAGGGTGCATTGTGGAATGCACCCTACGAAAGTCCATACTAAGTTGAGAGTCAGATTTAACTCAATAACTTACTCAAAGCTTCACTACCGCGTACGTCTGTCTGCTGTAAATAAAGGGGATAAATTGGATAGTCTGTAAAATTACTTTCTATCTCTTTCATCAACCCTTGTTGTCTGTCTGCACGTTTGCGCCAAAACTCATCGGTTTGCGTAGGCGTTATCAGCTGATTGACCACGATTGCCGCTGGCGTGAGTTTGGTTTCCTCTAATTGCTGGATGGCGCGCTTAGTTTCAGCCAATGGCAATACATCAGCAGTCATTACCAATACAATGGCCGTTTGCTTGCGGTCATGGAGTAACAACCCTGCCTCACGAAACAGCTGCTTGCGTTTCTCTAGTACAGATACTGCCTGTTCCCATCGATCCGGTTTTTGTTTGGCAAATGGATTCGAGACGTCGTTTTTATCATTGTCTTTATAATTGTTGTTATCTAAATCCAAGCTCGTTGCTGCCGTGCGTAACTTAGACTGCCGCCGCTGCTGGGCTAATAATCCATCTGTCCACGCTCCCATCATCTCTGGCAATACTAATAAACGCAAGGTATGTCCCGTTGGAGCGGTATCAAAGATTATATGCTCATAACCAGCATCCGCTGCCGCCACCAAATGCTGGCACATTGACTCGAGCATGGCGGCCTCTTGTGCTCCGGGCGCAGACTTTGACAGACGTAGATGCTCACGAATCTTGGGCATCATGTCAGGATTGGCATAACCTTTGATGGTACGCTCGACCTGTGCAAAATGGTTATCAACGATAATATCCGGATTGAGCTCAAGCGCATCAAGGTAAGGGGTAATTGCTGTCTTCTCATTACTGAGCGCTACATTTAATACATCACCCAAACTATGCGCTGGATCAGTGGAGATAATGAGTGTCTTTTTTTGCTGAGTAGCATAATGGCTGGCTAGTGCGGCCGCTGCCGTCGTTTTACCAACACCGCCTTTACCGCCAACAAATATAATCGGTTGGGTAGCTAACTGGGTGACCAATGCACTTAAAGGTTGTAGGGCCATAATCCTTTCTCATTTCCTGTTTGTATGTTTTTTCTTATAGTTATTATTTATAGTTACTTCTAACAATCTAATTAGTCACCCAACTAGCAACAGCCAACATGGTCAAAGGGGCATTTTTCCATACCCATTCGTGTATGCCATTCATGGAAATTCTCCAAAAACAGTGGTTGTAACTCAAGTGTATAAAAGCTGGCTGGGTTATCAATGCCGAGGCTCTCCGCGAACATCATTAGCATAAATAAATCTTCTTCATCGCGTGCGGCGCGTGCCATCGTTTGCCGATATGGCGCATGGTAAAACTCATTAAGACCTGTTAGGAATCTTCGCCATAAAGGCTGGTCGTTTTTTATGTCGTCCATACTCTTGCCTTAATTTTAAGAACTTACCTATTAGATAATATCATTAAGTGGTGGGTTACGCTGCGCTAACCACACCCTACAATATCTCACAACATAAAAACGCCAGCAATTGCTAGCGTTTTGTTCTGCTCAAATATTTCAGATTTAATTAAGTCTCATTTTTACCTTTATGCTGCGACCATTCACGCCGCAGTACCGAAAAGCTCTCAAAAGTAACCAAAATCGTTGCAATCATGATGACGATATCCATAATAATGAGCAACCAATTGCCATCGGTATAGAAAGTTTTAAGCTGGATTAACAATGCAAAAACCGTCATGACTAATAAGAACGACAAAGGCGCTAAGGTATACCAAACCGGTTTGCCTTTACGTAATAAGATAACGGTTACGATCATGAGTGTTAATGCCGCCATCAACTGGTTAGTAGTACCAAATAGTGGCCAAATAATCATGCCGCCTTCACCGCCAATACCGCCCGCACCAAATGCCAATAATAGACAGGATCCGACTGCTAGCAAGGTAGCGACCACGCTTTTACTTAAAATTGGAAGGTTATAGAACTCACCAAACTCTTGGAAGATGTAACGTTGCAAACGAACGCCAGTATCCATTGTTGTCCCAGCAAATAGTGCTGCCATTACCGTAAGCATCGTCTGTGACAATACCATATCAATACCGACACCGGCATTGAGTATCGCCGCGCCGCCATCAATGAATGCTCCAACCGAACCGTCACCAAATTTTTGATAAACTGCCTGCCAATCACCAAGGGTCGCAAAACCTGCGGTGGCAGCAAGGATGGCGCCTAATGCCAACATCCCCTCGCCAAGTGCACCAAAGTAACCAACAAAACGTACGTCTTCTTCTTTGTCAATTTGCTTAGAAGTTGTGCCTGTCGCGACCAAGCCATGGAATCCTGAAATAGCACCACAAGCAATAGTCACAAACAATAATGGCATAATTGACGGTGTGCCTATCGGTAAGTCGGTATTGATTGCAGGCGCGACAATGTTAGGCGTTGAGATAAAGATAGCGGCGTACAATAGAATCAAACCGACGAATAGCTGCAACCCATTAATATAGTCACGTGGTTGCAATAGCATCCATACTGGTAGTAGCGAAGCAATTGCGGCATAGGTGAATAGAATAATAATCCAGACAGCATTATCTGGCAGTCCAAAAATAGTCTCAGGTAATACGACTGGGAACATAGGACCAAGATAGATCAGTCCGTATAAAGCCGTTACTCCAATAATTGACACCCAAGCCAAGCTCATATTATAGCGATAAATACATTGACCAATAATAAAGGCGACAATCAATGCTCCCCATACTGGCAAGACAGCTGATGGCGTTTTGATAAGCATATTCGCAATAGCGACACCAAATACAGCGTTGACCATTAGTAATAATAAAAATATAACGACCATCATCAGACTGCGTACGCGTGTACCCATGACCGTACCAGCGATAGAGCCGATAGATTGACCACGATTACGCATACTCGCCCATATAGCTGACATATCATGAACACCAGCCATAAATATCGTTCCGAATACCACCCAAAGCACAGCTGGTACCCAGCCCCAAATGACTGCAATGGCCGGACCAATAATTGGCGCAGCACCTGCTACAGAGGTGAAATGATGTCCCCATAACACATATTTATTGGTAGGTACATAATCTATCCCATCTTTCATCGTATGGGCTGGCGTGGGACGACTATTATCTAACGCCAAGATCTTGGTCGCGATAAATTTTGAATAAAACAAATATCCGCAAAGCATTGCGGCAATCCCAAATAATAATACAATAGCGCTATTCATCTTATCTCTCCTTAGATAAGGCGAGGATGGTGAAATTTACACCTCCTCTTGTCCTTTTTTCATTCCATTGTTGCCTTAGTGAGCTAGTTAATGCTGGCAGGAAGTAATTATTATGTTTTTCGTTAAGACTGTATTAAATAAAGACGGCTTTGACGTAAAACATAAAGAAATATTGAATGTTAAAATATGGATATAACGCATTAAGTTTAATCCATCCGACATAAAATGTAACGTCTAATGTCCATTATTGAGTAGTGTAAACGTAGCCCTAATACTGTATAGGTATCAATAATTGTTAAAATACATTGTTGATATTTTCACACCCATACCCTATTTTCACCAATTATGCACATAGTCAATGGATGCAGACGTCGACCTATTATTTTATTGGTTTAAGATGTTTTCACGCAGATAATTTGGCTATACTGACGCCGGATATGATAATAAGTATTTATTAAACACTTATTAGTTATCTATCCTATTAAGTATCTATAAGGAATAAAATGACATACTATTTTGGATTTGTACCATCAGATAAATTGAATGATATGATTGATGAGGCTGAACGTATTATCACTTCAGGTGAACAAGTGGATTACTATCCTTATCGCAATGACCTCACTCAGCAAATCGCCCGCGAGCTAAATGAGAATCTATTGGTGAGCTTGATAGATGTAATTCCAAATCCGGATCGCCAAGCATCCATGCGAAAGATTGTAAATACGATTGAGCGCGCGACAGAGACTCTACTCAACGTACTACTTGGTAAAGATAAAAACGAAGACATCATGCCAAGCTTTAATTTTTTGAAGAACGAGACTATGTTCATTGATAATGAAGGTGTTCGCCGTGTTGGGTTTGAACTACCTAAAGCTTCTGCTGATACTATTATCGAAGGTTTTGATGCGGTTACGCCTGACAATGTTGATAAGAGTCAATTTAAAATTGCGCTTGAAACTATGAATGAAGAAGCACTTAATCATTTCATTAGTAAATTCACTGAAACGCTCAAGCTTGGCATGATCAAACGCAAATCTATTCCGGTTGCTAAAGTAGGTATCGACAAGGGTATGGGCATGGCTCTAAATAAATTATTGCCGCAGCTACCTGATGCTGGATTAAATCGTTTGGCTCGTTTTTACCGCCCTTTTCTTATAAAGATGGCTGACTGATCAGATAACGATAAAAATAAACCAATATTTTTGCTTTAAAGTAATATCTCGTTGGGCAAATTCACTAAAACTTGCTAAAATAAGCAGCACTTTTCCTCGAAGGCGCAACTCATGACTCAAATCAGTAATCAAGAAATTGAAAAAACCCTGCGCAACTCAGAATGCCTCATTAGTAGTATCGAAGTAGCTGCGGCCTATGAGCGTCTTGCCGCTCAACTTAACCTTCATTATGCTGGTCTTAATCCAATCGTTATGGTTGTTATGAATGGCGGACTCATTCCAGCCGGTCAGCTGCTGACTCATTTAACCTTCTATCATCGTATGCATTATATTCATGCTTCACGCTATCGTGATAATGAAGGCACCAATGAGCTTGATTGGAAATTCAAACCTGATGTTAGCCTTGAAGGCGAGCACGTATTACTGATTGATGATATTTTTGACGAAGGTATTACCTTAAAAGCTATCGTAGAAGAGTTAGGTAAAGAAAAACCGCTAACTATTGAATCTTGTGTATTACTCAATAAAGAGCATGATCGCAAGGTTGCAGACTTTGACGTTGATTTTGTTGGTATTAATGTCGCCGACCGTTATGTTTATGGCTGTGGTATGGATTTCCATGGTTACTTGCGTCATTTGCCTGGTATCTATGCTATTAAAGAAGACAAAATCTAGTCATTCTTTGGTTTGAACAATAAAAAAGCACCCAGTGGGTGCTTTTTTCGTTGGACTATTTTTACTAAGTACGCGTATGCGTCAACGGTAAAGTTGTTTGGTATTATTAAAACTGTAATGCCAAACCCGTATGACGCTCAGTAGGTGTCTGGACGGCCTTTTCCAAAGCAGATTTCGTACTATATATGGTCACCTGTTTTTTGGCACGGGTCACAGCGGTATAAATAAGCTCTTTGCTCAGCAATCTTGCATGACTATTATCAAAAGTAATGGCCACATGATCAAACTCAGACCCTTGCGATTTGTGAATAGTCATCGCATAGGCGGTGGCAATCACCTCTTCATTAAGCAGATTGACGGCTATCCCCTGCTTTTTATTTTCAAAAAACACTTCGAGTCGACTACGCTCATCACCAGTTTGCAAACAAAAACCAATATCGCCGTTAAATAATCCTAGCTCATAGTTGTTTTGAAGGACCATAACGGGACGACCATGAAACCATGTGTTTTGACCCAGTGGTAGCTTAAGCTCAGTAAGGTGCCATTGAGTAAAGTAATTATTAATATAATGGTCGCCCCACTCGCCATTATGGCCGGCAGTTAACACCCTGAACTGATTAAAGGTTTCCATTAATGAAGCAATGGTATCTTTAACTGATTCTGGCACGGATTTTTCTATTGTATTTATCAGCAACGTTTTGATTTTGTTTATGTAGGGATGGTAATTTAAGGTGAGGTTTGAGACATTTTTATTTTTACTTAGGCTATTTTCTATTTTATTATCTTGAGAAGCTTCTGTTTGTAAGGTGTTGATGCTATTCACATACTGAAAACTCAGTGCCTTATCATGCTTTAACAACTGCCAAATAGCATGAGTATCTGTCTCCGTTTTGTTGATTTGATAAGCAAGCTTACCGATACCCGAGTCTGCTGTAAATCGACGACTCTCTGTTAGCTCTGCATGGATAGGCTCTAACCGCGGAATACGGCACAAGTCAGCCAGTACCGCCCCTGCATCTACTGCGGCTAACTGGTTGGCATCTCCTAACAATATGAGCCTTGCGCCAGGCTTTACCGCACTCACAAGATAGTTCGCCAGCTCAACCCCTAGCATCGACGCCTCATCGACGATGATAATATCTTCGCCAAGTGGATTATTGGCATCGTAACGCGGTCTGCCCGTCCGACCGATACCTAATAAGCGATGAATGGTTTTTGCTTCTTGCAACTGTAGTTCAACATCCGCTGCGTCTAACGCTGCCTGCAGAGACTCTTGCATCCGCTGTGCAGCTTTACCAGTTGGTGCTGCTAATGCCAAGCTAGCACTGTCAGTGCTGAACCTAATGCTTTCAGACGCACCTCCCCCACTCTCTGTAGCCTGTTGCAGTGCAATCACTAGCTGAGCAACAGTGTAGGTCTTCCCCGTCCCTGGCCCACCAGTAATAATGCTAAAGGCATTGTTATTAGCGACATTAATTGCCTTTATCTGATGTTCATGAAGGTTTTCGGGTATTGCTATCTCTAGCGGTGTTACCTGCTGGTCTAAAATAGTATTGATGCGCGCGGCTAAGTTAAATTCTGCTTGCCAAGCTCTGTGTAACCAAAAAGTGATTGCTGCGTTTTGTTTATCAGCCTCTTTGTTATTGATAAGCTGATAAACGATAGGCTGATTATTTTTGCTTAGGCTATTTTTATTTTCATTATTGTTTACGTTAGCATTAACGTCAGCGAACAAAGTGTGCTTATCGATTAACTTAGAAAAAGACGTTAAGTTGCTATTTTTCAATAACTGGTAGAGTGCCGCTACTGCATCAAACCTTTTAACCAACATCTCTTTTTCATGATTACTCAGTGCCAACTGCGCCCATAACTGGTCTTGCTTAGCAAACAAAGTCTCTAGCAATAAAAATATCGATACCTCAGCTGTAATATCGGCCTCTGATTGAACCTCTATTTGAGTGTCAATCAAGGCAATAATCGGCATTGCTAGCATCTCTAACAGCTGCTGTTGCCAAGCATATAGTGTCACCAGCTCGCCATTGATTTGACCGCTCAGCGGCACCTCATGCTCAGTTTCCTCAATGGTGAGTACAGTATGCCCCTCTTCTAAATGCGTCGCCAACATAGTGAATAAAGCCGTAAATAAGCCACTATCTGGTGTTTTATCTATTTTTGCGCTATCAGTATTAGGCTTGGCATCGGTCACGCTATACGCGAAATGCGTTTGCTGACGGCGCAGCAAAATATAATCACTGATGTTGCTGGCCCAGCTTTCTTGTAAGCTTATATCGGCCCTGCTCTTATTATTACTCATAGTATGTTTTTCTCTATATTTATATGATTAATCGCTATAGTAATTTGTTGCATCAAAACCGTTATTTTATGCATTTTGTATAGCCTGCTAGCTTGGCATGCCAAACAATGCATCTAGGGCTTTAATAAAATCAATAGGAATGTCCCAAGTCACCAATCCATAGCGGGCACTGCTTATTGATTTATGCTTTATTGAATTACTGTGCATTAAATTGCTACCGTCAAGCGTATTAGCATCTTCTGCTTCAATAGCTAACGAGGCAGCTGGATCATATACGCCCCGTAAAAAAACATACTCCACCGCGCCCAAATACTTATCTTCATTGCCTGCATAGTCATTAATCCGCATAGATAAGAATCGATGCAACGCCACCTGATAAATCGCTGCTTGCAACCAATATCCTGCTTTGGACATTGCTTGCTTGAGGGTGTTTTCATTATAATCGCTTAGGCTATTTCCTAAAAAATTACTCTTATAGTCGACGACGTAATACTTGCCAGCATGCTCATACACCAAATCGATCTCACCACGTAAATAACGATACAAATGCGCTTTGTTTTGCGGAACAAGACTGACATGTTTGTCGGTTTCATTAGGCAGGTACTGTTGAAAGAGTCTATTAATATCTTGTGCTTTAAAACGCTCTGACAGCCCCATATTGAACTCTAATTCAGCAAACCTCTGACTTGCATCGATAGAGCGTAACGGTTGATTGGACGCCAATAACGGCGTATGTAGCACCTCCTCAATCCAGCCAATGAGAGCTTCATGCTTGCTAGCATCTATCGAGTCCGAATTCAATGAATCAGTATTTAATGAAGCACTATCGCCTTGCTCTTGCTTCTTCGCTTGTAATCGACGACTTTGGGTTTCGGCACTGCTATACACCAGTGGCAGCTGATAGCTACTGATGGCTCTATCGATAACCTGAGACCACTGTGATTTATTGTTAAAATCAATTTTTTCAAATATCTCATGCAAAAATGTACCCGCATTGGCACCTTTCACAAAAGTAAAACGAATATCATCCTCTAGCTTGAGACTTAACTCATCGACTTGCTCAACAGACTCATTATTATTCAGTGATGGCACAACTGAAACCGAAGTTTCGGTCATATCAATATCTATCGCATCATCAATACGCTCATCCATGATAGCCATTGTCTGCGTTGATTCATCTAGCTGACGGGCTAAGGCGGTAAAACTGGTCTTAGCCCAACCGTAAAAGTAATTGATTTTCATGACCTCTGAAAAATCATCATACTTAATAGGTTCGGTTTTGGGCGTAATAGAATCAGGCGTTCCATTTTCCGTTAATGCGCCTGCTTTAGCGGCAGCACAGTTATCGTTATAAAAGTCATTGACCTTATGGCCTCTAATCATGCCTATGGTGCCTTTGAGTCTATCTGGCAATTCAAATTTTGGCTCTGGTGAATCAAACCAATAGAACACCGGCTTTAATTCAAACCCTGTTTTGTTGTGGGGATCTCGCAGCACCACATAAAGCTGCTCACTGGCGCGAGTAAATGCCACATAACCAAGCCGGCGCATCTCATCAAAGCCCTCTTGCGTCTCCATATCGGTATAGTAGCCCTCTGTGGTCGCAGAGCCTTGTACAGGAGAGAATCGGCGCTGATTGCCTGTCGATTGCTGAGCTAACGCTGACTGATTTTGTTGAATAGCGTCTTGTTGAGTAGCATCTTGCTGGGTAGGGTTTTGTTGCGCGTTATAGAGATATAACCCGTATTCTTCTTTATTACCTGACTTCCTACTGGCATCGCCCATACCCAGTACATAGACAATGGGGAATTCTAACCCTTTTGATTTATGGATGGTCATTAGCTGCACGCCAGACTCTGTCGGTAACGGATACTGCTTAGCCCAATCACTACTAGGCGCGGCATCTATGTTTTGTCTAAACCAAGCTAGCAGCTCGTACTCACCCATGCCGATACCATACTGCGCTAATATATCCATCACATGGCGCAAATCCATAATATGACGATCGCCTTCTGGATGCGCGGCTAAGGCTTGCCAAACGCCTTGCGGCTGCACAGGGCTTTCATCTAACAAGTAATGCATGGCCGATAATATGCCAAAGTGCTGCCAGCGCTGTGTGCCTTCTTTTAAATAGCTAATAAAGTCTTGATAGCTTTTCTGATTATCAATGGCTTTTGTATTAACGCTATTTAAATCTACAGCCCCTAACTCATGGTCAGTCATCATGGCTTTGACATTCTTGATACTCAGACCATATAGATGACTGGTCAGCACCCGATTAATCATGTCATGACGATACGGGTATAGCATGGCACTCAGCAGCGCTGCCACATCTTCTGCCATGACGGTTTCAAAGATACTGACATCACTGGTGGTCAAGGTCGGCACATTGAGTTTTACTAGCTCGTCTTCAACCCGTTTTAAATCTTTTTTGGCACGTGCCAGCACGCCGATATCACTCGGCTGAATCGGTTTGCCTTTTAATGTCTGACCACTGCTGAGTAAGGTCGCAATATGACGCGCTGTGATTTCATGCTCATCGTACTCAAGCTCTTTGTCTTTATCATAAGGCAGGTGCAACACACTCACTGGCTGAGCAGAGAGCACGTCATTTACTAAGTCGCTGTTTAGGTCACTGTTTAGTATGTCTGGCTCATTAAACCAAGACAGCTGATTTTCTTCTTTATGTGCTTTAATGTGTTGATAATAAATACCACTACCTAACTGTGCGAGCCTATTCTCATTAGTCACTGGCGCAGGCATACCAAACCAGCAGTTTAGGGCATTAATCACACTGGCGTTTGAACGACGGTTAATATCAAGCGTCCAAAGGCTGCTTTTGTCAAACTGGGCTTTCATATAATTGTAGTTGGCGACATCACCGCCGCGAAACCCATAAATGGCCTGTTTAGGATCACCAACCAATAATAAAAACTCATGGTTGGCTTTATTAGTAGCCTGTTTGTCATTGGCCGACGGTTTACGTTTACGCTTCGGCAGATAGATACTTTCAATCATAATGGCTTGCTCGCCATTGATGTCTTGCGACTCATCAATCAATGCCACTGGATAGTGATGACGAATATAACGTGCCAGCTTCTCTCCTTGCCGACCCGTTAATGCTTGGTTCAAACGTACCATCTGCAAGCTAAATGTGGTCTCACCGTGCTCTTCTAAGATAATCGGTAGCCTGTCACGAACCGCAAGCACGATATGGCGATTTAGATTAGCTAAAATAGTAATGACGTATTCATCAAGCGTCTTACTTTCTTCAATATACCGTTTAAAGTCACGAACCACCTGCAACTCATTAAATATTAAATTAACTCTTTCACCATCTTTTGGTACACGAAACTGAGAGCCAATATTATCGGTTTTCTCAAAAGCTTCGATTAACTTTCCAGTATAAGTTTTTTTGTCTGATATGAACTTATAAGCGGCTGGACCAGACTCTTCTAACACTTGAATAATTTTCGGCCAAGACTCTCTATTGTTTTGCAATTGTCCTTTGGGAACTTCATGATATTCACCCTCAGGCTTAAAGAAAGCATCAAGCTCGTCGCTGCGCTCAATGATACTGCGGATAAGCCGCTCATAACCCTCAAAAGAAAAATCACTGCTCACAACCTCATTAATCGGCGCAGAGATAAAATTCAGCGACCGAGTCACATAACTTTTATGATCGCCAACCGCCGTCAGCTTACCTTGCTGATCCATCAATGCATACAATTTAGGCTGCTCATGATACAGCCTACTTTGAAACTGACGCAGCTCATCATGAACAATACTGTCAGTCACTTGCTCAATACTGCTGTCTTCAATAATAGCCATGCCTTGCTGATGACCGGTCTCGCTACTGTACTCCTTCAACCATTTTTGCGCCAAACTATCAAGGGTGCCGACAAACAGCTTATCCAAGGTGGTTAATACCAGCGCCGTGCGTCGAATGGCCTCTGTCATTGGATAGCTGTATACATGATCAAGCAAGTAGCCGACCAAATGCAGATTAATAGGGTCTTGCATGATGTCATCTAAGCGCACATATTTAGCCTGAGCGATCAGCCAATCCTCACGATCTTTTTTTGCTTGTGCGCGCTTTTCAGCAGCGGCTTTTTTGTCATGAACGTTGTTATAAACAACGTCTTGATTTAGTTCATCAACATCTGTTTCAGCGTTTGAATCCGTATTTGAGCTATTGACTGCTTGCTTATCCTTATCACTATCAGGTGTCACCTGTAGTATATGCGGATACAAACTCTCTTTATTAGCGGGGTCAGCACTCAGGCTATTCACCCATTGCAGCAGCTGATAAAAATCCACCAAACGATCATGAATGCGCTGACGCATCTCAGCTGCAGCGGCGCGGGTAAAGGTCGTCGCGATAATTTGCTCTGGCGCACGCCGTGCTTCAATCAACAGACGCAGTACAATGCCAGTTAGTGTCCACGTTTTACCCGTACCGGCTGACGCTTCGATAAGATGCCGACCCGTCAATGCAACATCAACCGCTGGTATCACATCCGCCTTATTCTTAGGCTTAGTCATGTCGTCATCCATACACTCACTGTCAGTCATACCCTGATATGTATCAAATGAGTGAGGCGATTCACTCAGGTACTCATCAGATGAGTGTGGCTGGGTAGAAATGTCCATCATGTTAGTGGTGGCGGTAAATTCTGTCATATGGGCGTACACTTTTTATTATTAATTAAGCCAAAGGGCAAAAAACGAACCGTTTTGAATAACCAACTAGCCAGCTAACTATCTAAACCTTGTAGGGCAGTAAACATCGGCTCATACAGCGGCTGTGCTAACGTCGTTAATGCTGCTGATAGGGCTTTAAAGGCGTCTTGATCACGCAGTACATATTGCCAAATAGCATGCTGCGAGCAGGTATCGTATACCGTGTCTACATGATAGTTAGGTCTTAGCCAATCTAAGAAATCTGCGCGTTTTGGCCAATAGCTGCCGCTCTCGTCTTCACTCTCTGCCGCTTTTGCACACTTATCAAGATAACTAAGCGCATATTCTGGCAATAAGGTAATCGGCACTTGACCGATTACCTTGCCAAATATCGCCCACTTTATCAGCTCGGTCACGGCATCCTCATACATAATAGGGCTGAGTTTAAAGGCCGTTGTTTTTTCATACTTTTTGACTTGTGAGCTTGATTTATTAAAACGCCAAATACTTACGCCATCATTTAGTGCTACCTGCTCGGCTGTCGTGCGTCTGGCAACTTGCCAATACAAATGCGACAACCAAAACTTGATTAAATGCTTAGGGCTAGCAGAATTGGGTAGTATGTTTAACCACTGCTTGGGGGATTGCTCGGCATAGGACATGCCAGCCTGTAGATTAGAGCGATTGTTATTAGCACCTATTAGCACTGATGTTGGTACTGAGCCTTTTATCTTAACCATTTTAGGTAATAGCTTGTGCCATATTTCACTATCAGCATGACTTAGCACGGATGCTAGCGCTAGCTGAACGGGGTACTCGGTGGTTGGGGTCAGTAGCTGCAAACCGCCTATATCACTCTCCTCCAATATCTGGGTATCATCCAAGCCATTAGCAATTAGCTGCTCTTTAAATTCCTGACATTGCTGTTGCAGTTTTTGTTGTTGATTGGGCAAGGTCGTTTGGCGCGCCACACCTGCTGGCATGATTTTTTGATACATTAGAATTGGGCTGTCTTGCGTGGCTGTGCTGTCGGTACTGTTATTGGCTGCATCGCTCGCCAACTCATTAATCAAATACTCTTTAATCTGATAAGTCGTCAGATTATCTAGGAATAGCGGCTCTTGATGTGCCATCGCTTCCTCGCCCTGCACCACGTGCACCTTTTGAGTACGCAAAAATGCCTTGGCCGGATGACGCACTTGATACGCCAATACCCCTTCAACGTCTATCTCCCCAATGTTAAATACGGTATCGGCAAGAGACCTTTTAGTAGCATCATCTATATCAGCAGAATCACTGGATACAGCTGTCGCTTCTAGTGACAACATCTCAGCCAATGTAGCTAAGGTTTGATTGTCTACTTGTCCTAACTGACCTAGAGATTGACCAAGCAGCTGAGCGATTGATTCGTACTGTGCTTTGGTAGGCAAGCCAACCAGTTCTGCATGCTCACTAAATGCTCTGCCCTTTAAGGTATGAAACACCGCTTGCCAAAGCGGCGCAGGCGGAAACTGACGTTTTTGCGCAAGCTTGGTTTTGCGCATGGCTGTATTTAAAAGAACATCTAACTCATCTGCATTATCAATAAGTCTGTTGTCTTGAATATTATTTTCAGTGTGGATAGCTGCGCTTTCATTCAAATTAGGCTTAGCAGTGTCAGACGCTTGCTCAGAAACATCTGCGTCTTCAATATCTGTTTCAAACAAACTCTCATGAAACGGCAGTGCTGGATGCTCAGTCACCAGCCACTGCTTAATCAATTTAGGTAAATAACGTTTAAGGCTCTCGGTGGTAGAGTCAACATGTCTAGGGAATGTGTCTAATGCTTCAAGCGAGTTTACCTGCCATTGCACCTCACCTTGCAAAAACTGTAATAGCTCACTGACTGGGTTGGCTGGCAGGTGCTCGTGGGTGTCTGTCAGACTTTGACCGTTATAAAATATCCAGCAAGCACTGCGCGCACACAGCAATGCGTCTAAAAATGCACCATTATCATCATCTTCACTGACTCTATCACCGCGGCGGGAATTGGTGGCTTTCATCAAATCATATCGATTATCAAGATCACGCCCAGGGAATTCAGAGAGATCCATATTGAGCATCACCACCAAATCAAAAGGCACGTTTCTTAACGCACCAAATCGACCAAAGGTAATCACCCCAGTCGGCTCGGCACTGACCTGCTGACTCTCAAGCTCCGCCTCGATACTGTCCAACATAAAACTCAGCTTTAATGGCAACTGCTCAACGCCTGCCAGCCTTTGCTCTACTTCTTTTTTGTTAGCATTACTGACACTATCGCTACTGGCGTACTGTCTATAGTGACGATTGGCCCTCAGGCTTGACTTAAAGCCATTCATCGCATTATAGATGGCGCGCATCGTACGGGTTTGATCGACATCACCAAAGTAGCGATGAATGACTTGTTTCTCAATCTGATCGAGCCAATCTTCCGCTTTTAGTTTTTGTGTATGATCATCACGGCGAGCAGTCAAACCGGCATAAATACGACAAAGCGCTTCGACAATCATCGCATCATTTAGGCTCACTTGCGGTAGCGGCAAACTCATCTCTGGCAAGGCAGTGCTTGGCCAATCTTCCTGTGCCAAAGGATATAAGCAATCGCTCAAACTGGCCTCTGGCATCACCAGACCCAAGGTTAATCTATCTAGCGCTTGAGCAAAGGTAAATCGGTAGTCATAGTCGTTGCTATCTAAGGTTTGTTTAAGATGCCATTCATCAAAGCCGCGGATAAAGCCTGCCTCTACCAGCAAATCACAACCACGGCTCATCTGGTCATGGGTTAAGCCAAAACTTTCATACAGCGGTGGTAGCATTAGCCAATCAAGCACCTCTGCCGCTTCAAAGCGGGCACTATGGCTGCCTAATAGCTTATAAAAACCAATAATGGCTTCCCATAGCTGACGAATATCCGCATCGACAACACCGGTTACCTTTGCTGGTAGGGTCAAACCGTCTTGACCTTTACCGCTCACAAAAATAGAGCTGATCAGCGCATGGTGACGCTCAACATCGGGTAGCAAAACGACAATATCGGATATATGGCGTTTTTTCTCACCAGGTGTTAAAGGTTCATTGAGCCAGCGCCCAATCATAATACGTAGTACTTCAAGTTGACGCTGCAAACTATGACACGAATGAATGCTTAGGCTATTATCTTGCGCAGACATTGCCCAAAAACGCTCCTTCTCAAAGCGTTTATTTTCTAACACTTCATCGTCATACCACGCCGTCTCTTTCTCGTCTTGATCAGAGCCTGTCTCTAATTGTTTGCTGACTGCTTGCGAGACTTTTGCTGCTGTCGCTTGCTGGGTAGACTGCTCATCCAGCATCAACACATCATTTTGCAAACGCCTTAATAAACTTGGGCTATCTTGCACATAGTGAGCGCTGTCATCAAAACCAATACCAAACTTATCACTTAAGCCATCATCGCCCTCATTAAAAATATCCTGCCACTCGACGAGTGCGTCTTGGTATTGCTCATTACCCGATAAATTAGCAAGCATCGCAAAGGTATCACGTGACTGTTTGCCCAAACGCGATAGCAAACTGTGACCATAATCACGTAAAAACACGCTTTCAGGGTTAATGATTTGCTGACGCTGTAGCCAAGACTTATCAACAATATCCGCCCAAAACAGCTTGGATGGGTTGTAGTGCAGCAGTGTGATATTCATGTATTGTGATAAGCGCTGTAAAAAGTCGAGCTCGGTTTGTGGCAATTGCTGAATGGTAAAAATACGCAGTACTTTGGGCAGTTGAGCACGCTCATTCGCTTTGTTTTCTTTTAAGGCTGACCAAAAGGTATCCTCAAGTGCCACACGGTGCTGATGCACATCGGCAAACAAATGAGACCATAAGAAACGCTGCGCGACCTCTAATTCTATATAATGCGCCACCAACCACTCAGGGGTGCCGCGCGCATACTTATCGAAGCGCAGGGATAGTGCATCTTTATCTGCTATCAGCGCATCTACATTAAGCGGCTTATTGTGTGACCATAGGTCTAACCAGTCCTCACGATGGGTTAAATAGCGGTTAAACACCCTCGCCAAATCACTTGCCAGCTGCCAAATACGCGCATCTTGTTGCGCTTTATCCTGTCGTACATTGTCTTGTTGAGCATTGTCCTGCTGAACTTCTTCTTGTGGCTCATCAATCAAAGACGCCAGCAACGGATGAACGGGATGTTTTTCATCCCCTACAATTGCCTCTTGGTAATAAGTCAAATAACCAAACAATCGCCACTGCATTACCGTTGGTGACAGCACTGCCACCTCAGGCACATTCAACGTTGCCGCTTCAGGGTTTTGCTCTAATAAATAGGCATTGTGGCGGCTCAATACATCCTGCATCAATGTCCACTGATACTGACCCCAAAACGTCGTCGTCACTAAGGTGCTAATACCCGCTTGGCTTGCAATAGACTTATCTAGCCAATCACCAAGTACCATTGACGGCACAATGACCACAAACTCTTCAAAAATGGGTTGGTTTTTGGACTTATAAGCTGTTAATAACTGTTCAACCAAAAGCTCGGTACGGTGGGACTGAATAATCGTAAACATAGACAATAATCTAATTAAAATAAGACAAATAATAAAAACTGCTCGCAATAATAACAGCGATACAACAATGACGTTATAAGAAGTTTTAGTCGGTTAGAAAAGATTTAAAAGGACATAGATGTAGACAATTTAATACTATATAAAGTAATAAAGTTTAAACAGATAAAACAAACACTGTCTTAACATTATGGCTCTTAGAACATAAAGCAATCATAAGCACAAAGAGCAATATCCATTAATCTATGTTTAGCTGTCGTGCCAGTTATATATTTCTGCTAAGATAGCTGCGTTTGATTGTGAACTACTGCTGACTTTAATGTAATATGACTTGTCAAACGTCAACACCTGTAGTTGTAAGTTTCGAGCTAATATACTGCGAATAGTGTGCCATTGATACTCGCTATTTACTAGTTTATTACTCAAATGCATAATAGCTTGCGACAAATGATGTCGCGTGTTTTGTTAATATTGATAACTAGCTTGATCATCTGAAACTAGAAAATTGCGATTCTACTATAACTAATGATGATTGATGATTGAGATAACATCTTCATCCAACATCTAAAACTTTTAACCTCAAAAACGAGATAATTACGTATTATGCCAATGCGTCCCATTGATGCTATCTTTGTTCATCCCGAAAAACGTCTTTATGTCGTTTATTTTCGCGGTGAACTGTGGCAATTACCACGTATGAAAATTGACCATGCCGCTTGGCAACGTCGGCAGCCTTACAATGGCGACGTAAAATCGCTTTATCTCAGTCGTCATCAAGCCATTACTGATCCTATATTGGCACAAAAACTACGCACCCTAAATCTACCTGAGGCTGTACGTGGAAGTACATTGCCTCGATTTGAGGATTGGTGGGAAGTTCATGGCTTTGAATGGTTAAGAGCTTTGCTTCATGATGGTAAATCACCGCTAGCTGCTCATCAATCAAACACAGAAGAGCCAATCTCAGCGGTTCAGTCTTTGGGCAATGACAATGAGGCCACCAACACTGTAAATAACGCAGAAAAGACAGAGCCTATAACGCCACCTGTTGCCGAAGATGATATTTTTGACGATATGCTAGCGGATCTAACCAATGAGGTATTGCATCATCGGCATTAAGTAAAAAATCGAGACAACATTAAAAAAGAAAAAACACTAAAACAATTCAAACAATATCTCAAAACAAAAGATGAGCTGTAACCTATGAAAGACTACAAGCTACTATTAGCTGGGCTAATTTTATTACTACTCGTTATTATAATTGGTATTTTTGCTTGGCTATGGAGTAGTAATCGGAAAAATATGGACCCTCTCCCGATAATGGCAAGTACAAATGGGGAAACATCTACTGTTAATGAGGATGATCCAGAAACAGTCAATACTGCTATCTTGTACGTACAAGCAGAAGATAAACTGCAATCACCTTTGGATGATGTCATTGCTCGTTTTGAATCACGCTATCCTACGGTGCAAATATTTACGCTTTATGTAAATGCTAATAAACTGCTGACTTTACCAAATACAAGTACTTCTGATGATAATGGTGTCAATAAAAGCTCAGAACTTATTTTTAATACTGACATCATTATGGCTAATGATAAAATCTCTAAAGAGCGCTTAGCACCTCTACAAGCCTTGCTTAAAGAGTCTCAAGCTGAGCGTAATAAAAACTCAATTAATGCTGACCATACAGCTACTAATCAAGCTATAGATAATGACGATGAAAACGCTAAGGCGCCATCTCCAAACGATAATAAGGAAGCGCGTAATTTAGCATCATTTAGTTATGCGCTGAGAGACTCTAAAGCAGTCGACGGGGTTATCTTAACGGAAAACCCTGCTGCGACGAGTTTCCGCAATTTCTTGCTATCTAGTGTGGGACAAGATATTTTGAAACAGCATGATTATGAGAATATTGAAGGTTATAGAAATAATCTACATGACTTATTTAACCCAACATCACGCTCCAAATCAGCATCAAATGAAAGCTCTATACAGGTTGCCGATGCCCTCAGTAACGGAAAGTAGATACAAACCGTGTTTATTTATCTTTTGCTGATTGCTTTTATGCATGCTTTTTTTTACAATGGCACTCCATAATGCGCCTATAGCTCAACAGGATAGAGCAATTGCCTCCTAAGCGATCGATCCGAGTTCGAGTCTTGGTGGGCGCACCATATCAATATAATACAACAACCCATATTACCTCGTAAGCCTTATACTTCTGTTTGCATTTACCGCAACTCAAGCAAATGCAAATATCAATGACACCGTCACCAGAACCTTTACAAAAAAAGCGATACTAGTAGCTACTGACACTAAAAAGAATCAACGCTTACGCCTATCTTCTATGGACGTAGTAGTCGATATCCTTTTTCTTCTGTGGTACGCTTAGGCGACACGCTATATCTATCAGGGCAGATTGGTTTAAAAGATGGCTATCAAAAGACTGACCTTGTGAACTGTACTGCAATACTGGCAGATTTAAGTAAGTTTGGTGAATTTAATGAAGCTTACGCAGCGGGGTTAAGTGAACCTTATCCTGAAGGCGCTTTACTTGGCACCGATGAACCACTCATACTTGGGGCAAGTGTAGAACTAGAGTGTTCAGCTAGAAAGTAATTTTTTAAGGTATATCGAGCAAAGATAAGCTTAACCTTGTCTATACTCGATATACATTTAGAGTTATTTACTTATTTTTAGGGCAAGTTACCAATCAGCTAACTCCTTTAAAACGCAGTAAACGCAAAGCATTTAGCGTTACTAGCACAGTAGCGCCGGTATCAGCCAATACGGCAATCCAAAGTCCTGTAATGCCGAGCACAGTCGTTATCAGAAATATACCTTTTAAGCCCAATGCAAATATGACGTTTTGATGAATATTTCTCATTGTGGCGCGAGATAAAGCAATAAGGTTAGCAACGTCCATCACGCGGCTTTTTAATAGTGCAATATCAGCCGTTTCGATAGCCACATCCGTGCCACTGCCCATCGCAACGCCAACATCTGCCGTTGCCAAAGCGGGTGCGTCATTGATACCATCACCAATCATCGCTATTTTACTGTTCTCTTGCATCTCGCTGAGTAGACGCAGCTTGTCCTCAGGTAACAGCTCAGCCTTCCATTCTATATCTAACTGACTGGCAAGCGCTTTTGCCGTACGGCTATTATCACCTGTGAGCATGACAGAGCGCACGTTCATATTGTTAAGCTGTGCAATGGCTTGCTGTGCATCCTCTCGCAGCTCATCACGTAGAGCCACCAATCCTAGTGCCTCACCCGTTTGCTCATCGAACAAAATAGAAACCGTCTTACCATCATTTTGTAGCGTCTCAATTTGAACCTGTTGCTCAGGTGACAACACAACTTTCTCAGCGACGTAGACTGATGAGCCAATGGATAAAGTACGTCCAGCGACAGTTGCATAAACTGCTTTACCCGCAGTAGCAGAAGCATTAGAGGCATCAGGTATATTCACCTTAGCTGCTTTGGCATGATCCACAATAGCTTGAGCAAGAGGATGACTAGAAGCGGAATCTACACTCGCAAATAGGGCCAATAACTTGTCTTCACCCTCAGCATCTGTATGCGCTATTGTAAAGCCAATAACATCGGTTACCCGTGGTTTGCCTTCGGTCAAGGTGCCCGTTTTATCAAAAGCGACGGTACTCACTTGACCCACCAACTCCATAACATTACCACCTTTGATAAGCAGTCCATGACGCGCGCCAACAGCCAAACCTGAGGCAATAGCGGCGGGTGTTGATAGTACTAGGGCACAAGGACAGGCAATCAGTAATAGCGCCAAACCACGATACAGCCATGTCGCCCACTCTCCTCCCATCAGCAGCGGTGGAATGATAATAACCAGAGCAGCAATTACCATCACTATAGGCGTATAGTAGTGGCTAAAGGTTTCAATAAAACGGGCGGTCGGTGCTTTGGACGCTTGCGCCTGCTCCACCAGCTCAATAATACGTGCAATCGTATTATCCGCAGCCGTTTTTTCCACGCGTACTTGTAGTACGCCATCAACGTTGATGGATCCAGCAAAGACGTCATCGTCTATTGTCTTGGCAACAGGAACAGATTCTCCAGTCACAGGTGACTCATCAAGGCTAGATATACCTTGAATAATCACACCATCAGCAGAGACTCTATCACCAGGACGCACGAGAACTTTATCGTTAACCTGTAGTGAAGTCGCTGCCACCTGACGTTGTTGTCCTTGCGCATCCAATAAGATGGCAGTCTTTGGTACTAGCGATGATAAAGCTTTGATGCCTGCGCGAGCACGATCAGCGGCGACGCTCTCTAACAGCTCACCAACTGAGAATAAAAAGACCACGGCAGCCGCTTCTTCAGCTTCACCAATGATAAGGGCGCCAATAGCAGCGATAGACATGAGCATTTCAATTGAAAAAGGCGAACCTGCTGACGCCAGTGCAAAAGCTTTACGAGCAAATGGTAGGACACCGATAGCCACAGCGGCAATAAAAGCCCATGCACCATATTCAGGGAAGATCAAAGACAACACATATGCTGCGCTCATTAAAAGCCCAGTACCAACGACCTGCCTGCCCTTTATGGTTTGCCACCAGCGCAGATCGTCTACCGCTGCTTGACTACCCTCAATGCCTACCTCATTTTCTTGATCAGTTAAAGATGACACCCCAAACCCTAGGCGCTTAATGGTTTTTTCGATATCTTTGATCTCAGTATTCGTATCAGGCGCTAGGATTAGCTCTAGTTTTTGGGTTGCAAAGTTCAGCTGAACGTCAGAGACACCGGGCATACGTATTAGCGCCCGCTCAATTTTGCCAACACAACTGGCACAGTCCATACCTTCAATATGATATTGCATAATCATTTATCCTCTTATTAAAGGTATTATGAACCCTGTAGTGGCTTCAGGGTCAAGGGTTTTGACAAAAAATCAGTTTGATTCTTTTATCATCTAACCTTATAGTTATTTTATTGTTTTAGATGATAGAGACCATTATTTGAGGAGATAAAAGTGCTTATCAAAATTGGCGAGCTTGCCACACGTACAGGTGCGACGGTCGAAACTATTCGCTATTATGAGAAAGAAAAGTTATTACCAGAGCCTTTACGCAGCCAAGGCAACTATCGTTTATATAATGAGGGGCATATTGAACGTCTGCAATTTATCCTACACTGTCGTACGCTCGATATGACTTTGGATGAAGTACGAACCCTGCTTCAGTATAGGGATAAACCTGATGAGAACTGCGGTGAGGTCAATGTGCTATTAGATGAGCATATTAAGGCAGTCAAAATACGTATGGAAGAATTGGCGCAATTAAAACAGCATCTGCTTGTTTTGCGGCAAAAATGTGCAAGCGAAGCCCCAGCTGAATCATGCGGGATATTACATGCGCTTGCCGATAATTCTTGCCATCATGGTTGATAGGCTATCATCTATTTTACTCAAAGTTTAATAGTAATAAAATGATCTCATTCAATTCAAATTGACAAATTTTGGCGACGCAAACTCTGACTCTTTATACCCTCCATCAAATATTATCTTTTATTACTCAAATTTTTATTGCCCTCTAAGCTCAGCTTAAGAGCGTGTTGTTGTCAGTAAATAAACTGACTATTAAGCGAGGTGTAATGATGGGCCAAAACAATCATAATGATATAACCAACGACGCAAGTGTACCCTTTTTACAACCGTCTAAAACGAAGCAAGTAAGGGTTTGAGATATCCTTGTCAGAATCACCCATTGTGCAGGCGCTATGGACAGTATTTATTTTAAGTGCTGGCATAGTCGGTGGTGTCTATGCTCTTTCGTTGTGGGGAGAAAGCCTATCGCAAATCCTTATGACCACAGATAAGCATTTTTGGTACTCATCACACGCAAGTGGTGTGATTGCCTATGCTTTATTTTGGTTGGCAGTTGTTTTTGGTTTGTTGCTCAGTACGCGCCTATGTCGGTATTTTAATGCTGCAAAAGTATTTGCATTACATTAATATTTAAGCTTGCTCGCAGTAGGCTTTTCTACTTTTCATGCGATTATTCTATTGACTGATAATTATATAAATCTTAATATTTGGCAGGTATTATTACCCCTTGGGTTTCAGACTGACCGTATCGGTGTCGCATTAGAACAATTGGGATTTTGGTTTTTATTCATCAGCGCGTTTAGCTTCTACCTTAAAAAATACATGGGTCAATCAGCATGGCGATGGTTGCATTTTTTAACCTTTTTAGCTTATATGGGCATTTGTATTCATGTGTTTATGGTGGGCTCTGATAGCAGACTGCTAGCGCTATTATTGTTTTATGCGGGTAGTCAGACAGTGGTGTTTTTACTGATTGCCTATCGATTATATGCCTTAAGGCAAGTTAGCTAATCTCTGAGCAATTTACAAGGTAAACTATACTATAGTATTTTTGGTTCATTATTCTTGCTTAGTTATTTTTGAGGTTATTTATGTCTCTTTCTATTCATGATGAAGTGCATTTAAGCAACCGTAGCCAATGGCTCAGAGCAGCAGTGTTAGGTGCAAATGATGGATTAATTTCTACCGCCAGCTTACTGGTTGGTATTGCTGCTGCAAACGCAAATAGCCAAACTTTACTACTGACAGGACTTGCGTCGTTGACTGCGGGTGCCTTGTCAATGGCAGCGGGTGAGTACATTTCAGTATCATCGCAGGCAGACATTGAAAAAGCTGACTTGGAAAAAGAGCAACATGAATTGACGCATAATTCTGAGCGAGAGCTTCTTGAGCTAACAAAAATTTATGAGCAGCGTGGACTTGAGCAAAACTTAGCCCATCAAGTTGCCGTGGCTTTAACTGAGCACGATGCCCTTGAGGCACATGCGCGTGATGAGATAGGTTTGACTGACATAAATGCAGCAAAGCCACTTCAAGCCTCCGTTGCCTCTGCCATCTCATTCATAGTAGGCGCCATAGTACCCGTTATTGGTATTCTACTATTGCCAGCAGAGACATTAGTATGGTCGTTGGCCTCGTTGACCATTGTGGGCTTAATTTTGCTTGGTGTAGTATCAGCACGCTTGGGCGGCGCTCCTATTATTCCTGCTACTGCTCGGGTGGTAATATGGGGTGTATTGGCAATGCTAGCAACCTCATTTATTGGCGGGTTGTTTGGCGTAAGCGTTTAGCTCCGGTCTTCTTTACTATAAAGTTCGTTTATGGTAATAATGGGAGCTTTTTAAGCTTTGAGCTATGCTGAAGAAACCGTATAAGTAAACTTGGTAAACTAACGACTCGATAAGGAGTTTACTATGACTAAGAAAAAGCAAAGCTATAGCACAGAATTCAAAGCAGAAGCTATTAAAAAAATTGCAGACAACAATGGTAACTTGAGTGCAACTGCTCGGCAGCTAGGAATAGCGATGCAAACGTTATCTAATTGGCAAAACAAAGTGAATAAAGGCAAGCTCAAAGGTACTGAGCAATATGACCCACAATTAGCAACTGCGCTTGAAGAGATAAAACAGCTTAAGCGACAACTTAAAGTGGCCGAAGATGAACGAGAGATATTAAATGAGAAGGGATAAAGCGAAGCACTGCTTCGCCCCTACGCAAGATGAGAGCTATGCTAGAATGAGGCCACCACATACTTTGCCAGACACAGCTCATGAAGTACGCTTTTATAAAAACTAATAGACAGGTCTTTACTATCGCAAGCATGTGCAAGGTCTTAGCTGTTAAGCAATCAAGCTACTATGACTGGATCAGTCGTGACATCAGCGAACAACAGATACATCGCAACCATTGCGAGCTATTGGTTAGAGCCGCTTACAGTGAAAGTAAAGAACGTTATGGTGTTGATCGACTGCAGGCAAAGCTGACAGAGCAAGGCCATGATATCAGTCCATATATGGTTAGAAGTATCGAAGAAGAAATAACATCAAATGTCATCGTCACAAACGCTTTAAAGTCACCATCAACTCCAATCATAATAAGCTGATTTATCCAAACCTGCTTGATCAGAAGTTTGACGACAGTCTACCTAATGAGTCGTGGGTTAGTGACATCACATATATTTGGACTTGCGAGGGCTGGCTGTATTTAGCAGGCGTTAAAGACCTCTACACCAAAGAGCTGGTCGCCTACGCTATCAATAAACACATGACAGCAGATTTAGTATGCCATGCACTCAATATGGCCATCAAGAGCAGGCGGCCCAGCCAAGGGTTGATTTTACATTCTGACAGAGGCAGTCAGTATTGTAGCAATGAGTATCACAAGAGCATTAAGCAGCATAAGTTCAAAGGCTCAATGAGTGGTAAAGACAACCACTACGGGCACAGTCCTCCGCCTTGTACTCGGGTAAGTGTCTCCCAGACACTTACTTTTCCTCGCTCATTTGAAAACCTGCCAATAGAGAATTTCTGGGGCAGGTTGAAGAATGAGCTTATGTATCACCAAGACTATAAAAAAGGTTTACAGCGATCAACGAGATTACACAATATATCGAGCTTGAGTACAATGAGGAGCGATTAGCAAAGCACTGCTTTGCAGCGACGCAAGACAAGAGCTATGCTCGCAGTGAGACGAGAATTCAAAAGGGTTTAGGTTATCTATTGCCAAGAAAGATGTGGTTTAGCTTTCAGCATCAGGCTGCGTAACTAAAATCTACCAAGTGAATGTCTACAGGTTTGACAGCATAGGTCAACAAGAGTAGTCCACCACCCTAAAAACACAAAAAAGCCTTTCAAGCTTTATACTTCATAGCTTGAAAGGCTTTTTCGATCGCATATTTTTATCTAGGTAAGAGGTTTAATATTGTGGTTTGCCTAAAGCCGCTCTTAATCTATCTTCAACATCGATTTCGCCACAGCTTCGGCCACTTTAATGCCATCAATCCCTGCTGATAATATTCCACCTGCGTAGCCAGCGCCTTCGCCTGCAGGGAATAAGCCTTTGGTATTAATGCTTTGGAATTCTTTATTGCGTTTAATACTTATTGGTGACGATGTTCTGGTTTCTACGCCAGTTAGTAAACCGTCGTCAGATGAAAATCCTTGGATTTTTTTATTAAACGCTGGAATGGCTTCACGTATGGCATCTACGGCAAAATCGGGTAGTGCTTTGCTTAAGTCGGTTAAGGTAATGCCCGGTGTGTAAGACGGGTTAACATCACCTAATTCTGAATTTGGTTTACCTTTTAAGAAGTCGCCAATGGTTTGCGCTGGTGCATTGTAGTCTTTGCCGCCTAATTCAAACGCTAAGGTTTCTAGTTTTCTTTGTAAGTCGATACCAGCAAGAGGGTGGTTTGGGTAATCTCGCTCTGGGTCGATGCCTACAACAATAGCACTGTTGGCGTTACGTTCGTTTCTTGAATATTGGCTCATGCCGTTAGTGACAACACGGCCTTCTTCTGATGTTGCGGCAACAACGGTTCCGCCTGGACACATACAGAAGCTATAAACAGAACGACCATTTTTACAGTGATGAACCAGTTTGTAATCCGCAGCGCCAAGTATTTCGTTTCCAGCATTGTCACCAAAGCGTGCTTGGTCTATGGTTGACTGTTTATGTTCAATCCTAAAGCCAATTGAGAAAGGTTTTGCTTCAACATACACGCCTTTCTCATGGATCATTTCAAAAGTGTCTCGGGCGCTATGACCAACAGCAAGAACAACATGGTTAGTTTTTAAGGTTTCGCCACTATTAAGTGTCACGCCAGTTACTTTTGAGTCAGTTATATGCAAGTCGTCTACGCGAGTAGCAAAACGGACTTCACCACCGAGTTCTATGATCTCGGCACGCATTTTTTCTACCATGCTGACTAACTTATAAGTACCTATGTGCGGTTTACTAACAAATAAAATTTCCTCTGGTGCGCCGGCTTTAACAAATTCTGTCATTACTTTACGGCCATAATGATTTGGATCTTTCACTTGGCTATATAATTTACCGTCGGAAAAGGTACCTGCTCCACCTTCACCGAATTGTACGTTTGATTCTGTGTTTAATTTACGTTGACGCCAAAAGCCAAAGGTGTCTTTGGTGCGTTGTCTTACTTCATTACCGCGTTCAATGATAATAGGTTTAAAACCCATTTGAGCAAGGGTGAGTCCTGCTAATAAACCACAAGGACCAAAACCAATAACAACAGGACGCTCAGTTAAATTCTCTGGCGCTTGGCCAACATAGTTATAACTTGTGTCTGGTGTTGCTTTAACATGGTTGTCTGACTCAAATTGAACCAGTAAATCATTGGTTAAATCCAAGTCGGTAAGTGTGATGTCTAGCGTATAAATTAATTGGATATTTCTTTTATTACGAGCATCATAACCACGTTTAAACATCACAAATGAAGCCATTTTCTCAGCAGAAATTTTAAGTTTTGTCATTATAGCAGTAGTTAGATCTTCAGGTGCATGATTTAATGGCAATTTAATTTCAGTTAAACGTATCATTGGTTACTCATAAACTAGTGTAGAAAACAGTCTCGCATTTTACTGGTACTGATACAAATAAGCGAATAAATATTTTACTTATGCAGGGTAAATTTACAGATTTGTATTGTAGTTTGAAAATGACCCCTGCCGTCAAATCCGTACAGTCAAACTTGGGAGATTTTAGTTACGCAGCCTGACGGTAAAAGTCAGACGACACCTGTCTTGGCGGTCTATAGTCCAAACCCTTTTGAATCCTAGTCCCACTGCGAGCATAGCTCTTGTCTTGCGTCGCTGCAAAGCAGTGATTTGCTAATCGCCCCTCATTGTACTCAAGCTCGATATATTGTGTAATCTCGTTGATCGCTGTAAACCTTTTTTTATAGTCTTGGTGATACATAATCTCATTCTTCAACATGCCCCAGAAATTCTCTATTGGCGCATTGTCAAAGCAGTTGTTTTTGCCGCTCATTGAGCCGTTAAAATGATGTTGCTTGATGACGTGATACGCGTAGCTACAATACTGGGCTATGCTGAAGAAACCATATTGTCCTAACGCTATGGCCGCTCTTGAAGAAATCAAGTATTTTTCTGATAATCATTTATTTTATAAAAACAAGCATTCATATTTGAATCATTAAATGTTAAAATAGTGACTTAACGCTCTTATATGATTGATTAAATTATGAATGTAAGGTTTGATTTTTATACTCCAAGTGAGATTGCCAAGATTTTAGGTGAACGCTTAAAAACGCAGCGGTTGTCATTAAACTTAACTCAAGCAACTTTAGCTGAGAGGTCTGGAATCGGTGTCAGCACCGTAGCTCGTATTGAATCAGGGCAAGGCGGTACACTAGATAATATAATCAGGCTCGCTTTAGCCCTTGGTATGGTCAATAGTTTTGCCGAATTGTTCAATATGGCACCTACCAACATAGAAGATGTTATCGCTAAGCAAAATCCACGCTTGCGTGCCTCAAATAAAAGCTGACATAAGGTAGCCATTTTAATGTATCAACCGATATCAATTGTTAACATTTACTATCAAGGATTTGGAGCCAAACGTCTTATCGGCAAATTAACGATGGACGGACGACGCCCTGCCTTTGGCTATGATGCAGCGTGGCTGGCTGATGGAATGGAGCTGTCACCAATTGAAATGCCATTACGAGCAGCACCTTATTATGGTACTCATGCGTCGAGCCATTACCTATGTGGATTATTGTCAGACAGCTTACCTGATGGTTGGGGAATGTTGCTAATGGATAGGTTCTTTCGAAAAACAATGACTCATGCTACGCCCGTTAATGTCTTAGATCGCCTTGCGTATATTGGTAATTCAGCCATGGGAGCGCTGAGTTTTGAGCCACAACAAGACCTATCAGGCGCCGATATCGACATCACTGATTTCACTTTAGCCAAACTAGCCGCTGCCAATCAATCGATTTTATCCGGACAAGATAGTGACATACTGGCTGAGCTTATCGTTATTGGCGGCTCCCCCCAAGGCGCAAGACCAAAAGCACTTATCTTATATGATGAAGCAACTGAGTTTATTACTACTGACTTAACAAGCGAACATACATCCGCAATTCCGTGGCTTATTAAGTTCCCTGCTCAGTCGGAGCATAAAACCGTTTGTCTATTAGAATCGCTTTATGCTGATATGGCAAAAAAAGCAGGCCTTAACATGCCAGCGCATCATTATTTTGATATTGATGAAAAATATGCTGCTTTCGGGGTTGAGCGTTTTGACCGCATGGGCAATCAGCGCGTCCATATTCATACACTTGCTGGCTTATTAGATATCGATTTTCGGATTCCATCATTGGATTATTTGCAGTATTTACGCTGTGTGCGTATGCTAACCCAGTCACAAGCTGCTGTAGAAGAGGGTTTTAGGCATGCCGTATTTAATGTCATTTTTAACAATAAAGACGATCATAGTAAGAACTTTTCTTTTATGATGGACGAGACTGGCAGGTGGTCGTTATCGCCCGTTTATGATATCGCCTATAATTCAGGTATGAACGGTTATCATCAAATGGATGTAGCAGGTGAAGCTCGGCATCCTACTGCACTGCACCTACTTAAACTTGCCAAACTTGCTGATATTAAGCAGAATAAAGCAACTGCTATTATTGAGCAGGTAACAGCTGTGGCCAAAGGTTTTCTGAAGATTATTAACAACTACGATATTGAGAAAGAATTATCAAACCAAGTTATGCATGATGTAAAAGCCAATATTGATAGGATGGTAAATGGACAGGTCTAACAAAGTTGTTAAATATGTTGTTAAAATAATTAAGTAAATTTAAAAGACCTATATAAATAAGGAACTACAGGTAAATAGTCGTTGCGTGGTGGGCGCACCATCACATATACCAAAAACCTTTGTATGCCATGCGCTACAAGGGTTTTTTGCTATCTAGTAGCAGCAATACACGGCTGTTAAATGTTCAAGAAAATCGCACTTTCTTGTTAAAACCTCTTCACGCCTTCAAGTCCAAGCCATAATGAAAAGGAAAGACTACCGACTAATCGATGTCATCATCTGCCACTAGACTAATCACATCGATTACAAGCTGACGCATTTGTATATGATGCGGTGAGTCTACGGTTATAAGCTTATCTAATACTAGCCCATCAGCTCATAGATAAGCTGCTTTGGCGCATTCTAATATATCTCCATAAACAGCATGGGATGAGCAACGCTAATAAATCTCGATAAACAAACCACCTCAAACCACGCTAATCGTTTAATGTCATGACTGCTCTCAGGCGTAATCAAGCATGGCTGACGATAATAATCATCTATTTGAATGTAAGTGCAGTCCACAACCCATAGCTGGTTAGGACAATGGGCGTAAAGTTGCGGTTTACTAGGTCATCAACCCGTAGCTGGTTGTCACAATTGTTAGTAGTAACCTTATTCTTACCTCGCCAACCACCTTGTAGATGGTGTTTATGCATGAGTCGCTCGAGGTCCAGCAAGCCACATGAATACCATCTGCTTGATCTGCCACCAAACTTTACTGCCCTACTGCATACGCTTAATCTCGCTAATCTATCGTCAGTCCTAAATAAAATAAGTACAAATATTATAACGTGCGACTAGTATAAATTTTTCTTGCTATGCCTACGCAGACAGAGGCTGCGCAAAATCTCTCCCAGTCGCACTGTATTTATTTTATAGTGGATCGAGTATAAAAATCGTCATGCTGACTTCGTAATGAGCGCTTTTCTGGGTTGTCTCTTAAGTCTTTAGCAAGCTAGTAAGTTGATAGACGAATCGGTATTAATCGACAGATGGATAGGGTCCCGTAATTATCTTTATAATCATCGATAAACTAAACCATTACTTGGGTGGACGGCTCGGCTCCATCTAGGCAAGGAAACCTGCATCCTAGCGTATTCAAGACCAAGCCATTAGATTTCAACTGAGACTATTATTATGGTAGATCAAGACTGAAAAATTTCGTATATGAAAATCTTAATTTCAATCATGAAACATAAGGAAAAACTAAGTGATTGATTTATATAAAAAAATACAATGGCATGTAATTTGCTTGATAGTAAACGATTAACAATAAATTCAATAAAAGGATAGTTATGGATAATCAGCGAATCCATCAAGTAATAGAATTGCTTGAAAACCAACTCAACTTAACCGTGACAGACCGCTTAAAAGTCATAAAAATGAGCGGCGGCGCTATCCAAGAAAACTGGTTGATTCAAGATGACAACTTTGCACTGGTTTTGCGAAAAAACTCAGAAGCCAGTGTTTCGGTCAGCTCTGGCCGTGAGCAAGAATATAAACTACTGTCACGGTTACACCAATTAGGTATTCAGGTTCCTAAACCAATCTACTTCGCACAGGCCCCCAATTTTTTGAATAGTGACTTTTTCATTATGCAGAAAATCAATGGGGTGGCTGAGGGCCATAAATTGGTTCGACTGGCTGATGCCAACACCCGAAAAAATATCACGCAAGATATTGGTAAGTCTTTGGCTTACATTCATCAAGTACCGTCTGATGATGAATTAACAGCATTTTTACCCAAGCCCAATAAAGATGAGTATCTTGCGGATAAAATTCGGTATTTTCGAGAACAGCTAGACTTGCTGCAAGCGTCTCGCCCTGTTTTAGAATATGCCATTAATTGGATTGCCGATAATTTGCCTCGCATTGATGAGCTGGTACTGGTACATGGAGATTTCCGTACCGGCAACATCATGATTGAAAACGACCATATTTCAGGCATTCTTGATTGGGAGTTCACCCAGTGGGGTGATCGCCGTGAAGACATTGGCTGGTTTACAGCCAAGTGCTGGCGTTTTGGTCAAGATAAAAATGTTGCTGGCGGCATCGGCTCTTATGAAGATTTTGCGCAAGCCTATACCGATGTCTGCGGTGTTGATATACCAGAATCTGACTTAAAGTTTTGGCATCTGTTGTCTCATGTCCGTTGGGCGATCATTGCCATACAACAGTCAAACCGTAATAATAATATGCAAACACCTTCTTTAGAATTGGCATTGACTGAGTTTATGGTGCCTGGCTTAGAGAAAAATATTTTAGATATTTTGGGAGACAATGCATGAAACAGCAAACGTTCATTGATTTAATTGAGACCAGTCAAGCCGTTATCAAAACGGAGCTGTTGCCGACAGCCAACAACAAATATGAATTATTGATGATTATGAAAAGCTTTGAGTTATTAAAAAGCTATATTTTGGAACAGGAAAACTATGCCTCAAACATTAATGAGATATTACAATCAGCATTTGATGCGCCAATAGCAGATAACCAAGAAGCCTTAGTACTATTGAGCCAAAATATTCGAGCAAGCAAGCAAGCCCCAAACATGCTTAATATTTTAGAATCACTCAATAACGAAGCGCTAAAAATCACCAACCCTAAGGTGGCGAAACATGGCTGATTTTTGGCTGCGTATTTTTTTGGTACGGCACGGGCATGTGGCTTATTTTGATGAAGAAAATAAACCGGTGAATCCAAAATATGCCTCATTATCGCCACAAGGTGTTGAACAAATTAGATTGCTGGCAGAAAGTATAAAAGACATCTCATTTGAAAATGTTTACTCATCTACCATGCCACGCTCTATACAAACAGCAGAAATATTAACCCAATATCAACCCTCAAAAGAAGTGATAGCGGTAGATACGATTAGAGAGATTAAATCGGGACGACTCAGAGATGTGCCAGCTGATAAGGCTCAAACAGAGTTAAAAGAAGCGTACCTACTACAAACTAATCAACTGCAGCATTTTTTACAAGGTGAAAATTGGGAGGCCTTCAGTCGTCGGGTGATTGAATGGTTTGAACAGGTTATCGTGTCTGATTCTAGTCGCCAAAATATTTTGATATCGTCTCACGATGTGGTTAACCGAATCATTATTAACTGGATGTTTGATAACCACTTAGCAGACATTTATACCCAAGAACAAGATTATGGATGTTTAAACATTTTAGACATACACGTCAAAAATAACCGCATTTTTCGTAAACGTATCAAACTCCAAAATTTTACTATTTATAATCCGTTTAAAACAGAGTTGTTTAATAGTGCCATGGACGATGTTTATAACATGTATGTCAATAACAATGGATTTAAGGAATAAAAACATGATTACATTATCAGACGATTTGTTAGCGTTACAACAACAGGTGAAAGATTTCATCGCCCAAGAGATCATTCCTTTTGAGCTAGACCTTCGTCAAGACAGCCACGGCCCAAGTTCCGAGCTACGTGCCGACATGATTAACCGTGCCAGAGCAGCAACATTGCTCACCCCGCACGCCAGCGTCGAGATGGGCGGTTTGGGTTGGTCACATATGCAAAAAGCTATTGCGTTTGAACAAGCGGGTTATTCTGCGTTAGGCCCTATCGCTATGAATATTCACGCCCCAGACGAAGGTAATATTCATCTATTAGACCTAGTGGCCAATGACGCGCAAAAAGAGCGTTGGTTACGCAAAATGGTGAGCGGCGAGATTCGTTCTTGTTTTGCCATGACAGAACCTAGCCCAGGTGCAGGGTCAGACCCTTCGATGTTGCAAACCACGGCTGTATTAGAAGGCGATGAATATGTCATCAATGGTCGTAAATGGCTTATTACAGGTGCTGATGGTGCCGCATTGGCTATTATTATGGCAAAAATGGAGGATGGTAGTGCGTCCATGTTTTTGACAGATACTGACGTACCAGGATTTATTTTAGAAAGAAATATGAATGCCATGGATTCTTGTTTTGCAGGTGGTCACGGTATCTTAGTATTTGACAACCTTCGAATTCCGAAAGAAAACGTATTGGGTGAAATCGGTAAAGGCTTTAAGTATGCTCAAGTTCGATTGGCCCCTGCTCGCCTCACCCATTGCATGCGTTGGTTAGGACAAGCACAGCGCGCGCACGACATTGCCACACAATATGCCAGAGAGCGTCAGTCTTTTGGTAAGAGGTTGGGCGACCATCAAGGCGTTGGTTTTATGCTAGCAGACAATGAAATGGATTTATTGAGCACCAGATTGGCGATTCATTACTGCGCACAAGTGTTAGATGCAGGGCAGCGAGGCAACTACGAATCAAGTTTGGTCAAAGTCATCAGCTCTGAGGGCATTTGGCGAGTCATTGATAGAAGCGTTCAGATTCTAGGGGGCCAAGCCATGACAGATGAATCAATTGTTTGCAAAATCTTTAAAGATGCTCGCGGATTTAGAATCTATGATGGAGCAAACGAAGTCCATAGAATGAGTGTCGCCAGAAAACTATTAGGCAAAGAAGAATAAGGAGAGGACAATGAGTTTATTTAATGTTAACAACAAAACTGTACTTATTACAGGTGCTTCTGGCGGCTTAGGAAAACATATTACTACTTTGTTTGCCCAAAAAGGTGCAGATGTTATTATCTGTGCCAGAAGTGCTGACAAATTGCAGCATCTCAAAGAAAGCCTTGAACAAAGTCATAATATTAAGGTTCATAGCTTTATCTTGGACGTCAATGACCGCCATGCATTCAAACAGATGCTAAGCACATTAGTAGACCAAAACATCAAAATAGATGTGTTGATTAATAACGCCGGAGTCAGTGATACCAAAAGCTTTTTAAAATATAATGATGCCGACTGGGATAAAATTGTAAACACTAATTTAAAAGCCCCGTGGCAGTGCTCGCAAGAAATTGCTCAACATATGATTGATTCAGATAACAAAGGATCTATCATTAATATCACGTCTATTTTATCCGAATCAGTCAATTTAGGCGTTAGCCCATACTGTGCCTCTAAAGCTGGTTTGCGTCATTTGACAGAAGTCATGGCGGTTGAGCTGGCTCGATTTGGTATCAACGTCAATGCCATTGCGCCAGGCTACATGATTACTGATATTAACGAAGAATACCTAACCGGTGACTTAGGGCAACAGCTACTAAAACGTATTCCAAGCCGTAAATTTGTTGATTTTGAAGATTTAGATGGTGCGCTATTACTGCTTGCATCACAAGCAGGTAAAGGAATCACTGGCGTAGAGATTAAGGTAGATGGTGGGCACAGCTGTGCCCCTATATAATATGATTTTTTAAGGATATAAAGAATGCCCCAAAATAAGCCCATTAATATTTTATTTACTTATATTCACACCCCAAATATTAATGGAATTCGTTCTTTGGTCGAACAAGCAATATTAGAGATTGATTCACAAGATATCGGCTTTGTTGAATGTCATATTTCTGATGTTGAAGCCGTAGCGCAACAACTGACCGTCAATGGTTGCCAAATTATTTTATGTACAGGCGCAACGGCTAGTTATCTACAAGAAATACTGAGTATCGAGATTCAGGTCATCAGAACAGGTATGTTTGATGTTATTCAAGCTATCTCTAATTTGAAGCAATACAAACGTATTGCTTTACTTGGAAAATCGACCACTACAATTAGTCTCGAAGATTATTCAGAAATTTTTTTACTAGATATTAAACAGTTCACCTATGATTCTTATTTCGACGCTAAAAGAACTATTCAACTAATCAAGAATGAAAAATTTGATGCTGTTATTGGCTCACCTATCTCTGTAGAGCTGGCAATTAATGAAGGTCTAGTCGGACAATTGACTATGACGGTTGTATCGCTTAAAGATTTACTTACAAATGCCTTAAGAAGCCTAGACAAGATAAGAAGAGAACAGTCTACAATTATTCGCCTTACTGAAATATTTAATCATTTGAACGAAGGTGTTTGTTTTATTACCAAGAATAAAAAAATCTCTTTTATAAATACATCTATGGCTGAGTTACTTAAAAAATCGCCTGCTGACGTATTAAATAAGTCATCTGCAGATATCTTTGGTAATTTAGACTTAGATATGGGCCGCCATAATCCACGTCAACTGCTTGATATTGGAAATGACCAATTGGCGGTTCATATTTTGGAGATGAACAATGACTATATTAATGGCTATATTTTAAGCGCCCAAGAACTCAATGCATTAGAATATTCTAGCAGCGAGTTTCGAAAAGTATCTTCTAGAAATTTTAATACCCGCTACCAATTTAACCAACTCTCTACTCGAAATGTTACCTTTAAAACCACTTTAACCTTAGCAAAAGCCTATGCCAAGACTGACAGTACCGTGCTAATCACAGGCGAGAGCGGAACAGGTAAAGAGGTTCTAGCACAAAGTATTCACAATTACAGCAAACGCAGCAAGGCACCATTTGTCGCTATCAACTGTGCCTCTTTCCCAGAAAGTTTATTAGAAAGTGAACTATTTGGTTATGAGGAAGGAGCCTTTACTGGTGCAAAGAAAAGCGGACGGATTGGGCTGATCGAATCTGCGCATAACGGCACGTTGTTTTTAGATGAAATTGGTGACATGCCTCTACATTTACAGACAAGGTTTTTAAGAGTACTACAGGAAAGACAAATCAATCGCTTAGGATCAACTGCTAGTCATCATCTTAATATTCGCATTATCGCCGCCACCCATGCTGATTTAGAATGTTTGGTAGCCAACGGTAATTTTAGAGCGGACTTATACTATCGACTAAATATCCTTCGATTATCAATACCACCTTTAAGAAACCGACCAGAAGACATATTGACGTTAGCAGACATCTTTCTAAAGAAGCATAAAAAATCGATTAAAGACTTGCCAGACACCCTACCACTATTATTGAAAAAATATAACTGGCCAGGGAATATTCGAGAGTTAGAAAACATTATAGAAAGGATACAGGTACTGTTTTATTTTGATGAAAGTAAAACCCAGCCGAATTTCTTATCTCTACATTTGCCAGAACTTTTTTCATCTACTCAAAAAGTAGACCATACTTCTGTGTTAAAAGAAGCCAAGATAAATCAAGAGTCGCTACTAATAGAGCAGACGCTCCAAGAGGTTGACGGCAATTTAGAATTGGCTGCCAAAAATTTAGGAATTAGCCGTACAACGCTATGGCGTAAAATGAAAGTAATGGATAGCTCCGTTTCATATTTGAAATAATTTTTCAAAACAGAAACTCATTAAAAAATTTAAGTTGTTGATATTTATAGTTAAAAAATTTGGCATTATATTTGCATCATCGTTATCAACCATCTTAATTAAGGACAAAGAGATGATCAATGGAATGATGATGCATTGTAATCTAAACATTACCTCTATCATGCAACACGCTTTGGCGCTTTATTCTGAGCAAAAAATCGTGACTCTCAAATCAGATGGTATAACGACCCACGAGTATACCTATGAAGATGCCTTTGCGCGTGTTGCGCAGTTTGCCAATAGCTTAGATCGTCTCCATGTCAGTAAAGGGGCTACGATAGGTATCATTGCATGGAACAACTATCAGCATTTTGAACTTCATTATGCTATCCCTTGTTCAGAGCGCATTTATCACACTATCAACCCCAAACTACCCCATGAGCAATTACTGCAAATTATCATATCTGCACAAAACGAAGTCATTATTGTTGAGCAAGATTGCTTACATATTATTGAAGATCTTTATGAACATATTCAGCCCTTTCTTAAATACCTAATTGTACTCGGTGATGTAGATACAACATTAGAATCGCCTCTTGAATTTATGTTCTATGAGGAACTTCTTGCAATAGAATCTACAGATTATGATTGGCCAGATATTCCGGAACAAACTGCAAGTGGTCTTTGCTATACATCAGGTACGACAGGTGCTCCAAAGGGTGTGTTGTATTCACACCGTAGTACAGTTTTGCACGCGTTAACTTTAAGTATGGCTAATGTAGTGGGGTTAGACGAAAACAGCTGCATTATGCCACTTGTGCCTTTATATCACATCAGTGCTTGGGGTATGCCTTTCAATGCCGTGCTATGTGGTTCAAAAATCGTATGGCCCCACTCATTTGCTGGAAAGATTGAAAAAGTCTATAACCTGATTCAAACCCAAGCAGTAGATGTTTCTATGGCGGTACCCACTATTTGGACAGCGCTCAAAAACCATCTTCAAGAAAATAACATCACTGAAACTACCTTAAAACGAGCGATCTCGGGTGGTTCTGCGGCCTCTTATTCTTTAATTGAAAGTCTAAGCCGTTATGGCATAGCGCTTGAAAATGCGTGGGGTATGACTGAAACCAGCTCTATGGGTGCTTGTAATCGAATAGACAATCTAAAAAGCCTACCGAAGACGCAAATTCTAAAATGCGGCAGACCTATCTTTGGTATGCAAATGAGGCTGAAAGGCAAAAACAATGAACTTCTTCCTCATAACGGTATATCTGAAGGCTTATTAGAAATTAGAGGACATAACGTTGCCAAAAGCTATCACAACAATAATAGTGGCAACCAAACGACTGATAATACAACTAATAACACAAAGGTTTGGTTTGATACGGGGGATATAGCAACGATTGATGTACGTGGCTACATGAATATTACTGATCGTGCAAAAGACATGATTAAGACTGGTGGCGAATGGGTCAGTAGTGTTGAAATTGAAAATGCCATGCTGGGTCATGAGAAAGTTGCTGAAGCTGCAGTCATTGCTGCTAATCACCCAAAATGGGGAGAAAGACCTCTTTTAATCTTAGTGACGAAGCCTACAACGCATATCGAACATGTAGAAATAGAAACGTATTTAGCCCATAAGTTACATAAGTGGTCAATCCCCTCTGCGACTATTTTAATCAATGAAATGCCTTATACAGGCACAGGAAAAATTAGTAAAAAAACTTTAAGGGAAAAATATTACGATTATTTTATGGAAGACTGACAAAAACAGTATATCAAAAGGAGTTTGATATAAATGTAAGACAACCGATCAAAGAGATGTTGAATAGAACACTCGGCTTATCATTTAAATAAGTTCAGCTCTTTATATCAAGGTCGCTATCAATACTACAAGGATGTTTGCTATGTTAGCTATGCTAACCAATGCCAGTGTAAAACTGGTCAATCGTTATTTACCATCGTCGTTCGTTTTCTCAATTATTCTCACCATTATCGCGTTTGCAGCCGGTCTTATCTTAACGGGTCAAGATATTTTATCTATGGCAGGCCATTGGGGCAATGGCCTATGGTCATTACATGGTTTTGCCATGCAAATGGCATTAATTTTAATAACAGGCTATGCCCTCGCCAATGCTCCCTTCATTCAGCGTTTTTTGGACGCTATGGCTGACAAAGTACATTCGCCAAAAGCAGCCATTATCATAGTAACTCTAGTAGCTATGGCAGGCGCTTTGATTAACTGGGGTTTTGGCTTGGTCATTAGTGCTGTCTTTGCCAGATCGCTTGCCAAAAAAGTAACGAAAGTTGATTATCCATTATTGGTTGCCGCTGCTTATTCTGGATTTTTGGTTTGGCATTCAGGTCTATCTGGATCAATCCCATTAGCATTGAGTAGTGGTGGCGATACGCTAAAACAACTCTCAGGAAACGTACTGACAGAAGCCATTCCTCTAACGCAAACCATATTCGCTCCTTATAATTTAGCTATCTTGGTCACTTTGATTGTCGTTATACCCGTACTTAATAGCTTTATGCATCCCAAAAATCCAACGCTAGTCGATCCAAGTATTCTTAAAAGTAAGGTTTATCAAGCACCCGAACATGATACACCAGCCCAAAAACTGGATGACAGTCGTCTTATTGCTTTTGTCTTACTAGCACTTGCACTCATGTATTATGTGAATGAATTTACTAATAATGGCTTTAGCTTAGGATTTAATATCGTAATTGGCCTATTTTTGTTTATGGGGCTACTAGCACATGGTACCCTTGAGCGCTACTACTTGGCCGTAAACTCAGGCATCAGTAGTATCACTGGAATTGTACTACTTTACCCCTTCTACGGTGGCATTATGGGAATCATGACAGGGGCAAATCTCAATGGCATCTCTATTAGTACCGAGGTTACTGAGTTTTTTATTAATAATGCCTCAGCAGACAGTTTTCCTGTGTTTGCATTCTTAAGCGCTGGTATTGTCAATATTTTCGTGCCTTCAGGTGGTGGACAATTCGCTGTTCAAGGACCTGTCATGATACCGGCTGGCACAGCACTTGGAGTTAGTCCTAGCGTGACGGCTATGGCAATTGCGTGGGGCGATGCTTGGACGAATATGATACAACCATTTTGGGCGTTACCATTATTAGGTATTGCAGGGCTTGACGCACGTGCCATTATGGGATACTGCTTAATTGTATTGGCGGTGTCAGGTTTAATCATTATGGGCGGGCTTTGGTTGCTGGTTTAACAAAAGACCCTAGTTAGCTCACGCTTAAAATGACTACTTAAAATACCACACCATAAAAAGACACCGCATTAAATGTGATGTCTTTTTTATTTGTCATAATTTACTTGCTCAGCTTATGAGTCAGAGACTTATCTCTTAGACCGTCCACATTTATTTAAATGATATACAAATAGAATTTTCATTCCTTAAAACTAGAGGAAACTTTAATTGTTAAAGGCGAACAGAGAATATAGTGCTTATCTACTAACGCCTCTGAAAGAATTAAGATAATTAGTCGTTGCGTGGTGGGCGCACCATCACAGATAGCAAAAAACCCTTGTATGCCACGCGCTACAAGGGTTTTTTGCTATCTAGCAGCAGCACTACACGGTTGTTAAATGTTCAAGAAAATCGCACTTTCTTGTTAAAACCTCTTCACGCCTTCAAGTCCAAGCCATAATGAAAAGAAAAGACTACCCGTTAGCTAAAGCCACATGAAACGTATTTCATCTTAGTTAATAAAGAGTAAGTTATAATTTTTCTTACCCTATCACCCTATTCTATCGTCAATAACTTTATCTATAGTCTTGATTGAAAATAACTGATAGCTCATCAGCAGCTTCTCGCATGAGAGGCACGTAGCTTAATAATTCTTCTAAAGTTTTTCTAACTGTCGGACCATGAGTGAACACGGTAGCAAATGCTTGCTGTTCATTGTTTGGAACCATTACAGCGCACGCTACCATACCTGGAATGAATTCTTCATTATCTATTCCAACTTGAGTATCACGTGTTTTTGCAATCGTTTGCATAAGCTGCTTTTTATTCGTTTGAGTATTGGTAGTGAGTGCGTGTATAGACATTTTCTCAATAATACGTTCACATTTTTCGTCCGATAGCTGTGTAAGGAGTAATTTGCCACTGGCACTTGCCCAAGCCGGTACATGAGTTCCCACTGGTAAATATATTTGAAGTGGCCAGTCGGACAATACTCGATCCACATAAACCACGTCTAGATCTTGCAAGATTGCAATACCTACGGTCTCCCCTATTTGCGCCGAAAGCTGCTGCAATATTGCCAACCTTTCTGTCTTAAAATGACTGTTCTGCCATAAGTCCATGGCCAGCTTATACGTCCGTTTCCCACACATTACTTTCCCTGGTAAATCTAATTGAACAAACCCAAGGCTCTGCAATTGATCTAATAATCGGTACATACTTGGTATAGGCACCTCTAGCGTTTCTGCTAGATCGCTAACACTCATCGGTCTTTGTGAGCTTGCTAAAACTTCTACTATCTGTAAAACGCGCTCAACGCTTGAACCCTTTTTTTTCGTATTACTCATCTCTTACCTTATATCTCTAGCTATGTAGCTGCGAATAAATTTATTCATTATAACGATAATATTTATGTCATTGCGTCTTGTTATTATAAAAACATTCTGATACATTTACATATCGATAAGATTTTTATCGTTATGAAAAATACCAATCAGACATAGTTAATATAGCGTAAGTAGTGCGTACTATAAATTTATTACCTATTTAGCTTCTATTTATAGTTATTAATACAAGGATGAGTAAATATGTCACACAGTATTCTTCTACCAAGAACAATGGAAATTGGCCGTGATGCTTGTCAAAATCTACCAGCAATATTAGATAGCTTAGGTATAAAAAATCCACTTATCATTACTGACGATATGATGGTCAAACTAGGCTATGTAGATAATGTGCAAGCAATTTTAAAAGATGTGAATATTACTGCTGATGTATTCTCAGATACCGTGCCAGAACCTACTGAAAGCTCTATCGAGGCAGGTGTTTCTCAGGTAAAAGCGAAAGACTATGATGGACTGATTGCCTTAGGCGGCGGCAGCCCTATCGATAGTGCAAAAGCCATTTCGATTCTAGGAAAATTTGGTGGGGTGATTCGCGATTATAAGTTTCCTCGTCAAGTGAATGAAGCAGGCTTACCTATTGTTGCCATACCTACTACGGCAGGCACAGGGTCAGAAGTCACACGCTTTACAATCATTACCGATGAAGCTAATAACGAAAAGCTGTTATGTGTTGGTATGGGGTTTATGCCCATAGCGGCAATTATTGATTACAGTCTGACTATCAGCGTACCACCTCGTACGACAGCGGACACAGGTATCGATGCCATGACTCATGCTATTGAAGCGTATATCAGTCCTAAACGTAATGCCTATAGCGATCAGCAAGCATTAGCAGCCCTACGTTTAATCGGGCCAAACATAAAAAAAGCCTATCATAATGGCAAAGATGAGACGGCACGTGAGGCAATGATGCTAGGTTCTACCTTAGCAGGTATTGCATTTTGCAACTCCTCAGTAGCCTTGGTGCATGGTATGAGCCGACCGATTGGTGCTTTTTTTCATGTACCTCATGGTTTATCAAATGCGATGTTGCTACCAACTATTACAGAGTTTGGCATATCGAGCGCGCCCGATCGTTATGCAGATTGCGCCCGTGCATTAGGCATTGCTAAGCATAGTGAAACGGATGATCAAGCTAATGTCAGTTTGGTTGACTACCTAAAAAGCCTAAATAATGAGCTTCAAGTCCCTACATTGGCACAATTTGGTGTTCAAAAAGCTGATTTTGATGAGCTAATAAACACTATGTGTGAACAAGCATTCGCATCAGGTTCGCCTAATAACAATCCTCGAATACCCAGCCTAGAAGAAATGATTCAGCTTTATACCTTGCTATGGAATGACAGTAACGCAGCTGACGATTCACCCAACTGAGACAGTCGTCATTTAATTTTAACCTACTTATAATTCAAACGTTTAAAGGAAACAATATCATGCAAACTATCGGACATTTTATTAATGGCAATATGGTTAATGATGAGAACCAAACTCAACCTATTTACAATCCCTCTACTGGTGAGGTTAGCAAGCAGGTAGCTTTAGGTGATGAAAAAACTATCGGTGAGGCAGTGGCTGCTGCTAAAGCTGCTTTTCCAGCGTGGAGCAAAACGCCACCATTAAAACGCGCTCGAGTCATGTTCAAATTCAAAGAGTTGTTAGAGCAAAATGCTGATGAAATATGCAGACTGGTCGGCGAGGAGCATGGAAAAATTATCCATGATGCAGCTGGCGAGTTACAACGTGGCATTGAAAATGTCGAATATGCTTGCGGAGCACCAGAGCTGCTAAAAGGTGAACATAGTCGCAATGTTGGTACCGATATAGATTCTTGGAGTGAGTTTCATCCATTAGGAGTAGTCGCTGGTATCACCCCATTTAACTTTCCTGTAATGGTGCCACTATGGATGTTTCCTATGGCCATCGTTTGTGGTAATACTTTCATCTTAAAACCCTCTGAACGTGACCCCAGTGCCACACTTTTTATTGCAAAGCTTTTGCAAGAAGCAGGATTACCTGATGGTGTCATCAATGTGGTGAACGGTGGTAAAGAGGCAGTCGACGCAATTTTACATCATCCAGATGTCAAAGCTGTTAGCTTCGTAGGCTCCACCCCTATTGCTGAATATATCTATACGACAGCCGCAGCACAAGGTAAGCGTTGCCAAGCTTTAGGTGGTGCAAAAAATCATGCGATTGTAATGCCAGATGCTGACTTAGACAATGTAGTCACTTCATTATTAGGCGCAGCTTTTGGCTCATCGGGTGAACGCTGTATGGCTTTATCTGTTGCAGTTGCAGTCGGTGATGATACTGCTGACAAAATGATTGCTGCATTGCAGCCTGCAATACGAGAGCTAAAACTTGGCGTTCACTCAGATAAGAGTAACGACTTTGGCCCTGTCATTACTCAAGCTCATAAATCTAAGATTTTAGATTATATTAAGAGTGCGGCTGATCAAGGTGCAGACTTAGTCATTGATGGCTCTAATGCTGCACCAGAAGGCCATGAAAAAGGGTTTTTCGTTGGTCCTACTTTGATTGATCGCGTCACTAAAGAGATGCACAGTTATGAAGCAGAAATCTTTGGTCCTGTCTTACAAGTTATGCGTGTGCAAACCATGAGCGAGGCCGTACAGCTTATAAATGATCATGAATATGGTAATGGCACCTGCATTTATACCCGAGATGGTGAAGCTGCTCGTCATTTTATTGATAATATCCAAGTAGGCATGGTTGGCGTAAATATTCCGTTACCAGTACCCGTAGCATCTCAAAGCTTTGGAGGTTGGAAACGTTCATTATTCGGTGACTTAGCTATGTATGGACCAGATGGCGTAAGATTTTTTACTCGACGTAAAACGATTACTCAACGTTGGCCTAGTGCAGTGCTACGAGAAGAAAAGCAGTTTTCTATGCCCACCTAACAATCAAATTTAAATAAGATTAATTGTTAATCCTATGTAAGCAATATCTTCTTTATTATATAGAGCAAGTAATTATTTAAGATATTGCTTATAGGTTTGGCTAACAGTTTTAGATGTGATCACTCTTTAAAAGACCTACCACGTAAACTATTGATATAGTTATTATTTTATGACGTTATAGATAGTTTACTGATAATGTAGGAATACAAATCCTTGCTAATATTTTTTTATATTGACTGGTCAGATAATTAAGTATACGATGAAAATATAGGCTATTCTGATACTGATAATTTGAGTAAAAAATAAGCTGTTTTTAAGTAATTATTGAGAGAGGTATATGCATGAAAAAGGACAATCTGCAGATATTAACTAATGAAGCTCACACTGTAGCTATAGTTGGCGCTAATCATCGCTTTGCAACACGTGTACTTTTAGAAAACTTAAGCCAGATGGGATTCAAAGGAAGCGTTTATCTGGTAAATCCAAGATATGAAGATATTGATGGGACAAAATGCTACCCAACTCTTTTAGATATTGGAGAGTCGATTGATGTGGTGATCGGACTTGTCAATCCGAAACTAATGATTCAAGTCGCTAGTAACGCTAGCCAAATAAATGCTAAAGCTCTGGTAATTCCTGGAGGTGGCTATGGGGAAAGCGGCTTAGAGGGGCAAAAAATACAGAAAGCTATTCTTGAACATGCTTCAAGTTCAGGCATGCGAATAGTTGGACCCAATTGTATGGGTTATTTTAACATGCATAATCAGTTCACCCCATACATTGGTACTTTACATAGACCGCTGCGTCCCATAAAAAAAGGCCCTGTTTCTATTATCTCTCAAAGCGGTTCAGTCAACGACGCCTTTATTGCCTCTAAACTTGGAATCAGCAAGATTTATTCAACAGGTAATGAAGCAGATGTTCAAATGCATGATTATTTGAGTTTACTAGCGGAAGATACTGACACCTCTGTCATTATTTTATATATAGAAGCGATACGCAATTACAAAGGTTTTTTAGAAGCATTAGATTTGTGTAGCGTCAACAAAAAGCCTGTTGTTGCGATTAAAGTTGGCAGAACCGTAAAATCAGCAGCGGCTGCTAATGCACACTCAGGAGCATTAGCTGGAGACTATGTGATTGAGAAACTTGTTCTCGAAGAACATGGTGTACTTTTTGTGGAAGATATTGATCAAGCAGTAGCAGTAGCGCAATTATTATCATATCCATACCTACCCACTCAAAACACAGTATCTGCAGTAACGGTATCAGGAGGACAAGCGGGAATACTGCTCGATTTGGCTGAAGACTATAGTGTTGACTTTCCTGATTTTTCAGATGCTACCAATCAAAAGCTAAAGAGTGAGTTTACTGAATTAGGTGAAATATCTAATCCCTTAGATATTTGGGATAAAAGTAGTAAAGATTTTTCTGAAGTATCCAATGTTTGTCTATCCACTTTAGTGAAGGATACTAATATTGGAATTGTGACAGTAGCAATAGATGCACCAATTGGCCAAGGCGATCATGAATTCGATTTCACCAGTACGCCTGCTAAAGATCTTGCTGCATTAAGAGAAAATTCTGACAAACCATTTTTATATTTTAGCCATATTCAAACAGAGTTTGATCCTAGAGTTCTGTCTATCTTAGAAGAGGCTGGCATTCCTGTCATACAAGGTAGTCGCAACGCACTAGTTGCTTGTCGAGCAATGTTTCAGTACAAAGAGTTTTTAGAAAAAACGAATCATACACCAATATATCCGGTAGAAGAGTCTGCAGCTCTTCAAGAGCTACATCTTCTTCATGATGATGAAGGGCGAGAATTATTAGAAAAAAATGGATTCTTATCTCCAAGAGAGAAAGTAGTGATGTCTCTTCAAGAAGGGATTGAATATGCAAATGAGATTGGGTATCCAATCGTTCTAAAAGCACAAGGATTGGCTCATAAAACCGATGTGGGAGGCGTTGCATTAAATATTAAAAATGACGCGAAATTAAAGAAAGCTTGGGCAAAAATGGAGCACCTTAACTCTCCGTTTTATCTGATTCAAGAGATGGTCACAGATGGTTTTGAAACCATTCTTGCTTACAGAACAGACGTAAACTATGGTCCAGTAGTTATATTTGGCTTAGGAGGTATTTATACCGAACTGTTCAATGAAGTTGTTTTAGCAGTGCCACCTATCTCCCATAAGAAAGCTGAGCAAATGATTCGAAGTATACCTATGCTTTGGAAAAGTGTACAAGGTTTTAGAGGTAGTACACCACTAGATTTAGAAGCACTCACTGGTTCTATTGTACAGATGGGTAAGACTGCGATGGAAAACTATGAGGAAATTGTCGAGTTTGAGATAAACCCTTTATCTGTACGCGTTAAAGGTGTTGTTGCCCTAGATGTACTTGCATCGGCAAAAAATATCAATGTTGAAAATGCATCTGTTAAAAAATATGCTGAGCTAGTGAACTAATTATTTATACACCGTCTATAGCCTGCTAATTAGTTCGTTTCACTGATAAAAGGTAAAAGACACATAGGATATTTAACTCTAAGGAAGGAGTATTAAATTGAAAGAGAATAAAATTGATTGGTTCATATTCGTATCCACATTTGTTTTGATTGTGGCTATCTGTCTTCCTTTGGTTCTATATCCAGAAAGAGGTAGTGAGATTGTCAGTCAAGCAAATGGATTTGTGACTTCAAACTTTGGAATGATGTTTTTGTGGGCTGGGACCGGAGGATTCGCCTTTTTAATCTATCTATTTTTTAGTAAACATGGAAAAATTAAATTCGGCACCAAAGATGAAAAGCCTGAGTTTTCAAACTTCAGTTGGGGTGCCATGGTTTTTTGTGCGGGTGTGGCTTCAGGATTGGTTTACTGGGGAACAATTGAGTGGGCTTATTATTATATGGCGCCACCTTACGGAATTGAACCAAAATCGATAGCAGCTGCTGAAATAGCGGCCGCATATGGTATTTTTCACTGGGGTCCCTCAGCTTGGGGATTCTTTGTCTTACCCGCTATACCTATTGCTTACTCCTATTATATTTTAAAAGTACCTATTTTGAGATTAAGTGAGATTTGCCGTATTGTGATAGGAAAACATGCAGACGGAGCACTAGGAAAAGCGATTGATGTTATATTTATGTTTGGGATCTTGGGAGCTGCAGGTACTTCCTTGGGACTTGGTACACCGCTAGTAGCAGCGGGACTAAGCAGCCTAACAGGAATAGAAGCTTCAATGTCAATGACCATATTTGTACTCGTACTATGTACCGCTTTATTTACATGGAGTGCCTACTCGGGCCTAAAACGCGGTCTAAAATTGTTAAGCGATTTAGCAATTATCTGCTCTATTATACTTTTGAGCTACATTTTATTGGTCGGGCCAAGCGAGTTTATTTTAAAAATGGGCACCAATAGTATTGGCATGTTATTCAGTAATTTCGTGCGCTGGAATACATATACAGACCCAGTAAGTGGTTCAGGATTTGTAGAAAGTTGGACTGTCTTCTACTGGGCATGGTGGATTGTTTATACGCCATTCATGGGCTTATTCATTGCTAAAATCTCTAGAGGAAGAACTATTAGGCAAGTAATTTTAGGAGGAGTAGCTTGGGGTACGTTAGGTTGCACCGCTTATTTTTCAATATTAGGAAATTATGCAATGCATTTGGAATTAACTAATGTATTGTCAGTTACTGGATTACTAGAAGAAGTCGGTGCCCCTGCAACCATTATTCAAGTCATTGGCACCCTTCCCTTTGGGACCTTAGTAGTCGCTGTATTTAGTTTCATCGCCTTAATATTCTTAGCCACTACCTTTGACTCAGCAGCTTACATGATGGCTTCAGCAACAACACCAAATATTGGTATTAATGAAGAGCCTGCTAAATGGAATAGACTATTTTGGGCATTAACCTTATTTATCTTGCCTGGCACTTTAATGGTCTTAGGTGGGGATTTGAAGACTTTACAAACAGCTTCAATATTGACAGCGATACCTTTTATATTCGTAATCCTATTACTGGTCATCTCATTAATGAAGATGTTAAAAACAGAAGCACATCTCGATCCTCAATGGCAAGAAGGGCCTATTGACTTAGCTAGTATGAGTTTGCACAAAGAAAAGCAAAAAACAGCTGTTGAGATTAAAGAAGAAGTATATGAGCTATAGCAATTAATACTACACTCAAGTTTTGAAAGGATGGAAAATATGCAAGAATATCAGACAGTTATATATGAAGTTACTAATAATATTGCTACGATTTCTCTCAATCGTCCCAAAAAATTAAATGCAGTAACAGAACAAATGACCGCAGATATATGGGAAGCATTGGATCAAGCTGAAAAGGACTCGAATGTAAGAGTAGTTATACTTACAGGATCTGGGGGGAATTTCTCTGCAGGTGCAGATTTAAAAGAGTCTATGGATCTGCCTTCCCCCATTGGCGATGAGCCATCAGAAGTATACCGTGCACAATTAGAAACCTTTTTACGGGTAGGATTAAAATTATGGGATCTAAAAAAACCCGTAATTGCAGCAGTGGATGGTTACGCTTATGGCGTAGCAGCAGATTGGGTGTTTTCTGCCGATCTTGCTATCGCATCTGATAAAGCAAGTATTGGGGAACCAGAGATCCGGTTTGGTGCTGCTCCAGCTACATTAATGATGCCGTGGATTGTAGGCTTGAGAAAAGCGAAAGAACTACTTTATACGGGTGATTCTGTTGATGCAGAAGAAGCTTATCGTCTAGGTATTTTTAATCGAGTGGTGCCACAAGAGCAATTGATGGAAGAAGCGATAAAGATGGCTGAAAAAATGGTCAGTGTGCCTGCTTCAGCACTTAAAATAACAAAGATGACAATCAATAAAACGTACGAGATGATGAACTTGAAACAGTCACTTGACTATAATATTGAAACGGCGATTTCTATGTTTTTCTTAAGTCAAGAACAAGAGTTCGCAGAGGCAGGACGAATCATTCGCGAAGAAGGATTAAGCGCTTTTTTAAAAGGGAAATAAGTATCTAACGACCAAAATATAATAATGGGTAGTTTTATATGTAAAAGATAACATGTAATAACTGTTATCTTTTACGTTTAGGTCGCATAACAATTGACCCCTATCGAACCATTTGGATAAACTTATAGGATAGTGATTAATTCACAAAATCTTAGTGGATTCTTTATGATTGAAATTTACATTGAGTAGAAAAAATTGTTAAAAAGGAAAAATTATATTTTCTAGGGAGTTTTATGGTTTAGATAAGTAATAATCGTCTCATAACAAGTTTCACGGTAATAAGCGTGCAGCGTTTCGTCATCGCGCATCAACCATTGTAAAAGACAACCATCAATCAAAGCACGAATCATATGGCTTCCAGATACCGTATCTACATCTTTAAAGATTCCTTCTGATTTTCCTTTTTCAATAATTTCACTACCTAAGAACCAACAATTCTTATAGAAGGTATTATTCACTTCACGAAAGCTCTCATTTTTTTTCGTTTGAGCCAAAAATTCGAGATAAACACTATAAAATATTTTGTTATCTTTAGGACTCTTGAATACAGTATCAACATACGCACGCATCATACCGATAGCCGTTGTTTCTTTTTGGATAGCGACATACTCATTTTGGAAAATGCGATCGGTCATCCATTCAAGTAAATGATAGAAGACATCTTCCTTGTTTTTGAAATAATAGCTGATAACACCTTTACTAAAGTCAGTGTAATCTGCAATATCTTGAAGCGTAACTTCGCTAAACCCTTTATCATTGATTGCTCTAAGTGTTGCACGTAACACCTGTTTTCTTCTTTCTTCTGCTCTCTTAGTCACTAAATCCACCTACCAGTTGTTCCACTCCAAAATATTGCTTAATAGCTGCTTACTATTTCTCACTGAAAGCAAGATAGTTAAGTAAAATGCTAAAAAGGTCCTCTTTGAACGGTCACTATGCTATCGAAACCATTCAATCCTTCTTAAAATCATAGCATTAAAACACGTTAATTAGTAATGAAAGATTGGATGGAAACCGACTAATACTATAGGGAAAGTATCTACTCCTTTCTTAAAAGTATGAAAATATCAGTAACTTCCATAGGTATTTCAGCTATTTCGTTGAGTTATCAATATCATCGTATCTTACACCATACATCTTAGCTAAATCAGCTACCACATGTTGAAAAACATCATTTCTGCAACTCGTATATCATGACAAACGAAAAAGTTATTCTATCCGGTCAGATTTTTATTGACGCTGAGAACTAAAGACATTACACTCATACTGTAAACAAATATTTTAATTACAATAATTAGAATATCTAATTTAGCTAAAGCTTTAATTTTATTAAGATACGATAATTTGAGTTATATTCACAATTAATACTTATTAATAGACACGCTATTAAAAATAATCTGAACGGAGTAGAAAGAGCAATGGAAACTAAAGAATTTTCTAACATAAATTTAAGTACAGAAAACAGAATTGGCTACATAACTATTGATAGCCCGCCTGCTAATACATTAAGTACTACAACAATCAGCGGATTATCTGAATGTTTTAACTATGTGGAAGCAGATCAAAGTATCAAGGTAATTGTTATAACCGGTAAAGGGAAAATGTTCGTTGCTGGGGCAGATATAAAAGAGTTTACTGACGCTTTTCATGATGAAGAAAAAGGAAAGAAGTTATCCCAAGATGCACAAGCCGTTATGAATACAATTGAGTCTTCTAAAAAACTCGTTATTGCATCAATTAATGGCGCTTGTTTAGGTGGAGGGTTAGAGCTTGCCATGAGCTGTCATTTACGGATTGCAGCCAATGAAGCTAAATTGGGTCAACCAGAGTTAAATTTAGGTTTGATACCTGGGTTCGGCGGGACTCAAAGACTTCCGCGTATAACAAATAAAGCAAAAGCATTAGAACTCATATTAACTGGACAGTTTTTAAGTGGAGAAGAGGCAGAAAAAATAGGTCTCGTTAATAAATCAGTGCCACTTACAGAATTAATGGATGAAACGAAAAAACTGGCTGAATCAATTGCTCTCAATAAAAGCTCAGAATCTATCAAAGCAACTATTACAGCTGTTAATGAAGGTATGGCAACAACCTTAGAAAAAGGTTTAGAAATAGAGTCAGAACAATGGGCTCAATTATTTAAGACAGAAAACATGATCGAAGGCGTTAATGCCTTTATGGAAAAACGCAAACCTACTTTTAAAGATTAACTTTCATAGCATAATACATGAGAACAGCATGAATATAGTCATATTTTTTATTAAACGACTATATTCATACTTATACTACCCTCTAATAATTTTATTAAATTTATTTTTTGGAACTTACTATCAAGCTGTTATTTATGATAGTTAACCGCAATCACTCATATTTTTATAAAAAATCCATAAACTTATATAATTTTAAATTACAAAATTTAGGAGTTCACATCAATGGTTGTTACGTCAGAAGTAAAAAACGGTATTGGCTGGCTAAAAATAAATCGACCTGAAGTCCTAAACGCTATTAATACTGAAGTAGTTGAACTGTTAACGAATGCTTTAGAAAAATGGGAAAAAGACTCTAACGTAGTGTTTGTTTGTTTGTACGGTGAGGGTCAAAAAGGATTTTGTGCAGGAGGAGACATGCGCAAATTCTATGATTTGGAAGCTGAAGATGTCATACCTTATGCAGAGAAGTTCTTTTCAACAGAATACCGCCTAGATGCACTTATACATAACTATTCAAAACCTATTTTGGCCTATATGAATGGCATTGTTATGGGAGGTGGAGTCGGACTTTCCGTCGGAGCATCTCACCGAATCGTAACAGAAAAAACAAAATGGGCGATGCCTGAAATGAACATTGGATTTTTTCCAGATGTTGGAGCAAGCTTTTTTCTCAATCAACTACCGGGATATATAGGTCGTTATCTTGCATTGACCGCAAAGGTTATAAAAGCAAATGATGCTATCTATATTGGTACAGCTGATTACTATATAGAAAGCAGTGAGTGGGAAACTATGCAAGAAAAATTACTAACTAAGGATTGGTCATCTGCATCAATTCTTAAAGATCTAGGGGAATTACTTACCGCAACCGGTAAAAGTGCATTAGATATTTCAGAACTGAAGGTACATCAAGAATTAATAAACCAACATTTTCAATATGATACAGTAGAAGAAATAGTAGCGTCTTTACGAAGTGAGTCAATTAATGGTGATGAGTGGGTCACACAAGAATTAAATAACATTCTTTCAAAGTCGCCTACCTCATTAAAAGTTACATTGCAGCAATTAATAAATGGAAAAGATAAATCGCTTAAGGAATGCCTTGAGATGGAAAAGGACATGGCCATTCACTTCATGGATACAGCTGACTTTTATGAAGGTATTCGTGCCGTTTTAGTTGATAAAGACGGTTCTCCAAAATGGGCTCCGAGCGAACTAGAAGATCTAACTGAGTCGGATATTGAGCACTATTTTTCAACACCTGTCAAAACACTATAAATCTAAAATAAAAACAGATACTTGAGTATAAACTACCAAAATTTTCTCTAGGTTATTCAATTTTTTTATGCGATGAGTGCTTTCAAATCTTTAAAAAAATTAGGAGGTATTAGGGTGTGTTATATACTCATAACTCTGTTTGAACTGCCCCGTTTTATCGGAGGTTGACTTGCTTGAGTCAGCCAGCCAAAACTGATATTTTAAAATTATCATCATTTCGTTTTTCATATTCAAAATGATAAAACATAACCAACCGCACTATTTAAACGGATCTTATTAAACCAAATTAAACGGATCTTATTAAACCAAAGAACCTTTAACCTCCAACTCTGTCATTCTCTCCGCGTAGTGAATAGATAAGTATTGAACTCCTTTATCATTTATCATTTCGATTACTCTCATTTTTGAACTTATTACATTCAACCGAGGCTTGTTGAATTACATCTAACACCATTAAGTTTTGGTACATATAAAGCTGAGTCTATTGCGGACTTAGCTACCCATTCAGATGGTGCTAGGTATATTGATTTATGAATATTTATCCGATAGGATTTTGACGTATTAAATTAGATTTTTTACAGTGACTAACTGGTCAATAATATATGCATAAAATTGGATTTAATTGTGAGTGAATTTTTCTCACCAACATTTATATTAACTATGTAATAATATGGCAACAAATATTGACGATAGTCGTAGTTACTGTAACCAAAAGAGTCAGTTCGTCTTAGGTAACTATCTTATGCCAGTGGGTTCTAGATTGCCAAAAAGACGTGATTTCTGCTATCTAGCTCGGCAAGCACATCGTATTCAACTGATTACGGTGCATTCCATTACTGAAACCCTAAAAGATCTAAACCTTTGGAGATTTACCATGCAATTTAAAAAACACCTAATGACCGCTACGCTACTTACTGTTGGTGGTTTTACCGCTATGTCTAGTGCGAATGCTGCTGGTACAGCTAGTGACACATTTGATGTAACTATGACAGTTGAATCTAACTGTAAAGTAGTAGCAGGCAGTGATATTAGCCTAGGAACTGTTGATGCAGGCGTAACTCCAGCAATTGGAACTAGTACACTTAATGTAGCCTGCTCCACAGGTACGCCTTATACTATTTCGATGTTACCAAGCGCTGTAAACTCTGCTGGTCTTGGCACAATGAAAGGGACGGAGCTAAACGAAGATACTATTGAGTATCAAATGACTTCTGACTCAGCAGGCCTCACTCCTTGGACTGATGGTAGTCAGGGTGGAACAGGAACAGGTATGGGAACTAATATACCACATGAAGTATATGCAAACGTCACAGCTACCAACCTCAACGTTGTTAAACCAGACACTTATACAGAAACCATTACCGTTTCTGTAGCCTACTAATATCCATGTTAAATCTCTGGTTACACCGTGTTGCAAAATATAGTGTGATCTCAAGCTTGCTACTGTGTAGCAATTGGGCGATGGCGAGTGGGCTGCAAGTCTCTCCCATCTCCTTAAACTTGCAAGCTCGAGAAAATGCCAGTGGTCTGACCTTAAGTAATACTGGTGACAATGTGGTACATGCGCAAGTGCGTGTGTACCACTGGTCACAGGATGAAACAGGCGATCAGCTCACACTATCACGAGGATTATTGGCCAGTCCGCCAATGATTGAGCTTGACCCAAACGACAAGCAATTAATTCGAATTATCCGTGCCAAAGCACCGCCGCAAGGCAGTGGCGCTGTAGAAGATAGCTACCGGATTTTGGTTAATGAGTTACCGATTAAATCCCCTGACCAAAAAAGTGGCTTACAGTTTGCATTGAGCTATTCCCTACCCGTATTTGTACAACCTGTTGGAGTTGTCAAGACCGCCCCAAAACTGCAATGGAGCACGCATGTGCAGCCAGAGGGTAAGCAGATAAAGTTACGGGTCCACAATAGCGGCAATGGTCATGCCCAACTGGCAAGCCTAAGCTTTGTAGATACGACTGGTACTAGCATTGATGTCCATAAAGGTTTGCTGGGTTATGTTTTACCAGGCGCTACCATGTACTGGACACTGAAAACACCGCCCTCGGCACTAACGACAGGTGGTAAATTCAAGGCAATGATCAATGGAACTGAGACGATACAAGACGTTACGCTGGACACTTCCGATCGCTAAAATAGCCTTATTGCAAACCTTAATGATACCTATCAGCCATGCTATCGAACCAAACGATATCATAGCTACCTCTACAGACCTTCCCAACGACAGTTTCGCACAGCTTGATTTAGACCGTGACAATCGTGACGAAAACAACCATCCAGACAAGCTTGATCTCTATTTGGAGGTTAAGCTTAACGGCGCTGATAAGGGCTTAGCGTCCTTCGAATACTATAATGACCAGTTATGGGCCAGTACCAACGTATTGCAGCAACTCGGCTTTATAGTGCCGCCTGACACCCTCGAACCAATACCGCTAAACACTTTACCTGATATCAAGATCGATTATGACGCCCGCCAGCAAACGGTCGATATTATTGCACCGCTAAACATGCTCAACCTTGCCACGACCGTCGTTAATACCCGCAATAGTAAACGCCCACAACCGACCGCCTCGCCTGGTTTTCTGTTAAATTACAACCTCTATGGCACGCAAACAGAGGACAACGCGACCAGCCTAAGTGCTTATACAGAACTGCGTGCGTTTAATGACCTCGGTGTATTAAGCTCTACTGCCTTGACAACTGGAAATCGCTTTGCTGGTAGCAATACTAATAGTAATGATTGGGACAGCCGTACGGTGCGTTTGGATAGCAGTTGGAGCAAGTCTTTCCCTGATAAGCTGCTCACCGTCAGCGCTGGCGACATACTCACAGGGGCACTGTCATGGACCAGGTCGACACGCTTAGGCGGTCTGCAATTTGGCACTAATTTTGACCTGCAACCCTATATGACCACCACGCCTTTGCCATCGTTTTTTGGTTCTGCCACCTTGCCCTCAGCGGTAGAGCTGTATGTGAATGGTCTCAAACAATATAGCGGTGACGTACCCGCCGGTCCGTTTGAGCTACATACAGCGCCTAGCTTCAGTGGTGCGGGCAATGCCCAACTCGTATTGACCGATGCATTAGGACAAAATACCGCGCTTAATTTTTCACTTTATGATGCCCATCGTTTACTGCAACCAGGGCTGTCTGATTGGTCAGTAGAGCTTGGTGCCGTGCGCGAAAATTATGGTGTTAAATCTTTTGATTACGGCAGCGATATTGCGGGCTTTGGCACTTGGCGTTATGGGGTCAGTGATCGCTTTACTGCCGAAACCCATGCTGAAGTGACTGAAGGTCTTAGTAATGTTGGTGTCGGTGGCACTTGGTTATTGGGTAGTAAAGGTGGTGTCTTATTTGCCTCGCTAGCGGGCAGCGACAGCCAAGGTGAAGGTGGATTGCAATACAGTGCAGACTACTCTTGGAATAACAGTCGCTTCCATATCGGTCTCAATGCCACTGGTACTCATGGTGACTACCGTGACGTCGCCACACGTTACGGAGATGCTCCCAACCGCCGAAGTGAACAACTCTCAACAGGTTATAGCACACAATCTCTGGGCAGTTTTAGTGTGAGTTATAATCAGATCGCTTTTGCGCAGCAAGAGACCTCACAGTTTGCCAGCGCCTCTTGGCGGAAGTCCTTTGGGCGACGGCTGAGCCTGAACGCTAACTACAATCATGATATCCATAACTCTGATAATAATAGTGTCTCTTTTGGCGCCTCGCTATCCTTAGATCGTAATATCTCGCTGAATAGTAGTGTGCAGAGCACCAACGATCGTCATGACTTGGTAACAGATATATCGCAATCAACACCAAGTGCGCGCGGCATAGGTTGGCGCGCGCAAGCAAGGCACAGTACAAGTAATAATAGTACGGGTAATAATAGCAGTACCGATGGCTTAGCCGAATTGAATTATCTTGGTCCATACGGACGACTACAAGCTGGTATCAGTAGTAACAATGATAACTATTCTACCTATGCTAGCGGTACAGGCGCGCTAGTTATGATGGGTGGAGGATTGTTTGCCGCACGCCAAATCAACAGTGGTTTTGCCGTGGTCTCCACTGATGGTATCGCCGATGTACCAGTGCTGCTACAAAACAGCCCCATCGGTACAACGAATAAACGGGGTCTATTATTGGTAACACCATTGAACGCTTATCAAGACAATAAGATAGCTATTGACCCTATGGATTTGCCCGCTGACCTGCGGATTGACAAGGTGAATATTGAAGCCACGCCGACTGACCGCGCAGGAGTATTAGTAAGCTTTGGTATCACACCGGTGCGCTCTGCCTCTGTTATCCTCACAGACAGCGATAACCAGCCACTACCGTTAGGCAGTCAAGTACAGTTACTTACGAACAAAAATGCACCTTCAGCAGTTATTGGATTTGATGGCGAAGTCTATTTGGATACATTAGATGAGCACAATATCCTAACAGTGATAATGCCCTCTAATGATAGTTGTACGGTCAGCTTTGATTATCATAAACAAGGCGATGATATTCCACTAATCGGTCCTCTCATCTGTCAAAAGGTAGAAGAATAATGAAATTGTTAAGATGGAAATATAGTCTATTTTTGATAGTAGGTGCATGGTGGTTACCATCAGGGAATGCTTATGCCGCACCCAATGTTACTTGTGAAGCAGGTATGAATACAGCAGTGGGAAGTACCGGTAACGTGAACATTAGCGATGGTGTCACCCCCGCCAACGCCGATGACGCAAGGATTAGTGCTACATTGAACTACAGATGCACCAATAGCGGCTCCGCAGGATATGTATCGGTCTGCCTTGCGGTAGATGGTGGCAACAATAACAGCACTTACCCTCCGCGTTACATGAAGAATGGGGCTGTCGATTCAAGCTTGGCTTTTACCATGACATTGCCAGGAAGTATTAATTGGGGCACCCGCAATTCTAGTGGTTCTGAATTCAACTCAGGCTCACTCGCTATTGCCGAAAACTCATTTATCTCAGGCAACGTGGCTATTGATATCTCTCTGCTCTCAAACTATGACAACGCTCTCGCAACATCCGGAACCTACATCAACGATTTCAATGGCAGTCATACCGCATTAACGTTTAGGGCTAACGAAATATCATCTGGCCTTGACTGCTCAACAGGTAATTTAGGAGTAGATCAATTCCCATTTACCGTTCAAGCGACCGTAATTCCAAGCTGCTCAGTTACCTCTACCACTGATGTCAATTTAGGTTCTCATTCTGCAAATAGAAACAATATCATGAGTAATAACTCTAGCGCGATTGGCGTGACCTGCACAAATAGCGCACCCTATACTATCGGCTTGATGCCCTCCAATAACAGTATAGATGGTGCTGGTGTCATGAGTGGTACTGGTAACAATACCGATAAGATACCTTATCAACTGCGTTCAACTGATGGTGCAAGTGGAAATATATGGGGAAATACCGCCACCTCGAATAACGTAGGGAACGGCGTAGTAGGTACTGGCGATGGAACCTCTCAACTAAAGACCGTCTATGTTACTGTTCCCAGTGCCGATTTTAAACCTGATAACTACTCCGACATCGTAAGCATAAACGTCAATTATTGATAGCAGCTGCTCCTTTGAGAATAATAAAACTTTGTGGTTTTAGATATTTAAATCTCATTCCTATGGTTATAGTGCTCATTAGATTAGAGCGAGAAAAATTGTGTTTGCCGATTGCTATCGATAAGAACATTGAAAGAAAGTATTTATTTTGCGAATGTGTAAGCAGGAAAGTGATACATATTCACCATAAAACCAACATAAACTGGTTATTAGCTTTACACATCGGTCTGAATCATTCACTAACGCAAATCATCAACCACCGCCAACATCGCAATCAACGATGCCTCTCCTAGTTTGATAGAACGCTCTGGTGACCAGCCCATGTCTGCATCAGGTAGATTATCGTTATCTTTAAAAGGCATCTCTAAGGTATTGGCAAGGCAATCAAAACGTTCTGCCACCCAGTTAGTTGCGACAGTCATGTTTGCTGTACCTGGCGCATCAACGTCATAACCAAATTGTGACTGAAAATCAGCGCTGGCTAATTTCAACACGTCTGAAAATTTATCACGCAGACGTGCGAGGCGATCGTTATAACTTGGCGTCCCTTGAGAGCCGGCAAGAAACACATAAGGCAGCGCTTCATCGCCGTGCACATCATAAAACAGGTCAACGCCTGTCGCCTCCATTTTGTTAATCACATGGAACACTTCAGGGCTTTTTTCTAAGCTTGGATTTGACCATTCACGGTTCAAGTTAGTACCGACAGCGTTGGTACGCAGATGTCCGCGCACACTACCGTCGGGGTTCATATTCGGCACAATATAGAAGTTCGCTTTCTCTAACAACAACCTAGCAGTGGCGTTGTCACTATCTAATAGGCTATATAACAATCCTTCAACCAACCATTCAGCCATCGTCTCACCAGGATGCTGACGCGCAGTGATCCAAATGTTGCGTTTATTCGCATCACTATTGCTATCGCCATTACTGATTTTTACTAAGGTTAAGTCACGCTTATCAAGCGTTTCACCTAGATGTTCTAGAGTCACTAATGGATGCGTTTGTACGGCGGCTAATAAATCTTGATGACGCTCATAACTGTAAGGGGCAAAATAAGCAATTTGAATGGTTTCACATTCTAAATCTGCCACGATGGTTAACTTACCATCTTTATAAGTGGTTGGCAAACGGAACCAATACTCCCGATCGTACGAAGCAACCGCTTGGTAATTTTCCCACCCTTTAACGTAGGACGCCTCCCCTGCATTGACAATATCGAGGACATATTGCTCGCCAACCTGACCTGATAAACGAAAGTTAAACCACTGGAAAAACTTGCCACCAACGTCTGGACGAATAGCCAACTGGATATCCTTTTTATCGTCTAAATTAATAACGTCAATATTACCTGCATCGAAATTAGCAGTGATATGCATAACCTTTCCTTAATAAGTTTCTAAGAATCTCAAAATTAATTCTAAATACAGAAGTGTTTCATCGGCTTTAAAATACAGTAAAGCCTTTTAAACTATATATTTTATAGTCTAAAAGGCTCAATCACCAATTTTATCTAGGTGAAAAATTTAAATTTAGAGTCTATTCTAGCACCCATCAACATCAGATATAACTTAAAGTATTGTTAGCTCGACTTATATGGAAACCGCTCTATTTTTTACATATTTAAAATACTGTATCGGGAAAACCTTGTCATACGCCCAGTTATAAGAGAAGGTGTAAGCCAGATAAAATCCAACCAATGACGCATCCATAATAAAGGCTTGCCATAAACTAATGCCAAGATACCATGAGACCATGGGCAGATATAGAAGCAGCAGACCACCCTCAAATAGCAGTACATGAAGCACTCGAATCGCTGGGGTCTTAAATGTGCTGCGTTTAAACTTTACCATGCCTTTATCAAAGACAATATTGAAACCGTAGTTCCATATAGTCGCTATGATAGAACCTACAATGGCAATAACACCGATATCTTTGATATCAAAATCAAAAAAGAAGCTCATAATGGGAATGGATAGTATTAATGCAATTATTTCAAATCCAACAGCGTGACGTATACGATCTCTATGAGTTCGCATGATTAATCCTTATAGAATATAAATTCATATTATTTAGTTGACTCTATTGTATCTGTTAAACTAATAGATCAAAGTTACTGTCTATAGGAAAAACCGATACATGAACTTTTCTTTAGAGCAACTGCAAGCATTTGTGGCAACAGTAGAAACTGGGTCGTTTTCAGCAGCAGGACGGCGACTTGGCAAAGCGCAATCATCGATTAGTGCGGCGGTGGCAAATTTAGAAATCGACTTGGGCAACGTGTTATTTACTCGAAATAGTCGCTATCCTGAATTGACGGCGGAAGGTAAACGGCTGCTAGCTGAAGCGTATTTAATACTGGAGCGCTGCGAGCATTTCTTTGGGGTGGCCCAAAGCTTAAGTGAAGGTGTCGAAAGCCGCTTGGTGCTGGCAGTCGATGACCTTTATCCGTCAGAGTGGCTGGCGCGATTGCTCGATGAGTTTGATAACTTGTTTCCTACTGTGGAGTTAGAATTGCTGCTGCCCATTATGGAAGATGTCAGTCGTTTGATTTTAGAAAAGCGCGCGGATTTGGGCATTATGTGGAGCCAAGAGGATTTGCCATCGGCTATTAGTTTTCATACCTTAGGCTGGATTCCGCTTAAGATGGTTTGTGCGCCTGAGCATGAAATAGCAAACCGAGTGGTCAGCTGGGAGGACTTAAAAAGATATCGTCAGCTCATTGTTGCAACGCGCAGTGAGAGTAAAGAAAAATCACGCCTACGGGTTGCGGCCGATGTATGGTGGGTTGAGAGTCAGTGGGTGATTATTGAGCTGGTGCAACGTAACCTTGGTTGGGCATTAGTGCCTGAGCATATTATCGTTGATGCGTTAAAGGATGGCTCTTTGGTATCACCAAAGCTGGATTTTGATAAGCACAGTTGGCCCGTTGCGGTTGAGCTGATTTGGCATAAAGAAAAACCGTTAGGTAAGGCAGGCACGTGGTTAAAGCAGGCGGTTATTACTTTAGACCAGCAAGCGTAATAGCGTTTCTTTATATAGTCGATACTGAATAAAATGGATACACGACACTATGATGCGTGACTGGTACAAATTTTCCTTGCTTGCTGTACCTACACCGATAGAGGCTGCAAAACCAACATTAAAAAACTAAGCATCCCAGCCACGCTGTATCTCTTTTATATTGACCTGACTATAGTTATCAACTATTCGTTCGTTAAAATCGTAAAAAGCCCTCTTCGCTATTTTGTATATAACGTAAAGGGCTTTAAGCAGAGCATTACTTTATAGGTTTGCCTTATAGATTGGTTTTAAATCAACTGAGCCAAATCAGTCAACTTATCCAATACTATATCTGGCGAGGACTTTTCAAGCTGTGCTTTGGTCTGCGCGCCAGTTAATACGCCTATACATAAGCCGCAATTGGCATTTTTCCCTTCTTCAATATCGATGCCACTATCCCCCGCTTTTAACACTTGCTGTGCATTTTCAATATCAAACTTATCCATGGCAAGCGTAATCATATCTGGCGCTGGGCGACCATTCACCACATCATCAGCTGTAATTAGTGCATCAATCTCGCGACCCACTGACCACCCTAAAATAGTTAATATCTTATTGGCAGTCTTTGCGTCATAGCCCGTATTTAAAACCACTGTTCTACCACTGGCTTTTAGCTTATCAAAGAAAGCCAACATGCCATCAAAGGTAGCCAAAGTATCTGCTGTATAAGCCTTCGCTAAACTGGTTTTAAAAATCGTAAATGCTGTATCGGTAAGTGACTTAATATCATTCTCAGCGATATCCAATTCATTCAGTATGTCATTGATCGCTTGGCGTTTTTCCTTGCCAGCGCCAAACTCTAAGCAGATATCCAAATCAACTTCTTTATCCACTTTATCGTCATCGCTAAGCGCTTGATTGATCGCATCACGTACCGTTTTATAGACGAGATTGTCTTCATTGACAGTCGTGCCTGCCATATCAAAAACACATAATTTAATATGATTGAATGGTTCTTTAATACTATTAATATCTGTACTCATTATTTTGACTCCAATACTAAATGAATTAACTCTTCACCAAATGCAAAGCCTGTCGATGCGCCAGTGCCGCTAGTGACAGAGCCGACAACCACCCCTTTTTCTGGTGAGGCTTTAAAAACTACGTTATCACCGCTGGGATAAACACCTAACCAATGCTGCACGATATCAATCTCGCCAATATCCATCACTTGATGAAACTCGTTAATGATTAAATCATCAAATCGCACATCCCTAAATGGCAGCTCCTTATCGCTATAATCATGGCTATCACCAATAATGAGAGAGCCATCGGCGGATTGCACCACGATTAGATGAACGCCTGCTTTGCGCTCGGCTGACTGAATATTATCCAGCAATGAGATTAACCTTTGGGCTTCAGGTAATTGGGCAAATCCATCATAACGAGCAAAGCTTAAATCCGACATCACCGCTGCATTTAGCTTAAATGCTTTTTTTGGCATGACACGCATCATATTGAGCGTGCAAAGTTTGGCCTTAGCCTGCGCTAAAGTCTCTGGATATAAGCTATGCAAATCTGTACCGGGACAGACGACACAATGCTCTGCTTGCAGCGTACCACGGCTGGTATGCACCATAGGTAGCTCGATGGAATGCACAGTGGTTTTATTATAAAAATCTACGCCATGCGCTCGACTTAGCCAATTCGCCAGTTTGCCAATGGCAGTTTTTGATTCGACTCTGAGCTCATGAGGACTATATAACACCCCCAAACCGTTTTTAAGATAAGGCGTATTTTCTGCTATTTCAGCTTGCGTCAGTAATCGACAAGATACGCCCATCTCTGTTTGTAAAAATGCTTCAGCCACATCCATTGCTTCTGGGCGCTGAATGAGCATATGCAGACCGCTATGCTCCACCTCGATACCTGCTTTGGGTGCAATGTCTGCCCAGACATTACGCGTATGCATGGCTCGCTGCCAATGCTCGCCACTTTGCTGCCCACTCACGGTGACAAAACCAAAGTTACGCACTGAGGCATCTTTATTTTGTGACTCACGCTCGACCAGTGCCACACTCAGCCCCTTTCTAACCGCGGCATAAGCGCTGGCAAGACCGACAATGCCACCACCGACGATTACCACATCGTATTTTTTTTCAGATAGCTTTTTTATTGATTCCATTGCGCCTTTCTCTATTTTTAATAATTTGACCTTAAGATTTAATATTCAGCGAGCACCGTCTAACTTATAGCTTTTGACCGTGGAAAAATGCCCTGTGCTTATCTAATAACTCAGCGGTGAGTGGCTCAGCATACGTTTTTACATTTTTGATTTGATTCTCAGATGCAACAGTTTCACCGTCATAGATGATATTTGGATATATCTCTAACAGCTGTGGTCGCGCATTTTTGACGATGATTTCGGCCATTTTCATCGCATTTTTATTGGTTTTATCGCCTTTATCGATGACAGCCACCGACTCACTCAGCGTATAGTTACCTTCGCTAGGATCGATGTAATCAATGGGCAATCCTTCTGCTTTATTAACAACTGCTTGATGACGCATGCCAAAGCCAATAGGCACTTCACCTGCCATTACTTTCTTCAATGGACCTGACCCTGATAATTCTAAATTTGGCCCCGCGTTTTCACGAATACGATTCATGATGGTTTGCCCCTCGGTACCCATGCCATAGGCAGCAGTGATATTCTGCACAAACAACCAACCGGTCGATGAGCCATTGGGATCAACCATCGCAATTTTGTTTCTGTAAATGGGTTTTGCCAAATCTTTGGCACTGGTTGGTCTAGGCAAATTTTGCGCGGCCATCTCTTTGGTGTTTAAAATAATTGCCCCAGTAAAGCTTAGAATGGGTGCATAGTAACTAGGAACCGCTACTTGGGGATTGACCTCAAAGCTGACATCCTTAAACATCGAATGTTTTGCCTGCGCGCTCTCTAAATAAAATGAGCTCATGGTGACTAAATCTGCTTCTATATTCTTACCTTCGGCCAATAAACGCCCACCAAGCTCACCCGTACCAAACGATTGAAATATATATTGACCTTCATACCCAGCTTTATCTAATACTTCCTGAATAACCTCTACCGCTTCTTCGTCGGCATTGCTATAGATAATGACTTCTTCTGCGTTATTTCCCTCTGAAGAAGCTGAGCTACAACCGCTCAAAATAATTCCGCACGTGAGACCTATTATTAACGTTTTAAATGAAAACATTTTTTATCCTATAGATTTTGTTGAGTTTTAATTATTAAAGTTTGGGTATATTTTCGATAGCTAAATAGCTATAGTCGTTTCAATTTAAAAAGAACATAGTACTGCTGGGATGAATTTTTTGAAGCCTCTGGAGTGCAAAGCGCACAGCAAGCGAGAAAAATTTATACCAGCAGAATGCAATTTTCAACGTATCCCTTTTATTTTGAACTGCCTATAACCATACTTAAGTCGTCGTAGGCGCAATAAGCGTTTCGTCCGTTGCTTTCGGTGTCCCGTAGAGTCGTCTGCTATGTAAGTGACGAATGATGGCAAATAGTATCAAGGCGCAGATATTGGTCAGCAATATCATCAGCGATAAGATAAAAATCTCATCAAAGCGCGCAAAATGCTGTAACTCTACGATTTTGGTGGTGAGCACCATGGTTTTGGCACCAGAGATAAAGATAACCGCGCTAATCGTTACCATGGCACTGATAAAGTAGAAGGATGCCACTTCAATTAAGGTAAAGAATGAATTGGGAATCACAATGCGTCGCAGTGTCGTAAACCATGAATCACCTAATAAGCTAGCCGTCGTCTCCCAGCCTAAGTTCATTTTAGCCAGTGCATTTTTACTCATCAGATAAGGGGTAGCGAAGTAGTGAATGATGTTACTTATCACGATAATAAAAATAGTATTAGCGACAGCAGAGCCTGAAAAAATCATAAGATAGGCAATACCCACAACCATACCTGGCACCGTGTTAGTGACCAATGCTGAACTCTGGATACTGAATTTACCGATTCTGAATAAACTTGAGCGCTCGCACAATAACGCTGAAAAGTAAGTAATTAAGGTGCCAAAGATAGCCGTCAATACTGCTACGATGAGTGAGTTTTTATAGACCCGCATTAAATTGGCAGATTCTAAAACCTTGCTGACGGTTTCCGTACTGAACTGCATTTGATAAGGCCATGTTTTTATCCACGGAATGATAAATATCACCGCAAAAACCATCAGTAAGCAGAACAAGATAGCGCTCGATAATACGGCTAATACTCGGTCTTTGATTTTGGAAGAAGGCAAGTCGATATTTTCAACCGAATCGTAGCGGATATTAAAGCGCGCGACATACCATAGTATGGCAATGCTCAATAACGATGGAATGAGCATAAATAATGCGACCACTGCACCTTTTTCAAACGAAGGCGACGCACCTAGTATTTGCGTATAAAGTTCAATGGCGATGACTTTATATTGCCCACCAATGGACGCTGGGATACCAAAATCAGTAAAGGCTAAAAAGAAACATTGAATCATTGCCGCGGCAAAGGTGCCAATTAACGGACGAATGACCGTCATATCGAACTGGCGCAAAGACGAGTCGCCCATTAATTCTGAGACGATCACGAACTTTTTGTCTAAATACTGAAAGGTATTATTGAGTAATAAAAAGGCAATGGGTAAGGTGTAAATGGTATAGCCAAGCCACATTCCTTGAAAGCCGTATATATTTTCAAACAGCTGAAAGCCGAGTATTTGAGTCAATAAACCTTGCTTACCAAAGGTATAAATAATGGCAAAGCCATAGGTCACCGTTGGCAATAACATGGGCAATAAGGCGGCAACTTTAATGACCTTTTTAAAGCCCTTCGGTAAGTTGGTCCAATGCACGGTATAAGCTAAAATGAAAGCGAGCATGGTGGCGCTCAGAGCACTTACCGTCGCCACAAGAAAACTATTAAACATCACCTGTTTAAAGCTATCACTACTTGCGATAGCGGTATAATTATCTAAACCAATGCCATCGCCGACATTTAATGATAACGCCAGCATTTTACCTAAAGGTATAAATAGAAAGGCGATGAATAAAATCGTCACAAATAGCCAAATGGCTTTCGCTTGGGGTGGGTTACTAAGCTTCATAAACGTCCAAAACAATCAAATGGTCAGGTTTTTACTGAATGACAGCTATAGTCAGTATTTCAGTTACCGATTCAGTCACTGTAAGCTTCTACAACATCAGCCTTGTACAGTGTCTTTTGACTTTTGCTTATCATGGACAGTGATGGCTTTAGAATCAGCATGACGAGGGCTAATATCAGCCTCATACTGTCCATAGTTTTGGGTTTGAGTGTATTTACTTAGCGGATCAACTTCAGAGATACCGTCTGCAAATAAACTTAAGATATTGCGACGTTTGATATTGAGCTGGTTAAGAATGAAGTTGGTGACGAAATCATTGGCAGGGTTGTGTATGATTTCAGCGGGTTCAGCGAATTGCGCCACTTTGCCATCTGATAGCAGTAGGATGCGATCAGATAACGTCATCGCCTCTTCTGGGTCATGGGTGACAATTAAGGTAGTGAGCTGATAGCGCACGGCAATCTCACGAATGCGCTCTTTGACGGTTTCCTTAATTACCCCATCTAATGCAGATAAAGGCTCATCTAACAGTAGTATTTTGGGTTTCATGACTAGCGTACGCGCCAGCGCGACACGCTGTTTTTGACCACCTGATAATTGATGAATGCGCTTACTTAGATGCGCCTTAATATCGAGCAAATCGACCAGTTCATCGACTTCTTGTTGTGTACTCACACTAGGATTATTACGCAGACCGTATTCGATATTTTGTTTGACATTGAGATTAGGGAATAACGCATAATCTTGAAAGACAATATTAAAGCCTCTTTGTCTCATAGAGACACGGGTAATATCTTCCCCGTTATAGGCAATTCGACCACCATTGATATCAGTTAAACCTAGAATCATATGCAGTAAAGTAGTCTTACCGCAGCCGGATGGCCCTAAGATTGAAACTATCTCACCTTTGTTAATTTTGAGTGAAAGATCCTCGAATATCACCTTGTCATCATATCTCTTTGTAACGTGTCTTAGCTCTAACATATCCACTCACCTAATCGCTTATGATTAAAATTTTATTATTTATCTTGGATAGGTCAGCAGTGTATCTAGCAGATATGACATTTCGATGAAAAAATATGACAATACGAAGTCAGCTTGACGTAAGGTTAGACCTCCTCATGTGTAATAAACCTTTGTATGCCAAGCGATACAAAGGTTTTTTGCTAACTAGCAGCACAGCACGAGATAATTTTAATCTAATACTCGTCATATTGTTAGCTTAGCTACCTTAACGTCTTCTTAACAGGCTAATTGCTATCGTAAAGAATTACGTTCCTTATAATTCTTTTGAGAAGCCTAGTTATGTCGATATCTCAAGCACTTAGCACTGATGATACTAAAGCTAATACTAAAAAAGGCCATATAAGTAAAATCTTTAATTACGAGATTAATCTTAATTATCTGATTATCATTGTTACCCTTTATTTAGTAGCCACCGCGAATATTGGTTTTTTTGCGCAAGTGCTAAGTATTTATCCTTTTAGCACAAATATTGGCTTTATAGTTTCTATCACAGGCTTACTGTTCGGCTTGATGTGGCTACTCTTTCAGTTATTGTGTTATCGACCAATCGCCAAACCAGTCCTAATTGCTATGGTAATGATAGCTGCCGTGTGTAGTTATTTTACTGATGGGTATGGGACAATATTCGATAGTAGTATGCTGATCAATAGCTTGCAAACCGACCAAGCAGAAGCAATGGGACTAATGGCGCCAAGTTTTTTTATTCGTGTCATTTTACTAGGCGTTATACCTGCTGTTATTATTGCTAAAATTCGTATAAAACGCTTTCCTTTACGTCGAGCATTATGGCAACGAGCGGTTACTTTGATACTCTCTATCGTATTAATAGCCATCTGCCTACTGCCCTTTGGCGACCAATACGCCACTTTTTTTCGCCAGCATAAAGTGGTTCGTAGTTATACCAACCCCATTACTCCTATCTACTCTGTCATCAAACTGGGTACCAATTACGTCGATGAATTGCGCCGTCCTGATACCCTAATACTTCATGCGACAGATGCCAAACGTATAACACCCGTCACTAGCACTAGTAAAGTAAAACCCAAATTGATGGTATTTGTCGTCGGTGAAACGGTCCGCGCTGATCACATCGGCCTTAACGGCTATAAGCGCGATACTATGCCGCTACTGGCCAGCCAGCCAGATATTTATAGTTTCAAAAATGCGACCTCTTGTGGCACCTCTACCGCTTATTCCGTACCCTGTATGTTCAGCTATGCTGATAGAAAGGATTATGATGCCAGTAGTGCGGATTATAATGAAAACGTGCTTGATACTCTTCATAAACAAGGCGTCAACGTCGTTTGGCGAGACAACAACTCAAGCTCTAAAGGGGTTGCGGATAGAGTCACTTTTGAGGATTATAAAACGTCAGATGTTAATCCTAGTTGTGACGGCGAATGTCGTGATATCGGCATGCTCAATGGCTTTGATAAACTGGTAAAATCAGACGTACCTGCTAAAGATACGCTTATTTTATTGCATCAAATGGGCAATCATGGCCCTGCTTACTACCAACGTTACCCTAAAGAGTTTGAAGAGTATCAGCCGGTATGTATGACCAATGAGCTATCTAAGTGCGACGATCAGTCCGTCATCAACGGCTATGATAATGCCATTCGCTATACTGATTACTTCTTGAATAACGTTATCAATACGCTAAAAGCTTATGAGCAGGATTATGATGTGGTGATGGTATACATCAGCGATCATGGAGAAAGTTTGGGCGAAAATAATATCTACCTGCATGGTCTACCATATAGTATTGCGCCAGACGCCCAAAAACAGGTGCCTGTGATTGTCTGGTCGCCTACTGGCAATGGTATTGATGGCAACAGTATGGATAAAAGCAGTCTCGCCAGCATGATTGACCAGCCCGTATCACACGACTTTATTACCCCTACCTTACTAGGCTTCTTCGGTATTACTGCCGATGAAGTAAAAGCAGCACCAACCTTTTTTAAAACTGTTAATTAATCTTTTTAACCCAAGCACTGCTAGCATTTATGCACGAGACACCTATGTATAAGATACTTATTATTGAAGACAATCCCGATATCGTGGCCAATATTTATGCTTTTTTTGAGCCAAAAGGCTTTGAGCTGGATAACGCTCATAACGGGATTAGTGGCTTAACGCTGGCCTCAAATAATTATTATGACGTTATTCTACTAGATGTGATGCTACCTGGTATGGATGGTACAAAACTGTGTAAAAAGCTGAGAGAAGAATTGCATAATAAAACCCCAGTATTGATGCTGACAGCTCGCGATACTATTTTGGATAAAGTCGCAGGCTTCGATAGTGGTGCCGATGATTATTTGGTTAAGCCCTTCTCACTCGTTGAACTAGAATCACGTATCAAAGCCCTCATACGTCGACATCAAGATGACCACTTTGGGCACAGTATAGAGATTGGCAAACTGTCTTTGAATACTGAGGAGCATACGATTAGCCGAGAAGGCCAATCATTAAAGCTCACACCAACAGGGTTTAAAATATTAAATACATTGATGTGCGCTGCACCTAGAGTCGTCAGCAAGAATGAATTAGAGGAAAAGGTATGGGGTGAGGATATTCCAAGTAGCGATGCATTGCGTACCCATATGCATAGTGTGCGTGCACAAGTCGATAAACCGTTTGCTAAAACCATGCTAATCACCGTACCCGGTGTTGGTTATCAGATTATTGACCCAGACAAGGTATAAAATCCGATAATAGGCTTTAGCTGCTTATTCTTATTATAAGTAGTATTTTTCGTAATTATTATCACTCTTCTTACTGTCTTTCCCTACGAAGTAAATGCCATGTTTAGTCTTGACTCTATCGTTAACAAGTTTCGAATATCATATTTCTTATTCGCAATATTGCTTTGCGCAACTTTCGTCAGTATTTTTATGTATGCTGAAGTCAGAATAGAGCAAGATTTGGTCAAAGCTCGCTTGCTACAACAGTTAGAGCTTAGTCGAGAAAAAGAGGGTGAGCAAACTATCTATGTCGCAGATCCAGGCATAAAAATTTATCGCTATGGCAGTGCGCCTGAAAGTTTGAAAGCTATAGCGACCGAAACGGTGCAGGAAACTTCTATCACGATAAATACGGAATCGGGTTCACATGCAAGTAACCTTCATTTCTTTATCCATCAACAAGATAAACAGAAATATATTTTGACCTACTTAGAAGGCACCGAGATGGTGATAGGTAACTACCCTGTCTTGGCGATATTTGAACACTTAGAAGATATATTTGCCAATGCCTTAAGAGTCGCCGTTATTCTAAGTTTATTAATTGCCGCAATATTCTCTCAGTTGTCCTCTAGGCAAATTACTAAACCTTTATTAGACTTAAAAAAAGCAGTAGAAACCGATCATCAAAATTTAACCGAATTGACTCATTTGCCATCGGAGGTTGGCGTATTAGCGCGAGCCATTGATGAGAAAAACCATAAGCTTGAGCAGTATCTAAAGCGCGAGCAGTTGTTTACCGGTGATGTTAGCCATGAGCTGCGCACGCCATTAACGATTATCATGGGTGCGTCAGAAGTGTTGGCCTCACAATTAGCAAGCGACAGCCATTTGAACGAATTTACCAATCGCATTAGCAATACTGCCAAAGAAACCTCTGAGATTATCAGCGCTTTATTATTGCTCTCTCGTGCGCCTGAAAAACTAGACACGCCGCAAACCTCTATCAACAATATTGCTTCAAATGAAGTAGAGCGCTTAAAGTACTTGCTGCGCTATAAGACGGTGACTTGCACAGTCGTGGCTGAACAAGAGTATTTCGCCTATGTACGACCTGAACTGCTAAAAATGGCACTGGGGAATCTAATAAAAAATGCCTTTCAATACACGGACGATGGTGAAGTAATGATTACTATTGATGATAAAAAAATCACCGTTACTGATACAGGTCTGGGCATTCCTGAAGCTTTGATGCCCCTGCTTTATGAGAGATTTGAACGTCTAGAGCAACCGCATAATGATACGCAGTTGGATACAGAGGTATTGTCAACAGGATATTCTAGTTATAAGGTTGAAGGCACAGGATTGGGTCTTAGCATCGTGCAGCGCATCATGGCGCATATGGGCTGGCAACTTACCCATCAAGCCAATGATTCAGGCGGCAGTACCTTTAGTATTTATTATACATAACGTCTACTAAGAGACTGCCTTTAAAAGTCCTAATGTATTACAAGTAAGTGGCAATGATGTTAATCAGTAAGGCAATAATGACTAAATTAAAGACAAAGGCGATGATACTGTGAAGAGTAGCCAGATTCCGACCTATTTTAGAGGTAAAGACAATATCAGCGGTCTGACCTGAAGTACCGATAGCAACTGCACAATAAAAAAAATCTTCAAAACTGACGTCAATTGGTGTCCTCCGATCAGCGTTAGTCTCCATCATTGTTTCAGGGAAAGCTAAGGGTAAAATATGACCTTTTTGCGCCTCAGAAAAATATAAATAGGCATACTGCATGGCAAAAATAATTTGAATCATCAGCCAAGTAATGAATATCGTCCCAATAGTCAGACTAATACTTAGAGCAAACATAAGGTCTTGATAGTTCTTACCAATTCGAGTTTGTTTAGCGATGGCATAAACGCAAATGAAACTTGAAACTATAATCAAGCTTAAAATCGAAAACTTGCTTTGCTTAGCACTATTTAAGTGCTCGTGCATCGTATCTTTTCGTAGCATGATTATGATAGTACTCAGAAAAACAAGAATGGCGCAGTCCCATCCTATAATAAAGCTGGTACTAAAAGACAACGACCAAATACTGGTTGCTAATATCCCAACGATAAGCCCCATCAACAGACTACCTAGCAAACGCCAATGACTAAGAAACGTATCTGATGATAGTGCCATAATTTTAATCATACTTTATCAATGAGGATTCAGATTATACAACTATACTGAGTGGTATTAACTTACATCATCAATAGGAATGTTTCAAAACCATTTTTTATTCTTAAAATACATAATAATGCTCACTGTTATCGTTACCATCAAACTAAGTAAAATAAAATAACCATAGTGCCACTTTAGCTCAGGTATGTACTCAAAATTCATGCCGTAAACGCCTACCAAAAATGTTAATGGTATAAATACCACTGACACCAAAGTCAAGGTACGCATGATTTCATTCAAACGATGTCCCTGAATTGAGAATATTAGGTTGATTTTACTGTCAAGTTCAAACAACTCAAAATCAATTTCATCAATTAAATTGTTTGCTTGCTCTTTGAGCTCTATGAAATATTTGCTTTCCATAGCGATAATGTTAATTGTTTCTAGTTTTACAATCGTATTACGCAAGCTTAGCGTCGCTTTCTTAAAATTTAACATGCGACGTTTTTGCTCCTCAACCTTTTCAGTAAAATAAGGTGTTGGATTAATATTCGTCACCTTTATAGAGTCACTGTCAGCATTCAATAATTTTTCAAACGTCTCCTCATAGTTTGCTATCAGTGATTCAATCAAAAGAAAGATTAGGTAATCGACTCTTTTGCTTCGTACTTGCCCTTTACCTTGAATCAAGCGATCACGAATCCACTGAAAATGGTCGCCAATATTCTCTTGCAAACTCCATAACATATTTGACGATACAACAAAAATCAGTTGTTCATTATCTAAATTTTTATCATCAGTTTTCAATACTTTTAAAGCGATGAACAATACGTTATCCAGCTCGATAACCTTGTTGGCATGGTCATCATCTTGGAGTAATTTAATTAAAAAGTCATCAAACTGATTTTGGATGACAATTTGTCTCATCTCGTCTAATTCGCTCAGCCCATAGGTATTGAGCCAAAAAACCTCGTCACCCTGTGTCTCAAAGTTCAACTTGGTAATGTCATCACAAGGTAGTTTTGATACTCGTGAGGATGAATACGCGATGAGTGTCGTGTTTTGTAAGAATTTTTCTGACATCACTTCCCCCTATAGAAACACCTTTGATCAAAAGCTTAACAAGGTTGCTATTCAAGCCAAAAATGAGAGTGGTTAAATATTTGATATTTGATATTTGATATTCAATGACTTCTTTATTCCAAAATACGCTACAACAATGATTAAGTTAACAGATAGATGCCCTTTCGAGTGTAGCTAATACTATTTAGATAGTGATTTAACTCAGATAAGTAAGCAATGTTTATTATATTCACTCGCTAATTAAACCCTTAATTCCCGCTAAGTTTCTCCTATGTCGTTTCTCGTATTATAGATTCATACCCACAAGGTAGCTGACAAAACCGTTAACGGTGTGTCAGAAATTGACTTAATAAAAAGGATGAATCTTATGAAAAACTTATCAGTGTTAACCAAATCAATGATTGTCGCCCTTACTATTGCAGGTGTAGGTGCAACCGCTATAGCAGCCCCTGCCGCCAATACCAAAGCGGTAACTGGTTCAAGTGAAGCCGTTAGCGCCATGCAAAGTAAAATCAGCTTAACGCAGGCAATTGAGATAGCTAAACAGAATGCTAAAGGTGATCTGGTCAACGCAGAATTCGATTATGACGATGATGATAATGGCAAGGGTGCCGTAACGGGCGAGTATGAAGTTGAGTTCGTATCAAACGGTACGGCTTATGAAGTCAAGATTGATGCCAATACGGGTAAAGTTCTCAAGACTGAGCAAGAAAAACTAGATAAAGAGGACATGGCTGAATACAGTGCTATGAAGCAGGCCAAAGTTACGCTGACTAGTGCCATGCAAAAAGCAGCACAAAGTGTGAATGGTAAAGTAATTAGTGCTGAGTTCGAGCTAGAAAAAGGTCAATCTGTTTACGACGTTGAAGTCGTCAAAGGCAATCAGATATATGATGTGAGCATAGATGCCAATACTGGTAAGGTGTTAAGTAGTCAAGTTGACGTGGAGGATGATGACTAAAGAACGAGCCAAAAGAATGAGTTTCAAATTTAGCTATTATCCTATCTTAACGTTTTCTTAACAGCGCTAAGCCCATACTAAGATTTAAGTGCTAACCAGTGACCTTCTCCTAGCTGAGATCATTAGAAAAATAATTATATCGATGATTGCACTTACATTATATTTTAACTTCAACGTTAATAGGCAGCAGTAGCCGATACCATAATAAAACAAGGTGTCAGCTACTGCTTTTTGCTATGTATAAAAACAGATATTAGTTTTACCTTAACGCTTTCTTAACCCCTTCTGTCATATACTCAAAGTCTGCTGATTTTACTAAGTATTTAACATGCTTCTTAAAACCTGCTACATACCCGAATATTAATAACTATTAAGCAATCAATATGAACCATATCGAACCCCTTACTCTCGACAACGACCACACAAACTCCCATCCTGACAACCAAAAAGCACTTGATACGTTAATGGTAGCGGATAACTTTGCAAATAATGTTAAGGGTAAAAAAGGTCTAGCTCGTATTTTAAAAGCCACGGGGTATTCTATAGACGGTTTTAAAGCGGCTTATAAGTTCGAAGCGGCATTCAGGCAGGTTTTTTGGCTCAATCTAATATTGTTCATGGTCATTATATTTATGCCTTTTGGCATCAGTATCAAAATGATGCTTGTGATCGCTTCCTTCTTATCCCTTATCGTTGAGCTCATTAATACTGGTATTGAAGCGAGTGTCGATCATACTTCGATGGAGCAACATCCATTAGCTAAAATAGCGAAAGATGTCGGTTCTGCTGCACAGTTTTTGGCGTTATTAATGTTATTTGTTTTATGGATAATGGCGTTATTAAGCCTTTTACATTGAACAACACTTAAGCTTTTACAACCTAATAAATTGAGTAGGGTGTCTTGATGACTTTAGAAAATAACTCAGCTAATTGGACGTGGCTTAAGCTTTTGTGCTTAACTGTCATTGCGAGTCTAACTTTTGAGCATAGTCGGTTTGATGTTGGTATTAGTGAGCTTTTTTATACCAATGGGCAATGGTTTCTAGAAAAAGGCGCTCAGCCTTACGCTTTTATCTTTTATGATGGACCTAAAGCACTCTTGATCCTAGTGGCAATGTATTTGATAACCGTGTTAATGATCAAATACAGACAACCTTCGAATACTGCTTCTACCATTAACCGTAGTAAGCTCGATAGATTTATTATTCCTTTATCAGTTCGTGAAATAGGTTACTTACTTATTATTTTGATTGCAGTGCCAAGCTCTATTGCACTATTAAAAGGTGTCACCCATGTTAGTTGCCCCAATCACTTAACATTATTTAATGGTGATCTTCCTTATCTTAATCTCTGGCAAAATATAGTCGCCCAAATGCCAGCCAAATGCTTCCCAGCGGCACATGCTAGCGCAGGTTTTTCCTTATATGGATTAGCATTTTTACCCACTTTGCATAAGTATCGCTATAAAATACTTGCAATAGTTACTGCCTTAGGATGGACAATGGGAATGTACAAGATGCTGTTTGGGGATCATTTCTTTAGTCATACACTAGTATCGATGTTACTCTCACTAACGATAGCTTGTGCGCTTGCCAGCGTATTTTTTAAAAGCGCAGCTATTATCAAAGAACGTAATCTTATTTTAAACAGTACAGTAGACTCAGTTAAATAGCTATTAGCACTAACCTACCTAATGCTTCTGCCCTATAAATTATAGGGTCTTTTTTTGCCAGTGAATTTGAACTTCTAATCAAATGCTTAATCTGCGCTAAGCTTCTCCTATATCTTATTTTGTATGATGGACTCATATCGAAACCGCTGACAACCGTTTTTGCGAAATTGAAATTGCCAAGGGCACACAGAACTATGGTTTAATTATAGATAGCATGACAGGTCAAGTTATCAGTAGTCAGTTAGACGACGATGACTAAAATAGCGGCATTGAACCACATCTATAAGGATATCCCATGCGAGTATTGGTAGTCGAAGATGACTTGATGATTGGCGAGAGTCTGAGTGAAGCCTTACAAGATGAGGCTTATACGGTTGATTGGGTCAAAGACGGTCGTCAAGCCATACTGACATTAAGGGTGCAACCTTATGACATCATCTTATTAGATTTAGGCTTACCAGAGGTTGATGGCATGGGCGTGTTGACTGCTATTCGCGATGCCAAGATTGAAACACCAGTGTTGATACTCACCGCGCGTGATCAATTAAAAGACAGAATTGCAGGATTAGACTCAGGGGCTGATGATTATGTCGTCAAGCCTTTTGAGTTAGGAGAAGTCTTTGCACGCATGAGAGTGCTTATTCGCCGAGCTCAAGGCAAGGCTGACAATCAAGTGACGGTTGGTAATCTCAGTCTAGATACCGCGCACAAACGAGTCATGATAGATGGCAATCCTATCGATTTAACCGCAAAAGAGTATATGCTCATCATTACCTTTATGTTGTCACCTGAAAAAGTCATGTCCAAAAGTGAACTTGAGGATTCGTTATATGGTTGGGGCGGTGAAGTTGAGAGTAACGCCATTGAGTTTTTGATTCATAACTTACGCAAAAAGGTCGGGCAAGATAGAATCAAGAATGTTCGTGGGCTTGGGTGGTACATCAGCAATGCCTAACTTTAAATGAATAACTCAAAACACTCGCTATCACCTATAAAAGTTAACTGCTATGCCTAAATTCCATAACCTCTTTAACTCACTACAGTTCCAACTTATCTTTTGGTCTGTTTTGTCATTATTGCTATTGGCAATAGTCGCTGGTGGTTATGGATTTTGGTACAGCTATAACGAGATAAATGACTTTCAAGATGATAACTTAAAAAATACTGCGGCATTGTTAGAGCAGTCGCTTAATATTAGTGGTTTAAATAATAATGCTGCTTATTCATACAGTGACGAGCATGCCCGCAGCAACATTCACTTTGATACCGATGACGATGATGGTGCTATCACCGTTGATATAGTCATACTCTCTGCCTCACTCGGTAACGGTAACGGGGTAGAAGATTATCAGAACGATCAAAGTGATGACGAGCATGATTACTCAGAACCTATACCGATGGCATTATTAACTAATATTCCAATAGGAATAAGTGATCAAGACATTGATGACCATACTTGGCGAACTTATAGAAGTAATGTCAAGATTGAGTCTTTGAATACTAATGAAAAAGTAGCCCTAATCTTACGCCAACAAACGGATCTACAAGACGATTTAGCCAAAGCCAGTGCCTTACAGTCTTTTTTACCCCTTATTATCGGTATAGCATTATTACTGCTTTTACTCCCTTTTATCATGTGGCGAATGATGAAACCTGTGCGCCAATTACACTATGAGATAAGCGCACGTAATGAGAATGACCTAAGTCCTTTATCGATTGGTAGACTGCCCTCTGAATTGCTGCCACTAGCAGCATCTTTAAATAGACTATTGGCTTTAGTAAAAATTAGTATTGAACGTCAGCAACGCTTTATCGCTGATGCTGCCCATGAACTGCGCTCGCCGCTCACTGCTATCTCATTACAGCTACAACGACTACAGCGTATTAGTAATGACACCGTTATGTCAGAAGGTCTTGATAAACTGGCTATTCGCTTGAAACGCAATCAAAGTTTGGTTGAGCAGTTATTAACGCTCGCTAGAGCTGGCAATATCAATACAGCGCTCGATCCTGAAGAAACACCAACCAGCGTTAACTTCATTATCGAACAAGTCATTGGCTTACTCATTCCCATTGCTGATAATAAAAGCATCGAGCTGACCGTTGACTTGCAACCTAATAGCAAAGTAGATATAGATGAGACTTCGTTATTAATGCTCATCAAAAACCTTATTCAAAACGCCATTATTTATACACCAGATAATGGTCAAGTCATGGTTAAACTCTATCAACTTAAGCAAAACTCAGGCAGTTTGGATAAATCGGCTTTAAATGCTCAGTACAATTTTGGCTCACATGTGATTCACTCTGGAAAATTAAATAATTTATCCAAAACCTTAAGTGGCAGATTGGTGTTGCAGATAATAGATTCAGGCGCAGGTATTCATCCTAGTGATTATGAGAATGTTTTTGAGCCCTTTGTAAGGCTTAATCAAGTACCAAGTACAGCTGATCAATTCAGCGATAATATAAGCGCATCAAGATCAGATAGTGCCAGCAAGAAATCACAAGAAATAGCAGGCACTGGACTAGGCCTCTCTATCGTCAAGTCAATTTGCGAGCAGGCAGGTATAGATGTCTTTATGAACGACTCCACTTCGGCAACTTCAAGTCAGAATAGTAATCGAGGGCTTTGTATGACGCTGGTTTTCTAAATCAATAATTTGAACTTTTCATGGAAGCTTTCCAGATCTAAATAGTTGTATCTTGACACTTTCTTAACACCTCTATTGATAGTTTAGTAATGTCTACAACAGGACACTAAATTTGCTTATCGATAGAGTGAATCCATCCATGAATACAACCTTAAAAGCTCAATACTCATCCAGCGTTTCAAATAATGATCCAGTATTAAATGCTTTATCCAAAGTTCCAGAGGTTACCTTACTTTTTTGGATAATCAAAGTTGCTGCTACGACACTTGGTGAGACCGCAGGCGACGCCTTATCAATGTCACTAAATTTAGGCTACATCGTCAGTACTGGTATATTCGCTGTCCTATTTGGCATAGCGGTTGCCACCCAAATTAAAGCGAAATCGTTTAATAAATGGTTATATTGGACGACGATTATCGCGACAACGACTTTAGGAACAACGATAGCAGATTATGTGACGAGATCATTAGGAATTGGCTACGCTGGTGGCTCAGCGTTACTAGTCGCTCTACTTGTGATGTGTTTAGTTATATGGCAAAAAACGATGGGGAGCATTGCCGTCGACAGTATTAGTAAACCCAAAGCGGAGGTGTTTTACTGGACGACTATTATGTTTTCGCAGACGCTTGGTACCGCATTAGGCGACTGGGTCGCAGATACCAAAGGCATGGGCTACACAACGAGTGCTATCATCTTTGGCTCTTTATTGGTGCTTATTGCTTTGATGCATTTTGGCACTAGAATATCAAAAACGCTTTTATTTTGGAGTGCCTTCGTTTTGACTCGCCCTTTAGGAGCGGTATTAGGTGACTTCTTAGATAAGCCTATTGATCATGGTGGTCTTGCATTGAGTCGCTTTGGCGCTTCCGCAGCACTATTAGGCTTTATCATTGTCTGTTTATTAGTGTTTAAACAGCGGGCTAGTACTAAAGCGCATTGATAAATGTAAGTCTATTTAATTGCAATTTACCAGTACTGAACTATATGAGCCGTAATTCAATAAAAGCCTTTAATTTACTTTCACAACTTACCAACCAAATAGAATCAGTTAAGAGCTATCCTAGATTATTTTACCTATCTAGAATAGCTTCATAAATTATACTGTCAATTCTAAACTTAACTATTCAGCTTAGAAGTTATATTTAGCCATTATTTCAACTTGCTGACCTTTTCTTACTTCTAAAGTGGTCTTATCGCTTCGATCTCTCCACTCAATACCAACATCTAGATCTGGTAAATACTCATAGACAAGGTTGATGCTTTTTACGTTCACAGAGGTATCTACCTCATCATCTACGTTAATCTCACCATAACGCATGTTACTCATCAGTTTCTCTGTAAACTTATGCCTATACCCTACAGTGAAGCCAGTTTGCGACACAAGCTTACCGTCTTCGGCATCACAATCTAAATCGCTAGTCGCACCAAGGACTCTTCCAACACATACTGTGGAATAGGCACCCATACCTTTACCATTGTATACGCTCGCATGTAGCGAAGCATTACCCAGATTTAGTTTACCAGCCAAAGAGACACCGACGCCTATATCCGAATCTTCTCCATTTTTAGCCTCACGAGCAGTAACAGCCAAGTTATAGCTAAGATCAGATATATTATCCTTATAGCTAACAACCATATCAGGCAAGTTAGCTTCCTCATCAACAGGTTCTTGAGCCGTAAAACGAAGCCCTTTATGAACGTAATGCACAGTCAAATCTGGACGAATATAAGCGCCACCACCAGAGATGGTGCCCAAACCCGTGCCCCGAAAGTCAAGCTGATCAGTCAAAAGTGGGTAGACCGCTAAGAACTGACCATTCCATGTCTTACCTACGGTCAAATCATCGACTTGAGCATAAGCATGACGAAGCCGCAAGTCTGAACCGCCATTCGCGGCATTGCCATAAAAATCCCCTTCAATAAAACCCGTTAATTTTTTATCATTTACGTTCTTCGTGGTTTTAAGATTAATCCGAGATTGTCGTCCACTTCCTTTGAACTCAGACTCCCCTTCATCTGGAGAATAAAAGATACCCTCCGCTTTAACATACCCACCGATACTTAAAGTAGTATCTCCATTGGTGACAAGATCTATTGCTTGTGCCTGTACACATGCCCCCAGAACCGCCAAACCAAAAGACAACTTTTTTATATAAAGCATGATCTATACATTCCTTGTGTTAATTTAAAATCCATTTAAATCCCTTTGAATTTCTATTGCTACCGTATTTTTTAATCTTATAAATACCAGCACCATCTCCTTATATAAAGAAACTTGCCTCCTAATTTAGTTAAAACTTTCAAAAGCAGTAATCGCGGCTTTTTTTGACTCATCGATATTTTTCTTTTGTCCACTGGCTTTATCAAGATATACCAGTACTGATTCACCGCTAGCGACGATAGTATTCATAGCCGTACTATAATAGGTATATTCATGAATCACGCTGGCATTACCAATTTTCTTAACTCGAACCCCAATCCATAAGGTATCGGGATAAGTCACTGGTTTGAAATATTGACAGGATGACGCTGCCATGACTGAAAAAGTCTTTTCATTGAATAGATTTAATTGACTGTTATAGTAAATACGAGCGTTTTGGGCATAAGTGTAATAGACCACATTATTGACATGACCAAAAGCATCCATATCGCCCCATTCTACTTGTTGAGAATAGATAACCGCAAAACCATGCATGGGATGGTGTTTGTCTTTATTAAGTGTCTCTTGCATTTCCGGTAATATAGCTAAAGCCTTCATAGTTTTCTCCTCTAGTAATGCCAATTAACACAGGTATTATTAATAAACGTTAAAATCATCAGTAAGCTCAAATAATTGTTTTTTGCAATCATCAATAGAATTTTTTGGATTAAATTAATTTTTCTGCGTACATCATGCGCATCTTTTTCTTATCGAGCTTACCCACACTGGTTTTTGGCATTTCTATTAAGAACTTTATCTCACTTGGCACGCCATACTTTGGTAAATAGCCTTTTTCAACCGCTTGATGACCTAACGCTAAAATAGCGTCCGCTTTGATATCGACATGCTCAGGTTTCAAGACTACCAATGCTAAAGGACGCTCGCCCCATTTTTCATCCGCTACTCCAATGACGGCCACTTCAGCAACGCTCGGATGAAAGGATAAAATATTTTCGACTTCAAGTGAGGATACCCATTCGCCACCTGACTTGATGACGTCTTTGAGTCTATCGGTAATCTTTAGCGTGCCATCAGGGGCAATACAGGCAATGTCTTGGGTATGCATCCAACCACCGCGCCATAACTCCTTGCCAGCATCTAAATTCTTAAAATAGCTTTGGGTCAGCCAAGGCGCTCGCACAACCAGCTCCCCTGTCGACTCACCATCCATTGGTAAAGCTTTGCCGTTTGCATCCCAAATCTCCATCGATACCAGCATAATTGGTGAGCCAGAAAGACAACGATAATTGATCTCTTCTGTCGTTGTCATCGCATTTGTCTGATCACCGAATGCCATTCTGGCGAGTACAGGACATGACTCTGACATCCCAAACCCCGAGATAAACTCTATTCCACTTTCAAGAGCGGCTTCAGCCAGGCCTTCGTTTAATTTGGAACCCCCTACTGATAACTTAAGGCCGTTAAACTTGCGACCTCGGGTGGCCATCTCTTTAATTAACATTTGTAAAATGGTTGGGACACCATGTGACAGCGTGACTTTATGGCGTTCAATTAAATCAACCAATACTTCGGATACATATCGGCCTGGATACACTTGTTTTAGCCCTATCATGGTTGCCCCATACGGCCAACACCATGCATGCACATGGAATAATGGCGTCATCGGCATGTAGACATCATTGTAGCGAGCACCTTGACCTTCGGCACTGAGTGCAGATGCAAGGGTACTCGATAGCGTCTGTAATACGATCTGTCGATGGGTAAAAAAGACGCCTTTTGGGTCTCCCGTCGTGCCACTGGTATAAAATGTGGTGGCGATGGTATTTTCATCGAAATCTGGAAAATCAAACTCATCACTGGCCGCAGCTAGCATGGCTTCATATTCACCTTCGACATAATCTGGCATGCTAACTTGCTTAGCTTTTATATTATCTTCACTATACTCAGCATTATCAAAACCAGTACCTTCGAAACCAGCATCATCAAGCCAGATAATTTTCTCAATAGAAGGGGCTTCATGACGGTAATTTTTCGCCATTGGTTCAAATTCAGAATTTAATAATAAGGCTTTAGGCTTAGCATGATTGATGGTATACAGCACTTTATCTTCAGCCAAGCGTACATTGACGGTTTGCAAAATCATGCCAGACATCGGCACGGCAAAATACGCTTCAAGGTAACGATGACTATCCCAATCCATGACCGCAACTACATCGCCCGCTTGCAACTCCATATTTTTAAGTACGTTTGCCAAGCGATTAACCCGCTTAAAAAATTCAGCATACGTATAAGTGACCTTATCGGCATAACTAATGGTTTGCTGAGTAGAGGCAACTTTTGCACGGTTTAGCAGCTGTTTGATAATCAAAGGAAAACCGTACGCTTCTTCGGCTTGTTGGTAATCTTCATGTTGGTTGAGTATGGTAGTCATTATTGTCGTCCTTGATAATAAAATATTATGGCGAGAGTATTAATAGAGTTAGACTCGTTCAATCACCATGGCAAGCCCTTGCCCGATACCAATGCACAAACTAACTACCGCGTATTTTTCGCCCGTGCGCTGTAGCTCGCGCGCTGTACTCAACGCAAGTCTTGCGCCTGATGCACCCAGCGGATGCCCGACGGCAATCGCCCCGCCATTGGGGTTGACGCGCTTGTCATCAAAATCTATATCCAAACCCTTAAGGCAACCCAGAACTTGCGAGGCAAATGCTTCATTAATCTCAATGATGGACATATCATCAAGAGTCAAATTGGCACGTTTCAATGCCAGTTTAATCGCTTCAACAGGGCCTACGCCCATAATACTGGGCTCAACACCCATGGCACCAGATGAAAGGATTTTGGCAATAGGCTTAAAGCCTAACTTTTCCTCTGCTTGCTTTGAGCCAATAATAAGCGCAGCTGCGCCATCGTTGATACCTGACGCATTACCTGCTGTGACGACACCATCGTTATTTAAAGGTTTCAGTTTTTGTAACGCTTCAACAGTAGAGCTGGCGCGAGGATGCTCATCTTCTGTTATCGCTTTTTCGGGTAACTTCTTACCTTGCGATACCATAATTGGCGTTATTTCCTCATCAAAGAACCCGGCTTGTTTGGCGGTTTGATATTTAGCTTGCGAGGCTGCTGCGAATTTATCCGCCTCTTCACGAGTGATACCGTATTTGCGAGCGACATTATCGCCCGTCTGCGGCATGCTATCGCTACCAAATTCTTTAGTCAAAAGAGGATTGGGAAACCGGCTGCCAATAGTCGTATCAAATACTTTAAATTCACGACTAAAAGGCTGCTCGGTCTTAGCAAAGACAAATGGTGCACGGGTCATTGACTCAACCCCACCTGCTAAAAATATGTCACCCTCGTTACAAGTGATACTACGAGCAGCATCGATGACGGTAGACAGCCCTGAGGCACATAGACGGTTGACGGTTTGTCCGGGCGTTTTGACATCTAGTCCTGCTAGCAATGCAGCATTACGAGCGATGTTGCGTGAGTCCTCACCGGCCTGATTGGTGTTACCGATCAGTACTTCATCAAAGATATCGTTAGGTAATTGGTGCTTTTCGACCAGAGTCTTCATCACTGTGGCGATTAAGTCATCAGGACGCACGGTTGCTAATGCTCCACCATGGCGACCAAAAGGGCTTCTTAATCCATCATAAATATAGGCGTCTAACATAACTGTTCCTTGTTGTGTTTGAGAATTTGCATTATTGAAATATAGAGTTTATTAAATTGATCTAGCTCTTAGCATCAGCAATCTAGCGTTGACAATTACTCTGTTGAGTAAATAATGAGATACCTAACTTGGCACGGCGCTGTAACCATGGGCTTGGACGGTAACGCGGATCGCCCGTTAACCCATAAATACGCTCTAAGATAAGTAAGATACGCTCGGCACCAAGCTCGTCCCCCCATGAGATAGGACCATACGGATAGCCCAATCCAAGCTTGACGGCATTGTCGATATCCTTTGGTGTGGCAATACCTTGCATCGCAATATCACAACCTAAGTTAATCACCATAGCAACGACTCGCTGCGCCACAAAGCCTGTGCTTTCGGTAATTAGCGTGGCATCGACAGCAACATTTGAGTCCTCATCCGAGCTTGTAACAAACTTATTATTTCTACCAAATAGAGCATAAGCTTGCGTGACAAAGTTATCTTGCGTGACGATACTTGGCATCAAAGTACGATGCTTGGATAAATCGGTTAGCATATCGATGGCAACCGCTTGTTTAGGGTTAACCTGATAGCGAATAGCCGCATTGGTGGTATCCTCGCCGTAGATTGCCAGCAATGCTAAGCTGTCAGGGTTTGGCTTATCGTTATCATCGATAGTGATGCTGTTAGCGTTTAGATAATCAACCAGCTGTTGTTTATCTTCTGCTAAATCTGCGCCAATCCAAACCGTTACGTTTGATATATCAGACCCTACTTTGGACACTGATGTCTCAAGCGATGACTGTTGCGACGTATTCGCTGTCAATTTTTGACCGTCTTTATAGTGATAAAATCCTTCACCCACTTTACGACCAAGCTTTTTACCCGTTAGCATTTGACGGGTTAAAGGATGGGGGCGATAGCGAGGCTCAAAGTAATATTGGTTATAAATCGATTCCATAACTGGATGCGACACATCGATGCCAGTGAGATCAAGCAGCTCAAATGGTCCCATCCGAAAGCCAGCCCCTTCCCGTAAAATACGATCGATATCCTCAAAACTAGCGATCCCCTCGCCTAGTATTTTTAAGGCTTCTGTGCCATAAGCTCTGCCACCATGATTGACAATAAACCCTGGGGTATCTTTTGCAACGACCCCTAAATGCCCCATGCGTTTGGCTAAATCCGTAAGCGTCTCAACCACTGAAGATTTAGTAGAGATACTCGGAATCACTTCAACGATTTTCATTAATGGCACGGGATTAAAAAAATGAAATCCTGCCACGCGCTCTGGGTACTCACAATCGGAGGCAATCGCGGTCACCGCTAGCGATGAAGTGTTAGTTGCTAAAATTGTCTCGGCTGTCACGATGCTTTCTAACTGTTTAAAAAGCTGTTGTTTTATTTCTAAATTCTCAATAATGGCTTCAACAACGACATCTACATTGGCAATTTTGGCTATATCTTCAATCACGGTTAGATTCGATAAAGTAGACTGTAGCTGCTCATCGGTAAATTTGCCTTTAGCCGATAGTTTTTCGAGTGTCACTTGAAGGGATTGACGACCCTGCTCAGCAGCTCCTGCTTTGGCATCAAATAACAGCACTTGAATGCCCGCTTGAGCAGCGATTTGGGCAATACCCATGCCCATAATACCGGTGCCAATAATGGCCAATGAGTTAACAGTCATAATAATCCTTTATATGGTCTTGTTAATTTATATGCTTTTGTTGAATAGTCTCGTTTTCAAACTATAGTTGCTTTTTCTCTCTATGCTTTGAAAAGTCTATGCTTTGACAAGCTACTGACCTTTATAATTCGCGTCACGTTTTTCCAAAAAGGCTTTCGCGCCTTCTTTTTGATCTTCGGTATCAAACAAAATCTGAAAGGCTTTACGCTCCAAAGCCAATGCGCCTTGCAATGGCATATCTACCCCGAGATTAGCGACTTCTTTTATTTGGGTTAAAGCAATAGGCGAGTAACCTGCTAGTTGTTCAGCGATTTCAATAGCACGCTTAATAGTCGCCTCATCTTCGACCACTTCAGAGACCAGCCCCATTTGATCAGCTGCATCTGCACTTATCATATCGCCCGTTAATATCAGCTTCATGGCTTTATGTTTACCAATCACACGAAATAGCCGCTGCGTGCCCCCTGCTCCAGGCATTAATCCGATTTTGATTTCTGGTTGTCCAAACTTAGCAGACTTGCCAGCGACGATGATGTCGGCATGCATAGCGAGCTCACAGCCGCCGCCAAGCGCATAGCCATTGACCGCTGCAATAATCGGCTTGCGACAATTGGTGATGGCATCCCAATAACGCTCGCTATTACGTAGATAGATATCAACCGTTTTTGCGGTTAAGAAATCATTGATATCAGCACCAGCCGCGAACACCTTATCGCCACCAGTCAACACAATAGCTTTGGTCTTTGGGTCATCGTTTAATTTAATGAAAATCTCTGCCATTTTTTCGCGTAGTTCAGTGTTTAAAGCATTGCGAACTTTGGGACGATTCAGTCTTATTACACTAACGCCATTTTCTAATGTTTCACAAATAATGATTTGATCTTCCATGATGCTGTCCTTTAAATAATGTCGTTAGATAAGATAGCGCAATCTTTAAAATATATTAATAATTAATACCGCATAGCGATATTTAAGACCAATATATACTGTTTATTTTCCTTTGTGAAGGGTGAAATTCAGTTAAATTTAAAAATAAACGAACTTATTGAACTATGATTTCTTAATAAATACCGCATTGCGGTTATTTAAACCAAAAGTGTTGTAATTTAATAAACTATCAATTATGCTATTTGTTCAAGGCAATTATGAAGCCGCTATCAATCTAAGTATTAATCAAACAAGGAAGAATCACATGATCAGAGATAGGGAAACTCTTAACCAAATCACCGAAACTATCCGCCAATTTGTTAGCAACCAATTAATACCAATGGAACATTGGGTAGCAGAAAACGATCGTCTTCCAGACGATATAATTAATCAAATGCGTGAGTTAGGGCTGTTTGGACTTACTATTCCCGAAGCTTACGGCGGGCTTGGCGTTACTATGGAAGAAGAGGTCACACTGGCATTTGAATTAGGGCGCACATCTCCTGCGTTTCGCTCACTAATCGGGACAAATAATGGTATTGGCTCATCTGGTCTAGTCATTGATGGTACCGAAGAGCAAAAACAAAAATACCTACCAAGGCTCGCCAGTGGTGAAATTATCGGCTCATTTTGTTTGACCGAACCAGAATCAGGTTCAGATGCTGCCTCATTAAGAACCACTGCTATTAAAGATGGCGATACTTATGTTATCAACGGTACTAAACGCTATATTACCAATGCCCCTGAAGCCGGCATATTTACTGTGATGGCACGTACTGATCCACAAAATAAAAGATCGGGTGGTATTTCAGCCTTCATCGTTGAGAGCGATACCCCTGGTATTACTTTGGGTAAAATTGATAAAAAAATGGGCCAAAAAGGCGCGCATACCTGTGATGTTATCTTTGATAATTGCGTAGTGCCTGCTGATGCGTTGATTGGTGGTGTAGAAGGTGTAGGATTTAAAACCGCTATGAAAGTACTAGATAAAGGACGTCTACATATTGCTGCAGCGAGTACAGGCGCAGCAAGTCGAATGTTAGATGATGCCTTACACTATGCCGTTGAGCGTAAGCAGTTTGGTCAACCGATAGCCAATTTTCAACTTATTCAAGCCATGCTCGCTGATTCAAAAGCAGAGATTTATGCGGCTAAATCTATGGTGCTAGATGCCTCACGTCTGCGCGATGAAGGTAAAAATGTCGTTACTGAATCATCATGTGCCAAGATGTTTGCGACCGAAATGTGCGGCCGAGTTGCTGATAGAGCCGTGCAAATTCATGGCGGTGCGGGCTATATTGCGGATTATGGCATTGAACGTTTTTATCGTGATGTGCGCTTATATCGTTTGTATGAAGGCACTACTCAAATCCAGCAAATTATTATCGCCCGCAATATGATCAAAGAAGTTAGCGAGTAGTTGTCGTTTATTCGCTTACTGGTTATTTGATTACTAAAGAATATTTACATTCTCAAAGCGTATTGAGGTATTTGCTAGGACGCAGATACCTAAGTCACGTCACCATGACTATAGTCTTTCATTCTCACAACAATAAGGATATAAATTGTGAAAAGTGCCGCTATAACTTCAGATTCAAGCTTAAGCTCTGTCCAGAAGCAACCTTGGAAATTGGCCTTCTTCTTTTGTTTTTTAGTTCTATTATGTGATGGAGCTGATATTGGTATTCTCGCCTTTACACTCTCAAGTCTAAAGCTAGAGTTTGGGTTGACCAATGTACAAGCTGGTGCTTTAGGCAGTTGGTCATTGTTTGGCATGGCAATCGGTGGATTTTTCGGCGGTTGGGCCTGTGATCGTTTTGGACGAGTACGTGTTATCGTGATTGCGACAGCGCTCTTCTCTGTGCTATCTGGTTTTAGTGGATTTGTGCAGAGCTATGAGCAGTTTATAGCATTACGGTTTACCGCTTGTTTGGGTCTTGGTAGTTTATATATTGCCACTAATACTTTAATGTCTGAAATGGTACCTACCAAACATAGAACGACTGTGCTTGCGATGTTGATGACAGGTTTTACTTTAGGGTCTTTAGTGATCACTAGCGTTTCTGCTTGGATTATTCCTAGTTATGGTTGGCGCACACTATACCTGTTGACGTTTTTACCTATTATTCTATCGATAGCAATGTACTTTCTTATACCTGAACCAAATTCTTGGAAAGAGGCACGTGCACTGAAACTCAGTGGCGCGAAAAACTCGCTGCAAAAACCTGAAAATCCTTATAAAGCAATATTTGAAAATCCAAAACATCGCATCATGTTCATTTTATGGTCAATGAGTTCAGGACTTTTACTGTTTGGTTATTTCGGGGTAAGCAACTGGCTACCTTCTTATCTAGAAACTGAACTGGGTATTAAGTTTAAAGAGATGGCTCTATATATGGCGGGTACCTATTTGACCATGATGTTTGCTAAAGTAGTGGCAGGTCTAGTGGCTGATAGAATTGGTCGTAAAATAGTATTTGCCTTCGGTACGATGGGCACCGCACTGTTTATTCCAATATTGGTCTATATGCATACTCCAGAAAACATCGGTTGGTTAATGATAACCTTTGGTTTCTTATATGGTATCCCTTATGCAATCAATGCCACCTATTTAACCGAAAGCTTCCCTACCGCTATTCGAGGTACTGCTATTGGCGGCGCATTCAATATCGGCCGGCTTGGTTCAGTTATTGCACCTGTCGCCATTGGTTATATGGCCATGCAAAACTCTATCGGTGCAGGTTTATTACTTATGGCAGGCGCGTACTTCTTATGTGGTCTTATTCCAACTTTGTTCATCAAAGAGCAACAGTATGACCCACAAAAGGCGTAATATTATTCAATATATATACCGCATAGCGAAATAGCTTATAATAGCTGTGTTAAGAATTTCACTGCACTTTTAATACTGCATCTTTAAGACAGTCTTATTAAAGGTGCAAACTACTATTAGCATACAACCTTTTTTTTGTTTTTTATAAAACACCCTAAGTAGTGTATTCTTTATAATGTTCACATTAACTTAATCGAGACTAATAAACTTTGTATGACTACTAATACCCTTGCTGACGAAAACTCTAATGAATCAACACATATTGAGCTATTAGAGCCGATTAGTGACATGAGAGATAAAAACGACAGGCAGTTTGTCACGGCTTTGGCCCGAGGATTAGAGCTGCTGCGTTGTTTTACTCCGCAACGTCCTTATCTCGGCAATCAAGACCTAAGTCAATTGACGGGGCTCCCTAAAGGGACGATTACGCGTCTTACTTATACCTTAGTCAAATTAGGATATTTAAAGCAATCGACCAACAGTAGTAAATATCAGCTTTCTGCGGGTGTGTTAGGGTTTGGTTATACTATGATGGCGAATATCTCTATCAACAATTTAGTCACACCGTACATGGAGGAGTTAGCGGATTATGCTAATAGTGCAGTTGCTATGGCAACCCGTGATCGTCTGATGATGGTGTATCTAAATGTAGTGCAAGGGTCTGGAACGACTACCATGCGACGCAATGTAGGCTCATACCTACCCATTCATTTAAGTTCCATGGGACGAGCTTGCTTAGCCAGTATGCCACCTGCTGAGCAAGAATTCATCCTTGATGCCATTCGTAGTAAGTACAAAGATGATTGGTTAAAGATTAGGCGAGGACTGGATAAAGCCTTTAAAGATTATGAGGATTATGGATATTGTTTTTCGATTAGCGAATGGCAAAAAGACGTCAATGCCGTCGCCACTGCAATGATGCACCCTACTGAGGGCTTACTGACTTTTAATTGTGGCGCGCCAAGTTTTGTTCTTAGCCGTACTAAATTAGAAGAAGACATCGCTCCTCGGTTGCTGCATATGAAGAATAATATCGAGGGCAACATTTATATAAGCTAAAGCGTTTTCTAATTAGCTCAAACAATCTTAAAAATTCAGAAAAACCGCTTACGAATTTATTGAACAAAATTTTAAAACATAAAAAAGCCCTTCAAGCCTTAATATATTATAGCTTGAAGGGCTTTTTGATTATTCCTGTATCGCTTTACTATGTTTAATCAACGAATATGCTGCTCTAGCCATTAACCCGTGTTGCGTAGACCTGCGGCCAAGGCATTGATACTACGGATTAATGGATCTTCAACGTCAAGCTCATCATGATCGACGACGCCTGTAACGTCTTTTTGTCTGGCACGTTTTAACAGCTCGATTTGTATATAGTTAATCGGATCTAAATAAGCGTTTCGCCACTGTAGTGAGGCGGCAAGGTTTTGCTGATTAGATAACAAAGACGTTTGATTAAGCAAAGAATTTAGACCTGAATAGGTCAAATCGTGCTCATCGATGACCGCTTTCATAATCTGTTCACGCAAAGCCTCATCTTCACATAACTGACTATAGGCATGAGCGATATTCATCTCAGACTTGGTAAAAGCCATCTCGATATTGCTGATAAATACGCTAAAAAATGGCCAATGCTTATTCATCTCCCTCATTAATTCTTCGTCTTCTTTAACGCTATGTAGAGCACTGCCGACGCCATACCAAGCAGGTAAGGTAAATCGCGCCAATGACCAACCAAATACCCAAGGAATTGCCCGTAAAGTCGTTTTGCTTGGCAAGCCTTTTTTACGATGCGCTGGACGTGAGCCAATATTTAACAAAGAGATTTCTTGCACAGGGGTCACCTGTGAATAGAATTTATAGAACCCTTCAGTGTGATCGGTAAGTTTACGATAACTTTGCTCACCCGCATCTGCCAAACGCGCAAAGAGCGCTTCATAATCTGGCAGCTCAGCGGGCTGCACAACGAATCTGGTAGAGCAGGCTTTCAGGGTACCCGTAATACCCATGGTCAGCTCGAATACAGCGGTATCGGTATTGGCGTATTTGGCATAGAGTACTTCGCCTTGTTCAGTTACTTTAATCTGACCATGTAGTGTACCTGCTGGTTGCGCTGCGATCGCGTTATGTGTTGATCCGCCACCACGACTCACTGACCCACCACGCCCATGGAACAAGCGCGTTTTGATACCGTATTCCTCAGCGATACGGTTGATGGTTTGCTGCGCACTATAAAGCTGCCATGCAGAGGTAATGATGCCGCCATCTTTTGATGAATCTGAATAGCCTAGCATGATTTCTTGGGTGTTATCTGAGTGTTGGAGCAGTCCTCGATAGAGTGGATTATCCAACACAGCAGGTAATATCTTGTCAATATTTTTAAGGTCTTCGATCGTCTCAAACAACGGCGCAACTGGTAAGTCAGCAGACAGTTGACCTGCATCATCAACCCTACACAGGCCAGCAAACCGCATTAATAGTAGTACTTCTAATAATTGACTAGCGTTATTAGTCATTGAAATAACATAACTGCCAAAAGTCTCTTGCCCTACCAGCTTACGTAATGTCGCCACTGAGTTCATCAATGCCAATTGTTCACGTGTTTTATCAGTCAAGTTATCGGTATAGATGAGCGGTGTACCAGGCTTTGCAAGCAAGCGGGTTAGCCACTCTTGGCGCTCGCTTTCACTCAGGGTTTGATAGTCTGGCAAATTAGAGGCACTGGCAAAAATATCGGCAATCACTTCACTATGATAAGAAGACTCTTGACGGATATCGAGCGCGGCTAAATGAAAGCCGCAGGTTTTTACCAGACGAATCATATCGAGCAATAATCCTTCTGCATGAGCAGTATCATGGCTATTCACACTCTGACGAATGATACGCAGGTCTTCTAACAGCTCTTGTGGGTCGGCGTAGGCATCTTTCTTAGCGTCACTATCACCACCTTTACTTTGAATAAGGCGATTAGTAGCGTTGACTTTAGTAAGGATTAAAGAAAGCAATCTACGATAAGGCTCATTGCCATAATCATCGAGATTATAATCAAAGACTCGTCTGTCGAGCTCATCGTAACTTTTGATTTTGGTATAGACCTCAGCTGAGACTGTTACAGTGGTATCGCTATGAATGAGCTGGCGGCGCAGTTTTTTGAGCAGTACTTGATAGTGACGCAACACCGTATCAGCATGCATTAGTACAGCAAGCTCTGTGGTCTCATGAGTGACAAAGGGATTACCATCTCTGTCACCACCGATCCAAGAGCCAAAGCTCATAAACGCTGGTAATGGGTTGTCTGCTAGCTCTGGATAGATATCGATAATCGCTCTTTTAATATTACGATAAACCTTTGGAATGGCATTAAATAAACTGGCGTTAAAATAGTGTAAACCATTATTTATCTCGTCATAAACCAAAGGCTTACGTGTACGTACTTCATCAGATGACCATAACAAATCAATCGTTTGCGCCGTTTGTTCTTTCGCTTGCTCGTAGGCGAAACTGTCTTCATTAAGATTATTTAAGGCATCACTATGAGTAAATAGACTTTGCAAGATATTCATCGTCGTACGGCGGCGAGCTTCAGTAGGATGCGCGGTAAATACAGGAATAAATTTGAGTTGATCAATCAGCTCTTGCATTTGGGCAGGTTCAATATTGCGTTCACGACACTCAAGTAGGGTACGACGAAACGACCCCTCCCAGCTTTGTTCAGATTGGACACGCAAGGTATGACGTTGCTCACGTAAGTAATTTTCTTCACTTAAATTTGCTAAGAAAAAGTAGATAGAAAAGCCACGTATGACGTTTTTTAAGGTTTGATTATCTAAAGAGGCAATGAAGTCAATAAGCTCCTGCTTCTGTGCTTCATTAGGCTCGCGGCGTTGTTGGATAAAACCTTTACGCAGTGTTTCGATGGTATGTACTGTCTGTTCACCAGACTGGCGAGAAATCGCAGCCCCTAAGAATGAACCCAATAAGCTCATGCGTTCACGTAATACGTTGTTATCTATCATCATCCTTAACCTTCTCATAGAATTAATTGGCAAAATAGTCACACTGCTTTGAGGGTAATCTTTCTGCAGTTTTCTGTCATAACAGTTTATCGTCGTTAAAAATCACAATTTTAATTTTTTAACCTATTGTTATTTACTGTCATAAACCAACCACTTTCATTATTTTAGCAGCTCAAGCAATTTACCACATTAATCATAGCAAAACTATCGAACCTTAATGGTATACAAAAGGCTCTAGGCTAGCAGGACTAACCTAACGGACTATCTCCATAAAATGCAACAGCCAGTTAAGTCAATATAATTTTGAGAAATCATTCAATGCTTTTGCATGGATATTGACAGCATTAGAACAGCGCTTTTAAATGACAACTCTTACGCAACTCCTAAGCAGGAGACAGTCCTTGATACGCTTTATTTAACAAATCTTTTAATTCCTCATAGTCATAATCACGAGGATTATAGTAAGGACTATCACAAATAATTTGCGCTACTTCAGCTGGCCCCTCTTCGGGTAAGCCAATGTCTTTTAATGCCAACGGAATCCCTAAAGATTGATTTAAACGATAGATTTCTAAACCGACCTCTTCACGGCTACTAACACTTAAAGCCTCTGCCAATCGATCCATGGCTTCAATATCAGCATTACGGTTGTAATGCACCGAATACGCAAGCGTAATAGCATGGGCTTCAGCATGTGGAAGATTGTATGTGCCACCCAAGGTATGGCAAATCTTATGATGAATGGCCATACCAACCGAACCTAGACAAACCCCTGCCAACCAAGCGCCATAGGTTGCCCTCTGACGTGCTGAAATATTCGTCAAGTCCTTTACAATTACAGGCAAAGCAGACTTTAATGCTTTGATAGATTCAATCGCCATGAGACTGACGATTGGGTTTTTATCCTCAGCATATAGCGCTTCTACCGCATGTGCCATGGCGTTCATACCTGAACAAGCTGAGATCTGCGCAGGCAAGGTTAGATTTAGCTCTGGATCATAAATCACTACTTTGGGTAGGATGTGAATGTCCTTACCAGTGGTTTTTAGATTGTTTTCAGTGATGCCATAAATAGTCGTCATCTCGCTACCTGCATAGGTAGTTGGTATGGCGACTATCGGCAAATGCGTCTTTAAAGCAATGGCTTTGGCAAGCCCAATCGTAGAGCCACCGCCCAAAGCCAGACAACAATCAATATCGTTTGATTGGACGAATGCTACCGCCTTGTCCGCGACTTCTACCAGAACATGCATCACAGCGTGCGGATACACGCCTACTGAAATCTCTTGTAATTGCTGCGATAACTTCTTACCCGCTTCTTTTTGACCAGGTGTCGTAATTACCAAAACTTTATGATAACCATGCTGTATCAAAATATCTTTGGCTTCAGCTGATTTACCGTTCCCAAAATGAACGTCGAGCGGTAAAGCTTGGTAATGAAAATCTTTCATAATATCATCCTGATTTAGAAAACAACTCTCACTGAGAACAAGTCTCACTGAAAATATGCTGGAATATCGTTAGTACGGAGAAGTATCACCTAATTCATCTAGATTCTTCACACCAATAATTAAAACCGTTTGCTTGAAATGGAGTAACAATGACGTTTAATTGAGTTTATACACTAGCAATAACCTGCCATGCTGCCGTTGCTTGATGCTCGTCTTGATGCGCAAACAGAGGATGATTTTGAGCTTCTGTCAAATTAAGTACAGGGGTTACGCAAGCATCAACCTCTGCGAATAGCTTTTGCCAATGCGTCATCGTTTGACTAGCAAATTTTTCTGTCATTGCTTTTTCTGCCGCTCGACTTTCTTTCGTATTGGGCATTGATCCACGCTGCCAATGAGCATCAACGTACTCAGATAAATCTAAAGTCTCGCATAATAATCGCCAAAATTTAAATTCTAATGAGCCGACTGCCATATGGCGACCGTCTTGCGTTTTATACAAGCGATAGCATGGCAACATGCCACCTAAAAAGTCCTGATGTGGCTCTGGGCGTTGTCCATTTATGTTTTCCATCATATCAGCCGTTGCTTTTGGCATGACCAGATGATGATACAAGCTATGCGTCATACTCACGGCAATGTGTCGACCGCGACCAGTATTCTTGGCGGCAAATACCGCTGCCAATAAGGCAATCACTGCGGTATCACTACCGCCAGCCAAATCTGCAAATTGCATATTAGGCATAGCTTGATCGCCTGAAGCTGTTTTGAGTTGATCAAGGGTGCCGCTCATTGCCATAAAGTTGATATCATGCCCAGCCTTTGCTGCCCAAGCTTTAGCTGATGCATCAAGCGCCTCTGGAATACCATAGCCTGTGATGGAAACCATCACCAGTTTTGGATTGATAGCATGTAAAGTAGCGGCATCTAAACCCATTCCAACGAGGACCTCAGGGCGAAAGCTATCAAGCATCACATCAGCATCCTTGATGTGCGTTTTTATTGCTTCAATGCCTGCTTCGCTACGAAAATCTACTTTTTCGCAGTGTTTACCATGGTTTAAAGCTTTAAATAACTCACCAAACGCACGTCCTGGGTCGCCATTTTCTGGTTCAACTTTAATGATCTCTGCACCAAGATCGGCGAGTAAGCGCGTCGCGAATGGACCAGGGAGATTACGCGTGAGATCGACAACCTTGAGCCCGTTTAGACAGTCAGCCATCATGTCTTTCGCAATATTTGATATCGAACTCTTCGGTCTTGAATCATCAGTCATCTGAAAACACCTCGCCTTTTTTTGCCATCTCAATCAGAATCTGTGCAGGCTCAAAACGCGTGCCAAACTTAGCGGACAGCTCACGACTACGCTCAACGAACTGTTCTATACCTGTCGCATTGATAAATTGTAGCGTACCCCCTTGATGCGGTGCGAAACCCCAACCAAAGATAGATCCCACATTACCTTCCGCAACAGAGCGCAAGACGTTCTCCTCGTAACAGCGAGCCGATTCGTTGGCTTGGATATAGAGCAGTCGATCTATCAGCTCTTGTATGTTTGGCTGCTCAGCAACGGGTGGAAATAGCTCAGTAAGTTTTGGCCATAAGTACTTATCATTCTTACCCTCTGCATTTTTTGAATAGTCATAAAAGCCTTTGCCGACTTTTTTACCTAAGCGCTCGTGGTCTTTGACCAGCGTAGTGAGCACTGCAGCAGATGGATGACTGACCCATTCTTTGCCCTCGCTGAGCGTATCTTTTATGGATTGCTCCATGATATGCATAGATAAATCAAGCGACACTTCATCTTGCAAAGCGAGCGGTGGCATCGGCATACCAGCTTTGAGGCCAGCAACTTCAATTCGACGAGGATGCACGCCCTCACCTAACATCGCAATACCTTCTGACACATACGTACCAAATACGCGCGAGGTATAAAAGCCGCGACTGTCGTTGACGACGATAGGCGTTTTGCCAATTTGTAAAACGAAATCAAAGGCTTTTGCTAAGGTTTCATCATCAGTCTGCTCGCCCATGATAATCTCAACCAAAGGCATCTTATCGACTGGTGAGAAAAAGTGCAGCCCGATAAATTGAGACGGACGTTTACTTGCAATAGCTAAGCTCGTAATGGGAATGGTCGACGTATTAGACGCATAGACGACCGTTTCAGCAATGACGGCTTCTGCTTGCTCGGTACACTTGGCTTTGATATCACGGTTTTCGAATACCGCTTCGATGACTAAATCACAACCTGCAATATCATCGTAGGAGGTGGTGGTTTGAATTTTACTTAATAACGCTTCTTTTTTGGTAACGTTTGAGCGTCCGCGATTGATGGCTTTGTCTAATAATTTTTCTGAATACTGTTTACCTTTATTGGCATTTTCAATACTGGTGTCTAATAGCACCACATTGATGCCCGCTTTGGCGGCGACATATGCAATCCCAGCACCCATCATGCCTGCGCCAAGTACCGCAACATTATTTACTTTTTGTCGATCAAAGCCATTAGGACGCGATTGTCCTTTTTTAATTTGATTGAGCTGCGTCCACATAGAAGTGATTAAATTGTCAGATTCAGGCGAGAGCACACAAGCAGCAAAGTAGCTCGATTCGACCTCAAGCGCAGCATCGATATCAAGTAAGCTACCTTCAAATACGCAAGACATGATATGGATAATAGCAGGATAATTGCCGTGAGATTTCTGATACGCCATAGCTGGCGCAACAGATAGCATTTGCGCATTCTTTGGATGATTCGCATTGCCACCAGGAATGCTAAAGCCTTTTTTGTCCCACGGTTGCTGTGCATCAGGATTGGCCTTAATCCACGCTTTAGCTTTGTTTAACATATCGTCTTTGTCACTAGCTATCGCATCAATAAACCCAATCTCTTTGGCAGCGATAGCACTGACAATTTTACCTTGGGTCATCATCTCAAGCGACTTTTGCATACCGAGTAGGCGCATGAGACGCTGAGTACCACCGCCACCGGGTAGCAAGCCTAACTTCACCTCGGGCAATCCAAGTTTGGTTTTAGCTGAATCGATGGCGAGTCGATAATGACAGCCCAACGCAACTTCTAGCCCGCCACCAAGCGCCGAACCTGTCATCGCTGCAACGACAGGTTTGCCAGATTTTTCAAGTTTACGTAGGCTTGCCTTGAGCGACTCAACCAATTTAAACGCTTGCTCGTGGGTTTGAATACTCGCAAGCTGATCAATATCAGCGCCAACGATAAAAGACTCTTTACCTGACGTTAAGATAAGCCCTTTAGCCGTCTCATCGTTTGTAAAAGCATCGACCAATATCGCAAATGATTGATTAAAAGTATCATCAATCACATTCATCTTACGGTCAGTTTGGTTGATAGTGACTGTTACGATATTGTCAACGTCACGCTCAGCAGAAAAATCTGCCAACTCATTAATCGTTTGGGTGCAATCCATGCTCATTACTATTCCTTTTTTATAATTTCAAACTTATTATTTAATCATCGTCTTACAGATAGCTTATACACGCTCAATAATAGTGGCGATGCCCATACCGCCGCCGACACATAAGGTAATCATTGCCGTTTTTAGGTCACGGCGCTCTAATTCCTCAAGCACAGTGGTGAGTAACATGGCTCCGGTAGCTCCTAGCGGATGACCCATGGCAATAGCGCCACCATTGACGTTAACTTTATCCAGTGAGACACCCAAATCTTTCGCTGTCTTCATCGGTATCGCGGCGAACGCTTCATTGATTTCCCATAGATCAATATCGGCTGCCGTCATACCGGCTTTTTTGAGCGCTTTTTGGCAAGCAGGTGTCGGTCCGGTCAGCATAATAGAGGGCTCAGAGCCGATAACCGACGCCATAATGACTTTCGCACGCGGACGCAATCCTGCTTTTTTACCCGCAGCCTCGCTTCCTAAAAGGCAAAGCGCAGAGCCATCAACGATACCAGAGGAATTACCAGCATGATGCACATGATTGATACGCTCAATACTGGTATATTTGTCTAGCAAGACGCTATCAAAGCCCATAGCACCAAGCGATGCAAATGAAGGTTTGAGCCCTGCTAAGGTATCGACCGTAGTATCGGGACGGATGGTTTCATCTTTATCTAATAATAACCGACCATTCAAATCATGCACAGGTATCACTGCATTATCATAGTAACCAGCAGCCCATGCGTTAGCAGCACGGTTATGCGACTCGGTAGCAAAGGCATCAACATCTGTACGACTAAAACCTTCGAGGGTCGCAATGGTATCTGCTCCAACGCCTTGCGGGGCAAAGCCAGTCACAGAATTTACCCGCGGATCCATAAACCAAGCACCACCATCTGCGCCCATTTTTACACGGCTCATTGATTCCACACCGCCTGCAACGACCATATCCTCCATACCTGACATGATTTTACTCGCTGCCAAGTTAATTGATTCAAGGCCAGAGGCGCAAAAACGTGACAATGTCACGCCAGCGACGGTTTCATGCCAGCCCGCATCAAGCACCGCAATACGGGCAATATCTGCACCCTGTTCGCCGATTGGGGTCACACAGCCGAGCACCACATCATCGACCAAGCTAGTGTCTAAATCATTGCGCTGTTGCATGGCATTAAGTAAGGTGCGTACCAGCCAAATGGGGGTCGCTTGATTTAAGCTGCCGCCTGCTTTGCCTTTACCGCGAGGAGTACGAATGGCGTCGTAAATATAAGCCGTCTGAATCATGCTATATCCTTATAGTCTTAATGAAATGGTCTTAATGGAATTTTCTTAGTAACATTTTTGATTGTCTATAAACGAGTCGCTTACATAAAGCGTGACGCCAACTCTTTCATAATCTCGTTGGTACCGCCATAGATTTTCTGTACGCGCGCATCAGCGTATAAACGTGCAATCGGATATTCCATCATATAGCCATAACCACCAAATAACTGGACGCACTCATCCATCACGATACATTGTTTTTCTGTCACCCAATATTTGATTAGGGCAGCATGCTGCACCGTGAGATTGTTTTCGATCAACGCTTCAATAGCGGCATCACACAGGGCACTTGAGGCAATATAATGCGTGTTGCATTCTGCTAGCTTAAAGCGGGTATTTTGAAAGCTCCAAACAGGTTTGCCAAAAGCGGTGCGCTCTTTGGTATAGTCAATGGTCAAGTCCAGTGCTAATTTCATCGCCCCAATTGCTACCAGTGCTACAATCAAACGCTCTTGCGGTAATTCTTGCATTAATTGCGCAAAACCTAACCCTTCAACCGTACCCAATAAATTGGCTTGCGGCACGCGCATGTTATTGAAGAACAGCTCTGAGGTATCTTGTGATGCCATACCAAGTTTTTTAAGCTTTTTGCCACGCTCAAACCCCGGAGCATTATCGGTTTCGACAACTATAAGCGATACGCCTTTAGCACCAAGAGATCGGTCAGTTTTGCAGGCAACAATGATTAAATTACCCAGTTGACCGTTAGTGATAAAGGTCTTTGAGCCATTGATAATATAATCATCACCTTCTTTGACTGCGTAGGTTTTGATGTTTTGCAAATCTGAGCCTGTGCCCGGCTCAGTCATAGCAATCGCGCCGATTAATTCACCCGTTGCCATTTTGGGTAGCCACTTTTGCTTTTGCTCTTCAGTACCATGATGCAAAATATAAGGGGCGACAATCCCTGAATGCAAAAAGCCACCGAAGCCCGCTTGATTGGCTTCAGATTGCGCATAAATCAGCGCGGCTTCATGGCGAAAATCACCACCTGCCCCGCCATATTCTTCTGGCATTGAAGCACACAAAAAACCCATCTCGCCCGCTTCTAACCAAGCCTCACGATCGAGCATACCGTTTTCACGCCACTTCTCATCATGGGCCTCCCAATCTTTAAATACTTTGAGCGCACTCTCGTGCAGCATTTCGATCTCTTCATCCATCCATTTTGGCTTAAAGCATGCAATAGTCATTGATCCATCCTTGGTCTTTGGTTACTAGGTAGTTTGATTATTCACTATACTTGTTTATACAATGACTGCCAAACCAAAGCTCATGAACTACTAGGTCATTAACTTTGCTGATTACTAGTCAATATCGTTAATCACAAGTTATGTTATTATGTTTTTAATCATTATCTTAACCCGTTCTCTAACGCCATAATTACGCAAAAACCCCGTATTGGGGCTTTTTTATGGTTATAGCATTCAGATAATAAGTTGACTATAATTACGTTAAGCTTACAGAGTTGACTTAGAGACCGTCTTTGATGGTCATGTTAAGTCAGTTAATGCTCTCGAAATTTAGGTATAAGTTATGAAGAAAACGTTATTAATATCCAGCTTAATCGCTACTATCTCTATACCTGTCCATGCAGCAGATTATCAAAACTTTATCAAACCAAGCTCTTTGGGTAAAAGCATAAACACCCTAAATAAGAAATATAACTTAGGATTAAAAAAGCAAAGTTTAGGCGGTTATAGCAATCAACAATCTGCGGATTGCAGTCTTCATGTAGAAACAAATAAGAAGAATCAGATTAACCGAATTAGAATAATAGATGATGAGGCCTGCAAATATACGACTAAGTCCAATGTGAATTATAATAGTCAAACAACCAAAACACAGGATTTACTCAGTCAAGTCGATATCAAAGATGTGCAGTTTGTTCCAGGATGTTTTAACTGTCCATCACGGCTAGAGATAACCGATAATCTCGTCATCAGTCGTGAAAAAGACAGCTACTATACGGAGTTTGAGATACGGGGCTACAATAAAAAGTACTTAAACTATATCGCCAAAAATCTTTTTGGTGATTTCTCAGATGAAGATTATTACTCCATCATGGATCTGCTTGAATCGAGAGCTGCTGAGGATCCTAGCCTTTACGATCGTAACGAATTCAAATTACAAGCCATTGAAGCTTACAATTTGCAAGACAAGCCGAAGAGCTATACGATTGCACTTAAATAGCTTTTTTAAAATAGCTTGTCTAAAACGGCCATTCAATTAAATGGCCATAAGTTCTGCTAGTAAGACAATTTTTATTGCTGTGCAGGTAACTGCTGTGCAAGTTACGTAGAATAGGCAGGCAACACTATTTGCACCACCAACCCTTGGATATTATCTTGCCGATTGTAGACATGAATCTGACCCTTGTGTGCCATCACCACCGCATGGACAATTGCCAATCCTAATCCATAGCCGCCAGTTTCGCGATGGCGGGCAGAATCAAGCCGTACAAAGGGCTGAAAAATACGCTCCAAATCTTCATTCGCAACACCGCCGCCCTCGTCTATTATGCTGACTTGAATAGCAGGTCTTTTACCATCTATCTCCACTTCCTTAATCTCGGCAATAACCATTGAATCAGCTGCAGTATGCATAAACGCATTACGAATGATATTCTCAAGTGCACTGTGTAGCTGTTCTTGGTTACCTAGTACTGTCCAAGGAGTTTCTGGAGAGGTAGCTGATAAAGGCATGACTAATGAAGAATCTGTCAATAATGAATCATCCGGCTGCCATTGCCAGTGTACGTTTTTCTGTTGAAACTCAAAACAGACATCTTGTCCAATTTCACTGATAATCTCAGCAATATCAACTGCTTCATTCTCCAAATTATCGATAGTATATTGCTGCATTTGCAGGGACTGAATATGAATGATCTGCTCAATCAGCTCATTCATCCGCGCAGATTCTTTATCGATACGATCAAGGTAACGATTGGCATTCGGCGCAAAGTCTCGAGTCAGCTCAGTCGCAACGTCAAGCCGTGCCAATGGCGAGCGCAGCTCATGCGAGATATCACTGAGCATCTGCTTGCGTGCCAGCTCGCTCTCAGCCAGGCGTGTTGATAGCTTGGCTACGTCTTTCGCGAGTAAACCGAGCTCATCATCTCCCATTTTAGATAGATTTGGATTAGCCTGATAATCGCCATCAATCATACGGTGCACTGTGTTTTGTACCCGGCGAATACGTTGGGTCAGCGTACGACTCAGCCAAATACAAACTAAGACGCTAAAGAGGATAATCAGTAATAAACGTATCGGAAAATTACCGCGTTGCAGCGCTACAACGTCGGCAAAACGCAGATGCGGACGCAATTGTACAATGACTGCCTGCTCATCTGGTAAGACGATCGTCACGTCAGCCAACTCAGGACGACTATCGGGATTAGCTATATTCGCGCGATTCGGTATCATCGGTGACAGGATATTATCTAAAAGTGATGGCTCATTATCAAATATTCTATCGTCGTTGCTACCAGGCATTTCATTATCAGACATTTTATTATCAGGCTTAGGCATTGACTGCATTGGTGGCATTGATGAAGGCCTCATTGTCTGCCTTTCATCTGGCATCCGTTCCTGCCTATGTTCTTGTCTACGCTCATCTCTATCACGATAACGCGGAAATATAATGGCGCCTTGCTCGTCATAGACTCTGATTTGATTCATAAGCCATCGGTCTTCACGATACATCTGCCTAACGGTAGTTAAATCACCCATTTGTAACGCTTCAACCATCTCTTGACGCTTAATTAATAAACTATCAATTTGTACATCCATGCGAGCATTCAGCGCTTTTTCGACCAGCCAGCGCTCCACTACGATAGATGAAATAGAGGTAATCAGAATCGTTAATAACAGGCTCAGAAACAAACGCCAAAACAGCGTGATTCGCACCTTAAATTTAGGCGCTTGATTAAGAGTTTTATTGTTAATAGCTTTCTTGGCAGGTTTCATTGATGAGTCCGTCATTACAGCACCAGCTGATAGCCTTTACCACGGATAGCTTTGATAGGCTCATCGTGGAAAGGTTGGAGTTTTTTGCGCAGGCGCGAGACATGTACATCAAGGCTACGATCGAACGGCTGCAGTTCACGCTGCAACACATGCTCTGATAGCCAAGCCTTACTTACCACCTCGCCTTTTTGTTTGAGTAGTGCGACCAACAAATCAAATTCTGTCCCAGTCACTTGTAGCTCTACGCCATCTATCTGACAAAGCCGCTGATTTTGATCCAGATGCAAACGACTCTCTGGTAACGGAGTATGCTCTGATGCCGCCGCATTAGTGCGCTTGATAACGGCATTGATGCGTGCCAGTAACTCACGCGGATTGCAGGGTTTAGTAATGTAATCATCAGCGCCAAGCTCAAGCCCAATAATACGATCGATCTCTTCACCTTTTGCCGTCAACATAATGACTGGAATATCACTAATATTCGGCAATTGACGTAGCACACTAAGCCCATCTATTTTTGGCATCATAATATCGAGCACCAGCAAATCATAAGCAGAAGTATCATTAGATGCGGTTTTAAGTTTCTGGATGACTGCCTCACCATCGTGAACGCAATCACATTGAATACCATGATTGTGCAAGTATTCTTGTAATAACTGGGTCAACTCTTCGTCATCATCACCTAGCAATATATTTGGCACATCTATCTCCTTGAGCCTTAATAGCGTTATCACCCATATTATCAGGCATGTGCTTATCAATACGCTATAAACGTTACCTTTCTTAATACTTCATAAATGTTCGCAACCTTTAACTGTCGTAAGATAGCGCATATCAACAGCAAGTATTGCTTTTGTACAGCGTACTTATAGATTGGCTGACAGTACCTATCTATAACGCTCTAAACATCATGCTTGCAAGATAAAAATTTAATATTCATTTAACCAAACCGAATTAAATAAAGGATATTTTTATGAAAAAATTATTAATGGGCTCAGTACTAGCAATGTCTAGCGTATTTGCAGTTACAGCTTGTACAAGTGTCAACGCAACCACTGATACAGCACCAACGACCAGCAAAATGCAGCATAAAGATGGTATGAAAAAAGGCGGCATGAGAGGCCCAATGTCGCAGCTAGATTTGACCGCCACACAGCAGGCGCAAATCAAAGCCATCATGCAAGAAAAGCACGGCGATCGTGAAGCTGAACGTACAAAAAATAAAGCAGAACGTGCGCAAATGCATCAACAAATGCAAGCATTAACCAATGCGAGTACCTTAAATAATGCAGCTGTCAATCGTTTGGCTGATCAACAAGCGGCTAAAGCAAAGCAGCTTTTTATTGAACGCGTTCAAACTCAACATGCCATCTCACAGGTCTTAACTGCTGAACAGCGTGCCAAGATGGAACAACTCAAGTCAGAAAAACAGGAAAAAGGTCGTCAGCATTCACAAAACCGTAAAGGACATGACAAACAGCAACGCCAAGGCATGTAAAAGATATGTACATGTAAGAGAGATCTGAGTTGTCATCAATAGAGAGATTTGTATTAATATTTAATGTCTCATAAAACTTGGTATAAAAATATAAAAAAGCGCATCGTATGAACGGTGCGCTTTTTAGTTCTCCACATTTACGTTCAAATCAATCTGATATTTTAATTAACTTTAAAAATTCTTTCTGTAAGAATGGTACGGAAATATAGCCATTTTTAGCCCATTAGAGGTTAACTCGTTCAGACTGAGGACACGTCCTAGTAATATCAAAAAATAAAAGTTGATAAACAGCTTTGCGCTCGCTGCTATATTCGTTACTATCTATACAGCTATCTAATCATTCTCTTTCTTACTTCGGTATGATTTCTCACCCACTCGTAAAAAGGACTTTGCGATGCCAAAACTATCTTCTCAATTTTGTAACGATGTTATGCGCGCTCAAAACCCTCAGAATAAAACATTAGTAAAAACAACACTAAAATCCACTATGTTGCTGATTAGCAGTACGTTGTTGTTGTCCGTATCTGCTCACGCACTTGAACCCGTTTCCCCAACTGATGCCAATTCGATAAATAACACCTCAATTAATACCAGTGCGATTAATCTAGCAATTATGGCTGATAATCCTACCGTACTGTCTGAAACCAAGCGCATTACACGAGCGAAAACCAATGCGCTTACATCAACGACTAGCAATGCCAAAGTCGATGAAGCCATCTACTCTGAAGATGCTATTCACCATCCTGTATGGGCTAAGAACGGCATGGTCGCCACTCAAGAAGCACTCGCCTCCGATATTGGCTTAAAGATTCTAAAAGACGGCGGTAATGCTGTTGATGCTGGGGTCGCTGTTGGCTTTGCCTTAGCAGTTACCTTACCTCGCGCTGGCAACATCGGCGGTGGCGGTTTTATGATGATTTATGATGCCAAGCAAGGCAAAACAGTGGCACTTGATTACCGTGAAAAAGCACCAAGCAGTGCCTCACGTGATATGTATCTCGATGAGGAAGGCAATGCGGTCAGTGACTTATCCCGTTATCACGGCTTAGCCGTTGGGGTGCCGGGAACAGTGGCAGGACTGTTAAAAGCGTTAGAAGATCATGGCACGATGAGTCGCGGGCAAGTGATGGCGCCCGCAATAGCATTAGCAGAAGATGGTATAGAAGTTACCGCTGGCTTGTCTGAGTCGCTCACCGCATTAACCGATCGCCTGCAAAAATGGCCAAGCACCAAAAAGATATTTTTTAAACCTGACGGTAGCGCTTATCAACCTGGTGAACGCCTAAAACAGCCGGAACTGGCTCGCTCGCTGAAATTAATTGCTGCACAAGGTGCTGATGGCTTTTATAAAGGTGAAACCGCGACTAAATTAGTCAAAGCCGTTAATGACGCTGGTGGTAGCATGAGCTTGCAGGATTTGGCCAATTATGAAGCGATTGCTCGCGAGCCAGTCAAAGGGGACTACCGTGGTTATGAGATTGTCTCTATGCCGCCGCCTTCTTCTGGTGGTATTCATATCGTGCAGATTTTAAACATCTTAGAAGGCTATCCGCTTAAAGACTACGGACAAAATAGCGCGCAAACTATCCATTTGATGGCTGAGGCCATGCAATTGGCCTATGCAGATCGTGCTGAGTATCTGGGAGATTCGGACTTCATCGATGTGCCGACCAGCGGCTTAACCTCTCAAGCGTATGCAGATAAGCTGCGTACATTGATTAATCCAAACCAAGCCACGCCAGCAGCCACAATTAAAGCCAATAATCCACTCCCCTACGAGAGCGATCAAACCACGCATTTCTCCATTGTTGATAAAGACGGCAATGCAATAGCCAATACTTATACGCTTAATTTCTCTTACGGCACTGGCCTTGTCGCTGAAGGTACAGGCATTTTACTTAATAATGAGATGGATGATTTTTCTGCCAAGCCTGGCGTGCCTAATGGTTATGGGTTATTAGGCGGTGAGGCAAATGCCGTTGAAGCCAATAAGCGTCCATTATCTTCTATGAGTCCTACCTTGGTATTTAAAGACAATAAACCTTTTATCGTCACTGGTAGCCCGGGTGGTAGTCGTATTATTACTACCGTTACCCAAATCATCTCAAATGTCATCGACCATGATATGAATATCGCTGAGGCCACTCATGCTCCGCGTATCCATGACCAATGGTTGCCTGATGAGATTCGTATTGAAAAGGCGCTCAATGTCGATACGATTAAAAAACTAGAATCAATGGGACATACGGTTAGCCCGCAAGCAGCAATGGGCTCAACACAATCAATTATGTTGACTCCTAAGGGTGTTTACGGTTCTTCTGATCCGCGTATCGTCGATGCGGCAGTGGTTGGATATTGATTGAGTATTAGATTAGGTATTAAAATCCATTCATTTCGCTAAGGAGAGCCATATGATTGAGAGCAAAAGACCTGATAAAGCTACATTGGTGACTATATTTCGCGCTTTTATTGAGCCTGAATATGTGATCAGTGATGAGGAAACCCAAAAGCCTTTTGAGTGTGATGGGCTGTCTGTCTATTGTGATATGCCGCTGTTAGTCGTCTTGCCAGATACGGTCGAGCAGATACAAGAAGTCATGCGTATTTGCCATCGTTATCAGATTCCAGTAGTAGCTCGCGGAGCAGGCACAGGTCTTTGTGCCGGTGCCATGCCAAATCCTGATGGCGTGCTGTTAGTACTGTCTCGTTTTAAGCATATTCTCGAGATAGACCCTCTAGCCCGCACGGCACGCTTGCAGCCAGGCGTACGTAACTTAGCCATTAGTGAGGCGGCCTCCGTACATGGCTTGTATTATGGTCCGGACCCCTCCTCCCAAATTGCTTGTACGATAGGAGGCAACGTCGCCGAAAACTCCGGCGGCGTGCATTGCCTCAAGTATGGGCTCACGGTACATAACTTATTAAAAGTAGAAATGGTGACGGTCGAAGGTGATTTGATAAGCATTGGTAGTGAAGGACTTGATAGTAACGGCATTGATCTTATGGCCTTGATAACTGGCTCTGAGGGATTGTTAGGAATAGTTACTGAAGTCATGGTCAAATTATTACCCAGCCCCGAAAAGGCGCAGGTCATTATGGCCTGTTTTGATAACGTACAGACGGCAGGCGATGCCGTAGGCGAAATCATTGCTAAAGGGATTATCCCAGCGGGGCTTGAGATGATGGATAGCTATGCCATTATAGCGGCCGAAGCATTTGCGCAAGCGGGTTACCCTACCGATGCTAAGGCGCTGCTCTTATGTGAATTAGATGGTACGGCAATTGAGGTTCAAGAACAAATCATCGAAGTTGAACAGCTCTTCACTCAACTAGGTGCCACCTCAACTCGAGTTTCTCAAAGCGAGGCGGAACGTGCTTTGTTATGGAAAGGTCGTAAGTCTGCCTTTCCAGCGGTAGGCCGATTCTCACCCGACTACTATTGCATGGATGGCACTATTCCTCGCGGCCAACTGGCGCATGTATTGACTGAAATGCAAAAACTCTCCGAGCACTATAATTTGCGCGTGGCCAATGTCTTTCATGCGGGTGATGGTAACTTGCATCCTCTGATATTATTCGATGCCAATATGCCGAGTCAGCTTGAAAAAACTGAGGAATTTGGCGCTCGTATCTTAGAGCTTTGTGTCAAAGTAGGCGGTTGTATCACTGGTGAGCACGGTGTCGGTATAGAAAAAATTCGTCAAATGCGTGTGCAATTTAATGAGCAGGAATTAAGCCAATTTCATGCTATTAAATATGCTTTCGATCCTGTTGGTACGCTCAATCCGGGTAAAGGTATTCCTGTCCTAAAAAATTGTCAGGAATATCGTGCGCTTAATAAGATAATGGACGATTCAGTGAGTCAGCCGCCACAACAGGGAGCACCGGCATGAAAGATATAAGTGCTGAACTGATTGAGCGAATTAAACAGGCCATTAGTGATGGTAGCAAATTACAAATAGTTGGCGGTGGTAGCAAGGAATTTATGGGTCGCACGCCCGAGGGCGTCCCGCTTAACATTGCTGAGCACAGTGGTATTGTTAGTTACGAGCCGATTGAGCTGGTGTTGACTGCACGAGCAGGTACTCCGTTAACTGAGATTAATAACGCTTTGAGTGAACACAATCAGAGATTGGCGTTTGAGCCGCCGCTATTTGATGGGCAGGCGACTTTAGGGGGCACGCTAGCATGTCACCTGTCAGGACCAGGACGTCCTTGGAATGGTTCGGTAAGAGATCACGTCCTCGGTATTCGCCTGATTAATGGTCGAGGCGAAGCGCTGCGCTTTGGTGGTCAAGTGATGAAAAACGTAGCTGGCTACGATGTCTCAAGAATGCAGGCTGGAGCGATGGGGACTTTAGGTGTCATTAGCGAGGTCAGCTTAAAGGTCATGCCCAAACCTGCTGCTACTATGACTCTCAAACGTGAAATGGAGGCAACGCAGGCTATCAAAGAGATGAACCGTTTGGCAGGTTTACCAAATCCTTTGACGGGCGCTTGTTGGTTTGAGAATCATCTTTATTTACGTTTAGAGGGCGCGCGTAGTGCAGTCGAGAGCACCGTTAAGCAGTGGCAAGGTAAAATTCTAGAAGAATCAGACACCCTATGGACGCAGCTACGCGAGCAGCAGTTAGACTACTTTTTAGGTCATGCGCCTTTATGGCGGTTTTCAGTCAATAGTAATGCTGAGCATGTATTTCCAGATAAAGAGTGGCTGGTGGATTGGGGTGGCAGCCAACGTTGGCTGCGCGGTGATTTCGATACTGAATCATTGGAAGCACTTGCCAACAGTATGGGTGGTCAAGTGAGTCTTTATAGTGGTGGTGATCGACTACAAGAGGTATTTCATACTCAACCCGAGGCGCTGCGCGGACTGCATCAACGGCTCAAACATGCTTTTGATCCGATGGGTATTTTTAATCCAGGTCGTCTCTATAGTTGGATGTAATAGGAAAATATTATGCGTACCCAAATTAATGTGAAGTATCTAGATCATCCGGAAATCAAAGAAGCCGATGCTATCTTACGCAGCTGCGTACACTGTGGATTTTGTAATGCGACCTGCCCTACTTATCAAGAATTGGGCGACGAAAGAGATGGCCCACGTGGACGTATTTATTTAGTCAAACAGTTGCTTGAGACCGGTGACGTTAGCGAAAAAACGCAAACGCACTTAGACCGTTGTCTAACCTGTCGTAGTTGCGAAACCACTTGTCCTTCTGGCGTAAAATACGGGCGCTTAGCTGAAATAGGCCGCGGCATCATGGAGGAGCAATTAGAGAGACCACTACAGCAGAAGCTACTGCGCTGGTTGATACGCCAAGTCCTGCCCTATCCGAAGCGCTTCGGGCTTTTATTACGCTTAGGACAGTTGGTACGATCCTTTTTGCCTCGTGATTTAAAGCAACAAGTACCGATTAAACAAATTAAGCGCGCATTGCCGACCCAGCAGCATACGCGCCGGATGTTGGTATTAGCAGGATGCGCGCAGCCCTCAGCGACTCCAAATACCAATATTGTGGCCGCTCGGGTACTCGATAAACTAGGTATTAGCTTATTTACCGCACCCGAAGCTGGTTGCTGTGGTGCCGTCAGTTATCACATGCCAGCCCATGAAGAGGGACTGGCATTCATGCGCCGCAATATCGATGCGTGGTGGCCCCATATTGAGGCGGGCGTAGAAGCCATTGTTATCAGTGCTTCTGGCTGTGGCTCGATGGTCAAAGACTATGGCGAAAAACTACAGTATGACCCAGATTATGCTGTCAAAGCGAAACGGGTTAGCGAGCTTACCCGCGATCTTGGTGAGATATTAATTAAAGAGGATCTGAGTCAGCTGCAATTGCAAGATAAAGGGCGCAAAACAGCCGTGCACTGTCCTTGCTCATTGCAACATGCTCAGCAGTTGAGCGGCTTAGTTGAACAGATATTGCAGCAGGCAGGTGTTGAGCTCACGCCTACTAAAGACAAGCATTTATGCTGCGGCTCTGCTGGAACCTACTCGATACTGCAGCCTGAGCTGAGTCAGCAATTACTAACTAATAAGCTTGCAGACTTGACGATTGGTCATCCAGAGCAGATAGTGACCGCTAATATAGGTTGCCAACTATACTTAAGTAGCCGATCAAGCATACCAGTGAAGCACTGGATTGAATTGTTGGATCCGCAGTAATTAGATCTAAAGTAGTTAAATCCGTAATAATAGATTATTAAGTTAGTTTATTAATTTTAGTTTTTCATTGCCAAATGAATTTGGCGGAACTGAGTAGGCGACATTCCCGTGAATTGTTTGAACTGACGGCTAAAAGCACTGTGATCACTATAGCCGCAGTTCAATGATATCTGAGTAACTGACATCTCAGGATTAGCCAATAACTTCACCGCATACTCCAAGCGTAGCTTTTGCACAAACTGTAATGGCGACATATTCAGTACAGCCTTAAAGGTACGCTCTAGCTGCGATACACTCAAATTAGCCAAGTCAGCCAATTGGGCGATATTGATTTTCTGATCAAGATGCGCTCGTACAAACTGAGCAACTTCTGCCAAGCGAGCGTGTTTACGTAAAACGCGCTCGTTATCTTCATCAATATCGACCGATATCCCAACCATCGCGATTATTTGTTGACTCTTATTATAAATGGGCAGTTTATTGGTAATACACCAACCTAACTGACCAGACGCATAACTGTGCAGCTCTAAGTTATCAACGATAGACTTTCCTTCGCGCAATACCTTCATATCTTGCAAAATATAATCCCTACTCTGCCGATGCGAAAACACCTCTTCTGTGGTAAATCCTACGATATCTTCGTGCTTACTCAACTGACAGCGTTTTAATAAGGTTTTGTTTGCCAGCTGATAACATGCTAGCTCATCTTTTACAAAAAACACCACATTGGTCAAAGTATTCAGCAGCGGCAGTAATAATGAGACATTACCAATAAAAGCCTCGCTACTGTCGGGATAGTAAGCAGTCATATTCTGCTGCAATGACGTGGTAAGCATAGCAAGCGCTGCATCTTCTATTACATCTGTTATTACCTCAGTCATCGTATGTCATCCTTGTCATATTAATTTTACACTCAGCCAAACATTAATAACTCGCAGACTATTTTACGTATATCTATAGTTGATCCACTTTAAAACCGATACAGTGCTGATGCGGTAAATTTTTCTTGCGTGCTGTTCGCAAGCGTGACAGAGGCTGCAAAAAATTTATCGCAGCAGCACTTGGCTATTAACGTATCGACTTTATTTCGAACTGACTATTTTACTACCAGTTTATAGGCACAGACTTCTCTAGTGTACACTGAGCCACTATGCAGAAATACGCATTTATCCATGAAAAAACAGCAAGACGCTCTCTCTAAAAAAGTCCACTCTATATATAGACCTTAACAAATAAGAGCCAACTATTGGCTATTAAGTTAAAACCATTAGGTCTCATGCATAAAAAACGGAATGTAACTTTTTCACGGATGAATTAGGGCGTCGGTCATGTCTTCCACACTATTTAATTTTAAAATTATTGACTCGCATACGGGCGGTGAGCCTACTCGTATGGTCTATGACGGATTTCCCGACCTCGTCGGTGACACTATTCAAGATAAGCTGCAACACTTCAAGCAGAACTTCGATCATCTGCGTCAAAGTATCATCTTAGAGCCACGCGGCAATGATGTCCTCGTCGGTGCGCTACTTCTTCCTGCAACTGACCCTAAAGCCACAGCAGGCGTTATCTTTTTTAACAATGCTGGTTATTTGGGCATGTGCGGACACGGTACGATTGGCGTTATCGTTTCATTAGCTTATCAACAAAAGATATCAGCAGGCGTACATTGGCTAGAGACTCCTGTAGGTCTGGTTAAAGCAACCTTACATGATGATGGCAGCTGCAGTGTACAAAACGTACCTTCTTATCGTTATAAAAAACAAGTTGAAGTTCAAGTTCCTGAATTAGGCCTTATCCGTGGCGATATCGCTTGGGGTGGCAACTGGTTCTTTTTAGTCAGTGAGCATGGACAAGACATTCAAGCAAATAATGTCGAAAAACTGACTCAAGTAACCATGCAAATTAAGCAAGCATTAATCGCTGCTAATATCACCGGCGAAAACGGCGGTGATATTGACCATATCGAGTTATTTGCCGATAGCGATGATACGCAAGTCGATAGTAAAAACTTCGTTTTGTGTCCAGGTTCAGCTTACGATCGCTCTCCTTGTGGTACCGGTACTAGCGCCAAACTTGCTTGCCTAGCTGCTGACAACCGTCTAGCACCTGAACAACTTTGGCAGCAACAAGGCGTAGTCGGCAGCGTATTTACTGGCAGTTATCAGTATGCAACTGAGCTCAATACTGATCTTAGTACTAAACTCAATAATGCAGCTGGCATGGCTTATCCTGAACAGACCATTATCCCAACAATTTGTGGTCATGCTTATGTTTGTGCTGAGACCACACTCATTGTGCAAGAAAATGATCCTTTTAAATGGGGAATTCCATCTTAGCTGATTCGTAGCATTATTTATTAAGCGAAATGATTTATTAGTGACATATATATTGATAAACGCATAAACACTATTGAAAGTGCTTAATCAGAAGAACGTAATCGAGAAAAATTATGACTACCTCAAACTTCGACTTACATATCATTGGAGGCGGCATTATCGGTCTAGCGGCTGCGGTGACGTTGCAAGCGCGAGGCGTAAAGGTCGCACTGCTGGACGCCAATGAAGTGGGTCAAGGCGCATCATTAGGTAACGCCGGTCATATCGCTACCGAGCAAGTATTCCCCATTGCTGATGCCAGCATGCTCCGTCATGTACCCGCCATGTTATTGAATCCGACTGGACCGCTGCGCATAGACTGGCGCTATCTGCCTCGTTTGATGCCGTGGGCGATGCAGTTGCTGATGAATATGCGCCCTGAGCCATTTGAGCGGATTCATCAAGCGTTGCTAAGCTTAAATCAAAACAGCCTGCAAGCGTGGCAAGACTTTGCGACGCAGTGGCAGCTGAATAACTGGATTGAAGTGAAAGGTTCTTTATTAACGGTTGAAAAGCCTATTAGTCTTGAGCTATTAACAGCACACGGTAAGCGTCTCAATGACATTGATGTGAGTAATGAGCTGCTGAGCAAAGAAGCACTGTTAGAGCGTGAGCCTGCCTTAAAAGATAACCAATTAGCAGCGTTATTTTTCCCAAATACAGGACATATCACCAATTTAAAAGCCGTCATTAATCAGCTTCATAATACCTTTAGACAGCTAGGTGGTCATGTCATTGAACATTGCCGCGTCCTTGCTGCGACCAGTGATGCAGAGGGTATTCATTTAACGACCAGTCAAGGTGATATGACAGCGTCCAAAGTGATGCTATCAGCAGGCGCCCACTCTAAAGCCTTGGCCAAGCAACTAACAGGCGTCAACATCCCTTTAGATACCGAACGCGGTTATCACTTGATGCTACCGAACGAAAGCGCGCGCTTACAGGTTCCCGTATCGAGTTTGGATCGGCGCTTCGTCATGACCCCGATGCAAGAAGGACTACGTTTGGCGGGTACGGTGGAGTACGCAGGACTTGACGCACCTGCCAATATGCAGCGAGCACAAATACTTCTACAACATGCGCAGCCTATGTTAAAAGCTCCGTTAGATGCTAGCGATAGCGTGTCGTGGATGGGGTTTCGGCCATCAACCGCAGACTCCTTGCCAGTCATCGACAAAATCGAGCGTGTGTTTTTAAGCTTCGGTCATCAGCATTTAGGCTTAACGCAAGCTGTCGTTAGTGCGCAAATGATTGCCGAATACTATTTTGATGAAGACCATACTATCGATCCAAAACCGTATCAACTGGCTCGCTTTAAATAGGCCGCTTATTCAACGGTTATGAACCAAGCAAAAATCAACCGATTCATCATTGAATCATTACCCATTAAACCACCAACAATATCAACACCAATAAGGATAGTCTCATGAACATAAATGGAATTTTAGTCCCAATCGTCACCCCTTTTGACAATAACGGCAACGTTGATGCGCAAAAATTAACGACACTGGTCGAAGCCTTTATTGAAAAAGGCGTAGCCGGTATCGTTGCTTGCGGTACTACAGGTGAATACTATACATTTTCGGCCGCAGAGCGCGAGCTGGTGTTGACCACTATCGCCGAAGCCGCAAAGGATAAAGTCACTTTGATTGCAGGTATCAATAGTTTATCGACTGACCACTCTATTGAGCTTGCCGCACAAGCCAAAGCACTAGGTTATGACGGCCTTATGCTATCTGCCACCCCTTATAGCTTACCTGAGCAAGATGGCATCATTGCTCACTTCGAAAAAGTCGCGGATGCCAGTGAGCTGCCGATTATTATGTACAACTTCCCTGATCGTGTCGGCGTTGCTATTGAATTTGACACTGTTGCTCATTTAGCTAAACACCCTAACATCGTCGGCGTAAAAGAAAGTAGCGGCGACTTTAGTCATGCGCTACGCATGCTGCAAGCTAATTTTGATGACTTTGATGTGGTTTGTGGCTGTGATGATCAGCCCGTTGATTTCTTCTTTTGGGGTGCAAAAAGCTGGATTGCGGGCGCAGCGAACGTGTTCCCAGCAGAGCAAGTTGCATTATTTAACGCCACCCAGCAAGGCGACTGGGATAAAGCCAAGCAAATTATGAGCGAGATTTATCCTGCTATTCATTCTATGGAATCTGGCAACTACAACCAAAAGGCCAAAGCGGGCTGCTTAAACGGCATCATGGATGTCGGTTCAGTGCGCGTGCCATTAACTGACATGCCAGAAGACGAAAAAGCAGAGTTTTTAGCCCTACTGTCTAAATAGCACTCAGCTCAGCTTAGTAAAAACAAAGTTAAGGATAACCAACGCTAAATTTGATGCCGTATTCAAAATTCGAATCGATGGCATCAAACTTAGCAGACAAGGATTAGAAAAATGAGCACTAAAGAACAAGCTACTAAAGAGCAAGTATTTGAGAAAGCAAAACAGCAACAGCTGTGGGCTGGACATTTAATAGCGGCTGATAATTTATCAGAAGCGACTTTAGACAATTACACGCCTATTGATAATAGTGTTATCGGTCAGATTGCCTCGGGTACTAGCGATGATGTCGATACTGCCGTGCAAATCGCCCGTGATAGTTTTGAAAGTGGTGAATGGCGTCGTCTGGCTCCAGCTGAGCGTAAGGCTGTTATGCAGCGCTGGTGTGCACTAATGCATGAGCATTTCGAAGAGCTGGCAGCATTAGATTGTGTGGATGCGGGCAAGCCGATTACCGAATGCTTAAACACTGACATGCCAGCGACTATTGAGACTTTTGAATGGTATGCCGAAGCAGCTGATAAGGTATTTGGTAAAGTCGCGCCGACAGGTAACGCAGCTTTAGGACTTATTGTGCAAGAGCCAATTGGTGTCGTTGGTGCGGTATTACCTTGGAACTTTCCAGCCCAAATGTACGCTTGGAAAGTCGCCCCTGCTCTTATTATGGGCAACTCCGTCATTGTTAAACCCGCTGAGCTGACCTCTTTATCTGCCTACCGTTTAACCGAGCTTGCCTATGAAGCTGGCGTGCCCAGAGAAGCGCTGCAAATGGTCTGCGGTCTTGGTGAAAATGTCGGTGCAGCACTTGGTCAACATATGGATGTCGATATGGTGTCGTTCACCGGCTCAACAGAGGTCGGACGTCTGTTCTTACAATACTCGGCCCAAAGCAACCTAAAAGAGATCGTCTTAGAATGCGGTGGTAAAAGCCCACAAATAGTCTTTGATGATGCCGTACTTGATGACGCCGCTATTAACGATATCTTATCGGCCGCGTTTTGGAATATGAGTGAAAACTGTAGTTGCGGCTCACGCTTATTAGTCCACAGCAGTCAAAAACAAGCGTTACTTGAGCAACTAAAAAATGGTCTGAAAGGTTGGAAGGTCGGATCACCTTATGACTCTGATACCGCCATTGGTCCTATGATAGAAAAAGCACATTTTGACAAGGTTTCGCATTATTTACGGACCGCAAAAGATGAAGGCGCAACGATCATTGCAGGTGGCAACATTCGTGAAGATTTAGGTAGCGGCTGGTATATTGAACCCACTATTTTTGATGATGTTACAGCCGATATGACTTTGTTCAAGGAAGAAGTCTTTGGTCCTTTGCTGGCGGTGACAAGCTTTGAGACGGAAGAAGAAGCCATCAAATTAGCCAATGAAACCAACTATGGGCTCGCCGCTTCTTTTTATACACAGAACATCAAGCGCGCTTATCGTGTGGCATCGTCCATCAAAGCGGGTACGGTTTCAATCAATGGTTTTTCAGAAGGTGATATCACGACGCCATTTGGTGGCTATAAACAATCAGGGTTTGGCGGTCGTGACAATGGTTTAGAAGCCTTATCACAATATGCACAGACTAAGACTATTTGGCTGGTTAATTAACAAGCGTGTTCAATCAGTACAGTCATAAATTAAAACAATAGCTTAAATGATTTAAGCCTTTAGTCACATACTTACAGGGAAGTAAGGCCATGGAAGCGATTATTAATACCATCGTCGGCTATATATGGAGCGATGCGTTAGTTTATTTAGCACTCGGTGTCGGCATTTATTTTACCGTGATGACTCGCGGTGTCCAGTTTCGCTATCTCAAAGAGATGGTTAGGCTGTTGTTTGACAAGCAAACATCAACCCAAGGTATTAGCTCATTCCAAGCCTTTAGTATGGCCTTATCAGGCCGAATCGGCGTCGGTAACATTGCAGGGGTTGCCACCGCAATCGCAGCTGGTGGACCTGGCGCAGTATTTTGGATGATAGTCATGGGTCTGCTTGGCGGTGCCAGTGCCTTTATCGAGTCAACACTTGCACAGGTATATAAGCATACCGTTGATGACCAGTATCGTGGCGGCTCACCCTTTTATATCGAGCGTGGGCTCAAAATGAAGCCTTTTGCCATTGTCGTTGCGGCTGTTACCTGCCTATCATATGGTGTTTTGGTGCCTGGCGTACAGGCCAACACCATCGCTGATTCTTTTAATACTGCTTTTAATATCCCACCTGTTGCAACTGGTTTCATTATCGTTGCGCTGTTAGCATTTATCATATTTGGTGGCATAAAACGTATTGCAAGCTTCGCTGGCAAGGTCGTGCCTATTATGGCGATCGGCTATGTTTTGATGATGATCATCGTCTTAGTGTTTAACGCCTCAAACCTACCAGCCATGTTCGCGCTTATCTTCAAAAGTGCGTTTGGTATGGATGCCGTCTTTGGCGGTATTGTCGGTCTAGCAATCTCTTGGGGTGTGCGCCGTGCTGTATTCTCAAACGTTGCTGGTGCAGGCGAAGCCACTTTCAGTTCAGCGGCAGCAGAAGTCTCACATCCTGCCAAGCAAGGTTTAGTGCAAAGTTTCTCTATCTACATTGACACTGTGCTCGTCTGTACCGCAACAGCCCTAATGATTTTATCGACAGGCATGTACAACGTCATTCCCGCAGAAGGCTTGGTGCTGGTTGAAAACATGCCAGGCATTGCAGCTGGAACGGCGTTTACCCAAGCAGCAGTCTCAACGGTATTTAGCCAATATGGTAGTGGCTTCGTCGCTATTGCCATCTTCTTATTTGCTTTTACCTGCTTGATTGCTTATTACTATATCGCTGAAACAACGATGGTATATCTAGACAGCAAGATGCGCTATCCTATCTTAAAACCATTACTAAAAATTGTATTTTTAATCGTTTGCTTTAGCGGTAGTATACAGTCAGTAGGTATGATGTGGGCGCTAGGCGATATTGGTTTCGGCAGTATGTGTTACCTTAACTTCATCGCCATCGTCTTACTCAGCAAAACGGCGCTAAAAGTGTTAAAAGACTACGATGAACAAATGAAGCTGGGACTTGATCCTGTCTTTGACCCTAGAAAAGCAGGCGTTGAAAATGCAGACTTCTGGATAGAGTATAGTGATAAACATGATAAGCGTTAAATATTAGCTAAATAATCGTAAATCTTTCGCCTATCAGAGCCTTCTACATCATTATGATATAGAAGGCTTTTTTCTATAATCAAACCCATTACCAAAAATCATCCATTCAATTTCATACCCCTGAATCGGTGGCTGTACGTACCAAATAATGCTATTATTAGCAGCTAAATTTAAAAGGAATAAATATGGCTATCGACGTCTTATTCACTTCTGATTAATTTTAAAAATTCATTTAAAGCATTGATAATAATAAATTTATCTTCTTAATAATCTATTTCCTTTTGATCGTATCAGTAAGAGTCCTCTATGGCATTTGTACACCTTGGTATTCACAGCGAATATTCGATCACCGATTCTATCGTGCGCATCAAGCCGCTTATCAAAGCGGCGGCGGCGGATAATCAACGCGCGCTGGCGTTAACTGATCTATCCAACCTTTATGCCACGGTGAAGTTCTATCGTGCCTGCCTTGGCGCTGGCATTAAGCCGATTATCGGTAGCGAAGTCATCATGGAGAATGAAGACACGCGGCTAACCCTGCTAGCGATGAATAACGAGGGTTATCAAAACATTACCCGTATCGTATCGCTTGGGTTCACTGAAGGGCGCGCTGACGCTGCAAATCATGGTGTGCCTGTCATTAAACGCAGCCATATTTTAGAGCACGCAGCAGGTGTTATCGTTCTCTTCACCGAAAAGTCAGATGTCGGTCAAGCGCTAGTCGGCTCTATGCCAGAAAAAGCTGATGAGCTGCTGACAGAATGGCAAGCACAGTTTGATGATCGTTTATACTTTGCCATCAAGCGTACCAATCGCTCAGGGGAAGATGCCTTCATTCAGGCTGCTATCCACTCAGGTGCCAAACACAATATTCCTATTATTGCTCATAACGATGTGCGCTTCTTAGAGCAAGACGATTTTGATGCTCATGAAGCGCGCGTTTGTATCGCAGGCTCCTACGTGCTCGCTGACCTCAATCGTCCGCAAACTTATTCAGATGAGCAATATCTTAAGACCCAAGCGCAGATGGAGCATTTATTTGCTGATCTTCCGCAGGTGATTGACAATACTTTGCGTTTGGCAACTCGCTGTAATGTGACCTTGACCCTTGGTATTAACGTCCTGCCCGATTTTCCTGTGCCTGAAGGCGAGACGATTGAATCGTTTTTCCGCGCGGAGTCAATACGGGGTCTTAATAATCGATTGGATAAACTATTTCCGATTGAGGAACGCGGTGACAATTGGCAGGATATTCGCCAAAAATATGATGAACGCTTAGAGTATGAGCTCGAAGTTATCTTATCAATGGGCTTTCCCGGTTACTTTTTAATCGTTATGGACTTTATCCGCTGGGCAAAAGCCAATGGCGTACCGGTAGGACCGGGTCGTGGTTCTGGTGCTGGCTCGTTAGTCGCCTATGCGTTAAACATTACCGACCTCGACCCTATCCATTACGATCTATTATTCGAGCGCTTCTTGAACCCTGAACGTGTCTCAATGCCCGATTTCGATATTGACTTTTGTATTGAAGGTCGTGACCGCGTTATTGATTATGTTGCGCAAACTTATGGTCGTGAAGCGGTCTCGCAGATTATCACCTTTGGTACCATGGCGGCAAAAGCGGTGGTACGAGATGTGGCGCGGGTACAAAGTAAGTCTTACTTTCTTGCCAGCAAACTATCCAAACTTATCCCGAAAACTCCGGGTATCACGCTCAGTCAAGCGCTCGAGCAAGAGCCGCAGCTTAAAGACTTAATCTCCAACCCTGACAATATGGATTATGAAGATGCCATTGAGATTTGGGAGATGGCAATTAAGCTTGAAGGCGTCTGCCGAAACGTCGGTAAACATGCCGGTGGCGTCCTAATTGCCCCGCATAAAATTACCGATTTTAGCGCCATTTATTGTGATGACGATGGTCACCGTGTCAGTCAGTTTGATAAAGATGATGTCGAAGCGGTTGGTCTGGTGAAGTTTGACTTTTTGGGTCTACGTAACTTAACCGTCATTAATGCTGCGGTAGAAAACATCAACTTGCGCCGTGCTAAAGAAGGCAAAGAAGCGTTGGTGTTAGAAGACTTGCCATTAGATGACAAAAAAGCCTACAAGCTCTTGCAAGATGCCAAGACCACTGCCGTCTTTCAGCTTGAAAGTATGGGTATGAAAAAGTATTTGGCGAAATTACAACCGACCAACATTGAAGACGTCATCGCCATGTGTGCGCTGTATCGTCCGGGTCCGCTCGATGCTGGCATGGTAGAGATGTATATCGACCGTAAGCATGGTCGTGAGGAAGTCATTTATGACCATCCTAATCTTGAGCCGATTTTAGAAAACACCAACGGCGTTATTGTCTATCAAGAACAGGTGATGCAAATCTCGCAGGTGATGGCAGGCTATAGCTTGGGCGGTGCGGATATGTTACGCCGTGCGATGGGTAAAAAGAAACCTGAAGAGATGGCTAAACAGCGCGATATTTTTGTCACTGGCGCCACGGCGCAAGGTATCGATGAAGTCACCTCGGGTGGCGTCTTTGATCTGATGGAGAAATTCGCTGGTTACGGTTTTAACCGCTCGCATTCTGCCGCATATGGGGTATTAGCTTATCAGACGGCTTATCTAAAACAGTACTACCCTGCTGAGTTTATGGCAGCAGTACTAACTTCCGATATGAACAACACCGACAACGTCGTGTTCTTTATTAATGATTGCCGTGAAAACTTTGAGTTAACCGTGGTCAATCCATCAGTTAACCGTAGTGAATGGCATTTCGTCGCCGATACCCCGACCAATATTATTTATGGCTTGGGTGCGATTAAAGGCGTTGGTGAAGGTGCAGTTGAGTCTATCGTTGATGCGCGTCGCCGTGAAGGTCCGTTTAAAGATTTATATGACTTCTGCCGCCGCGTCGATATCAAAAAAGTTAATAAACGTACCCTTGAAGCATTAGTCAGTGCCGGCTGTTTTGATGACTTTGCGGCTACCCTACGTCCTGACTTGCCAGCCGATGAAGCTTACGAGATTCGCGGTGCGTTAATGAGTCAATTACCAAGCGCAGTACAAGCCGCTGAACAAGACCGTCAAAACCGCGAGATTGGTATGATGGACTTATTTGGTGAAATGGATGGTGTGGTTGCTGCACCGCCATTGGTCATGACCCCAGAATTAATTTGGGGTGATAAGCACCGTTTAAAAGCGGAGAAAAACACCTTAGGACTGTATTTAACTGGCCATCCAATCAATGAATACTTAGATGAGATCAAACGCTATACCTCAGGCGCACGTCTCGATAAGCTAACGGACACTGGCTATAACGGCAGTTGCTATTTTGCCGGATTAATTATTGATATCGCCAATTTTGGTAATCGTAATGTGATTATCTTAGATGACGGAACCTCAAGACTGGAAGTTAGCTGCTATGCTGAACGTTTTAACCGCGTTAAAGAACAGTTAAAGGTGGATGAAGTGGTCATCATCAAAGGCAGCATTCGTGAGCGCGATGGTCGTCTATTTGCCCGCCTTGATAATGCAATGAGTATGGTTGATGCGCGCTTGCGTTGGCTGAAAAAAATCAGTATCAAAGTCCACGGCAGTGATATTAATCTGCTGACACGCTTGCAACCACTTCTTAAATCGGCGCAAGCGGGTATCATACCTGCGCCACGCTTAGCTTATAACAATGATCAGGACGAACAAGACGGCAATAGTAACAGTGCCGTTTACGACCCTGCAATGGGTGGCAGTTTGTACGATGAAGACGGCAATGACTTATTGGTGCTAGAGAATGATATGAATCAGGATGTGCTTAATAATGGCAGCAGCTATGTCAATAACGCTCTGAGTAATACTGATGCCTCAATCAATGATAACTGTCTACCGCTTGGTCTGAGTATTTACGAAGAGTATGGCATTGCTAATGTGGGGCTATCGGAGCATTGGCGTGTCTATCCTAACGATGATAATTTACAGCAGCTAAAAAGCATGATTAACGAAGAAAATATATATTTTCATTATAGTTAGTACTATAAATATAACAAATTAAAACCCCCACTCTGACCTTACTGGATATGGAATTATGACCGGAGCTGATGTTAAAAACAATATTATGAACAATGACTTAGATAATAGTTTAGACAATGACATTATTAATCATGAGCAATTTGAAGATATGCGTGATCTGTTTGAAGAAGATTTTGCAGAGTTGATACAGACTTATATTACTGACAGTCAGCAGCGTATTGTAACCCTACGTGCGACACAAGCAGCCGATGATAATGCTAACGGTTTTGAAGCCGCTCATGCTCTTAAAGGTGCTAGTGCGAATATAGGTGCGACTCAATTGGTAGCGCTCAGTGATCAGTTGCAAGAATACTGCCGCGAGCGAAAGATTAACCAGCAAGCAGCTCTTATAGAAAATATATCATTGGCATTGCAGCACGCTGAACAAGAGATTAATAAAAGAATGAGTTACTAATGAGCACTTCTTCCTTACCAGCATCGCCTACCCCATCAATATCTACTGTTGCCGATTACCTGTCTTGCTTGCAAGTTGTTATGGTCAATACCACCTTACCTGCTAATATTGGTTCAGCCGCACGCGCGATGCATACCATGGGATTATCTCGTTTGACAGTCGTTGATCCTAAGCTACCGATTGATGAAACCAGCGTCTCTCATGCAGCAGGCGGTAGTGAGCTGCTATCATCAGCTTTGATAGCGCCAACGCTAGAGTCTGCGATAGCAGATTGTCAGCTGGTCTTTGCCGCCAGTAGTCGCAGTCGTCATTTGCCGCGCCCTGTAGTAACGCCCACGCAAGCCGCCAAAATTATGTTCGATTTTATCGATAAGCAGTCCACTTTTTCTACTGATAAACCTAATATCGCCGTTTTGTTTGGTCGTGAAGATCGCGGTCTAACCAACGAAGAATTGGCTTATGCAGATTACCATGTTCAGATTGACGCCAATCCTGCTTATCCAGTGCTTAATGTGGCATCAGCTGTCCAAGTGATTGCCAGCTTTATCTTTGCTTATGCACAAACACATATTAAAACTGATAGCGAAGCCGATTATGATAAATTAGATGTGACTGATAGTCTAGAGACGATAGGACAACCTATGCTCAATACTTATACGCGCCAGCAATGGGATGAGCCAGCGATTACCCAGCAGCAATTGCAGCAGCTTACTGAGCGTACCACCGCACTAATGGTTCAACGCAAATTGGCTGACAGTGAAAACTTAAAATCATTACCCTCGCGCTTGTCTCGACTTGGCTCACGTATCCAGCTCGATCAAAAAGAATATCAACTACTAAGCGCGTTAATTGCCAAACTTGCAAAAGACTAAATCTTCTAAGGCGCAAAGTTTGGGGCATTAAGTTTTTCGGAATTAGCAGCAGTAGTACTTTTTTGCAAGTCATATGGATTAATAATAAAGAGGAATTAATAATGAATTGGAATGTTTATTTGTCCGGAGAAATACACACCGACTGGCGACAGAAAATCATGCAAGGCGTGAAAGACCACGGTCTTGCTATTACCTTTACATCAGCAGTGACTGAGCATGAAGCCAGCGACGCAGCCGGTGATGTGCTTGGTAAAGAGGAAAATGGATTCTGGCGCGATCATAAGTCATCAAAGGTTAATGCGATTCGCACCAAAAACATGATCCAAAAATGCGACATTGCTATCATTCGCTTTGGCGATAAATATAAGCAGTGGAACGCAGCATTCGATGCTGGCTACTGTGCCGCACTGGGTAAGCCTTATATTACATTACACGCTGAGGATATTATTCATCCATTAAAAGAGGTTGATGCAGCGGCCATGGCATGGGCGCAAACGCCTGAGCAAGTTGTCGAGCTGTTAAAATACGTCATCAGTGGCAGCTAAATGATAAAAGATTGCCTGTAAACAAAGTCCCACTGGTTTATATTTTGTTTACGGACAATCTGTTTTTACTTACGACTCATCGCTATGTTTTGTGCTGCGAAAATGCTATAACTAAAGAGATTGTAATCAAAAAATACGATAGGATGATTTATGTCATTGCCAACCGCCTTATTCAAATCGCTCACCAGCATCAAACAAGACCTAAAAGAAGATATTGATGCGGTGTTCAATCGTGACCCTGCTGCTCGCAACAGTCTGGAAGTTATCTTAACCTACCCTGGCATTCATGCGCTTATTTTGCATCGCGGTGCGCATTGTCTATGGCAAAACGAGCAGAAACTGGCTGCACGCGTGATATCTTATGGCTCTCGTATTATCACTGGTATTGAGATTCATCCTGCCGCCAAAATTGGTAAGCGCTTCTTTATTGATCATGGTGTTGGTGTTGTCATCGGTGAGACTGCTGAGATTGGCAATGATGTCACTTTATATCATGGCGTCACCCTTGGCGGCGTATCATGGAATAATGGTAAGCGCCATCCAACTTTAGAAGATGGTGTCATTGTTGGTGCTGGAGCAAAAGTTTTGGGGCCATTCACGGTTGGCAAGAATGCCAAAATTGGCTCTAATGCAGTGGTAGTCAAGGCAGTTCCAGCAGGCGCAACAATGGTTGGTAGCGCAGCTCGCATGATTTCAGAACATCATGATGAAAAAGGCAATCCAATCACCACCAAAGTAGACGATGCAAAACAGCAGGAAAAAGCGGCACAAGCAGCTCAACCTAAAACCACTACGCAAAGTACAGCGCGCGCAACTGCCTTCCAAGCTTATGGTATCGACCCTTCCTCACAAGATCCAGTCGCTGAAGCTTTCGCTAAAATGCTCGATCATATCCAGCAGTCGGAAAGACGTTTAGATCAGCTGCAAGAAGCGATGTGCAAAATTGATCCTGATTTCTGTCAAAAAGAATATGACAAACTATGTCTAGAAGATCTAGATGTCATTGATAGAGAAGACGTGGATGAGGCAGGAGATAAGCAGCAGTAGTTGATAGCCTTCTATCAAACCTCAAAGCTTAAAAAAGCACACTGGAGTTTGAATTGATTACATTAGGTCCTATCAAACGCCGTGTGCTGTATGTCACACTTTTTGAGATATTTGCTGTCATGTTGACAACATTTATCTTAGTCGTATTAAGCGGTAGTGATACAAAGCAGTCATTGATACTCGCTGTTATCATAGCCATTACCGCTGTTGTTTGGAATTTCATTTACAACACTCTATTTGAATATTGGGAACGACGCAATCAAATCAAAGCTCGTACTTTTAAGATACGCAGTGTCCATGCAATATTCTTTGAAGGAGGGCTTACTTTAGTCTGTTTACCGCTTTATATGTTTTGGTATGGTGTTGGCATATGGACCGCTCTTACCATGGAAATCTCTCTTACTATGTCTTTCTTAGTATATACTTTTGTTTTCACTTTACTTTTTGACAAGGTATTCACGCTTCCCTATCAAGCTATAGCTGCAGAAAAATCCGCTTAACGCAGATGTAGTGCTAACGATCTTTACATCTATTATTTATACTGTTACTGCCAACCCTCAATTTCAAACCTTTCAAAAAAATTTAATAATTTTACTTATTTGAGACAACTCTTTAAGGTTTACTAACGAAGATTAAATCACTATGTTTTATACTTGCTGACTACTTCACTGACTTTTATTTAACCAATTAGGAGACATAATGGCTCGTTTACAAGATAAAGTTATCATCATCACTGGTGCTGCTCAAGGTATGGGCGAGACTCATGCGCGTTTGTGTATGGAAGAAGGTGCTAAGGTTGTATTAACGGACATTAATGTCGAAAAAGGTGAAGCATTGGAAAAAGAGCTTGGGGATAATGCGCTATTCATCAAACATGATGTCACTAATGAAGAGGATTGGGCACAGGTCGTTAATGCGACTCAAGATAAGTTCGGCAAGATTGATGTCTTAGTAAATAATGCGGGTATCACCACTCACAAATCTATCTTGGATACTTCTTTAGACGACTATCGTAAGATTCTAGAAATCAACCAAGTATCGGTCTTTTTAGGCATGAAAGCAGTCATTCCAACGATGAAAGATGCCAAGCAAGGCTCTATTATTAATATCTCATCGATTAACGGTTTGGTTGGTGGCGCTATTGGTTATACTGATTCTAAATTTGCGGTACGTGGTATGACCAAAGCGGCAGCATTAGAGTGCGCACCTCACGGCATTCGCGTTAACTCCATTCACCCAGGCGTTATTGCCACACCGATGATTATGCAAGGCGATACCAAAGACGCCGTAGACGCTTTTGCCAAAACCATTCCGATGAGACGTGTTGCTCAGCCAGAAGAAGTCAGCGGCATGGTACTGTTCTTAGCGTCTGACGACTCTAGTTATTCAACCGGCTCAGAATTTATCGTTGATGGTGGTTTGACGGCGCAGTAGGTTTTGAGAGCTAAACCACTTTAATTTTGTAGGCTGGGCATTTTGCCCAGCTTTTATTTTGAGATGTTTTAAGAAAAACGTCATCCTTCGATAAATCCTTCCTTGCTTTAAACAGCATCTCAGCAGCTTTCAACCTTTTAAAAATCCATTCAAAATCAACTCTTCAACCCCTGCTCTTTCATGTGCCTTAAATGGATATCGATCTGCCATTACTATCCATTGCTCTGGCCATTCAGATGTTATTTTATTGCTTAGGCTATTTTCATTAAGAACCGTTTTTATCAACAGAATATCGATATCCATGCTGACTTGTTTTATCTGATTGGGTGCTGTTGGCTCAGTCAAACGCTGTCTATTACAGTCACATTCAAACTGCTTAAAAACCTGCTGCAGCTGTTGTAAAGTCATTTCAGATTTGAGCGCAAGATAAACACATTGATTGGTATAGTCGGGTTTGGGTTGCTCTTTGGTCGATGTAAAGTCAGGGTTTTGAAACGCAGTAGACAACTGTATGTCGCCTAGCACCGCTAGACTTTGCCGTACATGCGGTAGATAGTACTCAGCTTGATAATTACTACCCAAAGCTAATAGCACCGCCGTCACAGACTGTGCTTGCAACTGTTCAGGCGGGCGCTTTTTTAGTGTTTCAAGATTCAAACCAGTGAGTGCTTTATGCATCATTAGCCTTTTCTTTAATCGGCTGGTCTTCAATGGTTTTTGCATAACGAGTAATTTGCACCCCAACCGCATCAGCCTGCTTAATAGCAGTTGGCTTAGCAATACTTAACGTTATTTTATGACAGTTGTATTTTGCCAGTAGCTTATCAGCAATTTGCCCAGCAAGATGCTCAAGCAACTGCGCCTTAATAGCTTGACACCATTCGCTAACGTCATCGCAGACCGCTTTGTAATTCAGCGCATCATTGACATCGTCTGAAGCAGCAGCACGACTGATATCGGTCTCAAGCGCTATATCAATTAGTAGCGGTTGCGTAATAGCGCGCTCCCACGCGTAGACACCGATTACTGCTTCTACTTTTAAACCCTTTACGAATACCACATCAGATTCGGTATGAAACATGCTCTCATCCTTGCTTGCTAGTTTTTTAGTTCAGGTTTCTAATTCTAATTTTGCACTCAAGTTTTTATTTAACTTGCTGCAAAGCCTCTTCACGCAAACGTGCTGCTTTTAGCGCTTTACTAGGGCGATGACGCCATAAGTCAATGCTGAATAATAACAGACCCAGCCAAATCAAGCCAAATACTGCTAAACGCTGTAAATCAAAGGGCTCTTTATAATAGAACACAGCTAGGAGGAAAATAAAAGTTGGCGTTAAATAAGTCATAAAACTTAAAATACTATAAGCAACTAGCTTAGTTGATCTATTAAATAGCAATAGCGGTATCAAAGTAATTGGACCTGCGATCATGAGCAACCAAATACTTGGGGTAAACCAAAAACTCAGCTGGCTACTGACCACATCAGATTGCCAAAACCACCAAACAAAGATGGGTACGAGCATCGTGGTCTCAACGAACATTGCATCAACAGGAGTTAGCGGTGTTTGGCGCTGAATAGTGCCATAAGTACTGAAACTAAATGCAAGAATGAGTGATAGCCATGGCAAGTTACCGAGCATGACCACTTGAATAACCACAGACAACAGAGCAAAACCAATTGCTATCCATTGTAAAGTACGCAGGCGCTCTTTGAACAGAATCATCGACAACGCAACGCCAACTAGCGGGCCAATAAAATACCCTAAACTTGCCTCAAGTATCTGGTCATGATTGACCGCCCATACGTAAGTGAGCCAGTTGGTCGCAATAATAATACCTGACAAAAAGGTTAATGCTATCCACTTTGGGTTTTGCTTTAAGATACCTATCCACTGCCAGCGCTTGGTCACGACCACTACGATTAACAAACAAGCAAACGTCCAAACAATGCGGTGACCGATAATTTCTGTCGCATCATAAGCCACTAATTGTTTGAAATATAAAGGAAATGCACCCCATATACAAAAAGCGATCAGCGCAGTAACGATACCACTTCTCGTAGTTTTAATAGGGACTACTGGTTTTTTGACTTCATTTTGGGTAGTCATAAGGTAAGACAACTTATTAGAGCAAAGCGCGACCTCACCTAGCTTTTATAGACAATAAAAACTTATTGGTAAGAACGCAGGGTTACTACATATAGGATAGAAAGTAAAAAGCAATGCGTTAATACCCATCTAGGTATCAACACATTGCTAACGACAACCGCATTATTAAAATAACTTACAAGGGTTAAAAATATCTTAAATTAACCCTCATTTAGGTTTGTTCTTAGTAGGTTTAATATTTTGCTACATCTAATTAATGTCTAAGTACTTTTGATAATAGCAAAATAAAACCTTAACTTTGGATATGGTTACGCATCGCCATGATCGACTTGAATAGACATACCGATTTGATTGGCAAGCTCAGCAAATCCTGGGAAACTGGTATTGACCGTCTCGACCCCTTCGATGGTAATTTGCTGAGATGCACGTAGACTAGCAACGGCAAAGCTCATCGCAATACGATGATCATGATGCGAGGTGATATGCCCGCCACCAAATACAGGTTGGTTGTTATTCACTTCACCATTTTGACTTTGAATACCTTGCCCTTCGATGATTAGCCCATCCTCAGTGACAGTACAATCAACACCAAGGGTTTGTAGCCCTTCTGCCATTACTGCAATACGATCAGACTCTTTAACGCGTAATTCTTTCGCACCAGTTAACACCGTACGACCTTGCGCACAGCTGGCAGCAATAAACAATACTGGGAATTCGTCAATCGCTAGTGGCACGAGATACTCTGGAATTTCAATACCCACTAGGTTTGAACTACGAATAGTGATATCGGCCACCGGTTCGCCACCAACGTGAGTTTCATTACTCAAGCTAATATCAGCTTGCATAAGCTTTAAGATATCGATAATACCCGTACGCGTAGGATTAATACCAACTTGCGTTAAGGTCAATTCGCTATCTTGACTGATAGCAGCAGCTACCATAAAAAAGGCCGCAGATGAGATATCAGCAGGGACAGCAATATCACCGCCTGTGAGCGTACCACCGCCTTCGACGCTAATACGGTTACCGTCTACGTTTACTGGATAACCAAAGGCTGACAGCATACGCTCGGTATGGTCGCGGCTAACTTCAGGTTGAGTGACGGTCGTTGTACCCTCGCTCCACAATCCTGCTAATAATAAGCAAGACTTTACCTGTGCAGACGCGACTGGCATATCATATTCAATACCTTGAAGCGGCTTACCGACATTATCACGCCCAGTGATACTTAACGGCGCTGTGCCACTATGGCCGGTACTTTGAATAACTGCACCCATCTCTCTAAGTGGTGCTGCGACACGCTCCATTGGGCGCTTATTTAAACTAGTATCGCCGATTAACACACTATCAAACGCTTGCGCGGCTAAAATACCAGACAACAGGCGCATACTGGTGCCTGAGTTGCCCATATAGAGTGGGGTCTTGCTTGGTTTCAAGCCATTCATACCAACGCCATGAATAGTCAATTTACCTTTATCAGGTCCTTCAATGCTTACGCCCATATCACGGAATGCCTGTAAGGTCGCGAGCGCATCTTCCCCTTCCAAGAACCCAGTAACGTTGGTCACCCCTGTTGCAAGGCTACCAAGCATAATACTGCGATGGGAGATAGACTTGTCACCAGGAATAGCAATAGTGCCTGTGACGGTGTTGCTGTTATTGTTGTTGGGAGAAATAAGGTAAGAAGCTGACATAGCAGAGGTATCCGTATAAGGGGTGCTGGCTAACATATGGCCAAAATGTCGCCGTGCGGCTTGCGCGCGGCCCAAAAGTCCCATCAGGGCGGTTGAATCTTTATCAATGATAAGTTGGCGTATGTCCTGTAAATAGACGCTGTACTCATCAAGGGCGCTAACAATCGCGCTTTGATTGGCAAAAAATATATCATGCCACATTTTAGGATCGCTGGCGGCAATACGGGTAAAGTCGCGAAAGCCACCTGCTGCATAGCGAAACATATCTAAATTATCATCATGACTTGCCAACTGCTCAACAAGGTTAAACGCTAGCAAATGCGGCAAATGACTGGTATGAGCCAATATCGCATCATGATGGTCAGCTGCCATTGCCATGACCGTGGCGCCTACTGCTTCCCATAACTGACGTAGTTTAATAACTGCGACAGGACTCGTCGTTGGTAGCTCGCAAATAATGACGCTATGGTTAATGAATAGTGTGGCGCGGCGAGCATGATACCCTGAATTTTCGGCACCAGCAATCGGATGCGCAGGCACAAGACCTGTAGGCAGTATTGTAAATACAGTTTTAGCCGCCTCAATGATATTGACTTTGGTACTGCAAACATCGGTGATGATGCAATCTGTGGCGAGCTGACCCCTATCCATTGCGTTTTTAATATCAACAAATACCGCTTGTACCGCCTGTACCGGTACGGCAATGACTATCAAATCACTACCATTAACCACGTCACCAAGTATAGAGCTACCAGCATCGAGTAATCCATGTTGAATGGCTTCCTCTAAACTTGGCGCATGCCTATCTACTGCCACCAAACGCTCACTGAGACCATTATCTTTGATTGCTTGAGCAAGGCTGGCACCGATTAGCCCTAGACCAATCACACAAACTTGCTTAAATAAGGGCGACTGAGCATTTAAATGCTGTTGTTTGTTATTATTCTGATTTTTTTGCTGGCTATTCACGGCTTTTCTCGTTGAACAAACCAATCCATGCACCTACGCAAGTTTAATCATAGGCTTAGATTAGCGTTATAAAAATTGAATGACAGAAATAATATTTTTAATTAATAATTAGAGTGAATTGAACATTTAATCATGAAGCTATAAAGACTATTTATTAAATTTCAAAACGCACTACGTAAACTGTATTTACCTAGTCATTGGTTAAGATGGAGCGTAAAGTATCAATGAGGCGTAGATTGTCTTCTGCGATGCCTACAGTAATACGTAACCAGTCATTGAGACCATAACCAGCAAGTGGGCGTACGATGACACCTTGCTCAAGTAATGCTTGATAGATATCAGCGGCATCCTCAATCTCAATCATAATAAAGTTGGCATGCGATTTAATAAATGCCAGTCCCAACGCGTCAAATTGCTTTTCTAACCAAAGCATTTGCTCTTGATTGGTTTTAATCGTCTCTTCAATAAAACCTTGATCGCAAAGAGCCGTTACAGCAGCCGCTAAGCCAACGCGGCTGACATTAAACGGTTGACGGATACGATTGAGCAAATTAGCCACGGCGGCTGAGCTGAGTGCATAACCAACGCGCAGACCTGCTAGCCCATAAGCTTTAGAAAAAGTGCGCACAATAACCACATTGTCAAACTCATCTAACAGCGCACGATTATTACTTTCAGGGCTATACTCAATATAGGCCTCATCCAATACTACCAACACCGAACTTGGGACGCTTGCAACAAACTTATGCAGTTCTCTATGCTGAAGCAGAGTGCCTGTTGGGTTATTGGGATTGGCGATAAAAACCATCTTGGTATTAGGATTATCTTCTACTGCTTGACGCATGGCATCCAAATCATGGCCAAAGCGATGCGCAGGTACTTCTATACCTGTCGCCCCTTGCATTTTTGTCACCATCGGATAGATGATAAATCCATACTGACTATACACTACCGCATCATCAGCACTGACAAAGCTGCGTGCCAAAATATCAAGCAAGTCATTAGAGCCGTTGCCTAAAGTAATACACTCTATATTTACATCAGTGAAGTCAGAAAGCGCTTGCTTTAAATAATGACCATTTCCGTCTGGGTAACGTGCCAGCTTTCCTAGCTGTTCGGTAATAGCTAGCGTAACTTGTGGCGAGCATCCTATTGGGTTTTCATTGCTCGCCAGCTTTACCACATCAGAAACGCCATATTCGCGAGTCAACTCTTCAACTGGCTTACCAGTTTGATACGGTGCCAGTTCTAAGATACTGTCATAAGCCGGAGTCAAGGGTGATAATTCTAACACTGTCGATTTAGTAGACTGCATGATCTATCCTTAGATGTTGTGACTCATCTATTACGTATTAATACCAATGATGAACTAATAACAAAGAGTGGTTTACCTAACCTAGCTTATATAGTTTCTTCAATTTAAAAGAGTTACAAGGCGACCAATTGCAAATGTACATGTAACATTTCAAGCGAGTTTAACGCTGTAACTCTTTTATAGTGGATAAACTATAGCACTGCTTTCGGATATGAGCCTAGTACACGCACATCCTTCACCAACGGACGGATATCAGCAATAGCAGCGCTAACATTTGGATCTTGGATATGACCATCCATATCAATAAAGAAGACATAGGCCCATTTGTTAGGACGTTCAGGTCGGGTCTCGATACTGGTCATTGATACACCATGATAAGACAACGGCTTAAGTATTTCGATCAATGCACCAGCTTTATCATAAGCTGAGACCACAATAGAGGTTTTATCTTGTCCTGATGGGGCAATTGCCTCATGACCAATAATTAAGAAGCGTGTGGTATTGCTAGGGTTGTCTTCAATATTTGAGTAAAGCTTATGTAAATCATACTCGGCAGCGGCTACATCACCCGCGATGGCAGCTGAATGCCATTCGTTTTTGAGACGACGAGCAGCTTCGCCATTGCTCGATACTGCAACGCGTTCAACATTAGGGAAATTTACATCGAGCCAATGTCGGCATTGCGCTAGCGACTGCTGATGCGAGTAAATACGACTTAGGCTCTCAACTTTGGTGTGTTCAGCGACTAAGAAGTTTTGATGAATGGGCAGCTCAACTTCACCAATTATCTTTAACGTTGAAGACAAAAAACCATCTAAGGTATGGTTGACCACACCTTCTGAGGAGTTTTCAACGGGTACCACGCCATACATAGCGGTACCTGCTTCAACTTCACGGAACACATCAGTAATAGTCGTCATTGGTACCGTATCAGCAGCTTTACCAAAGTGCTTTAGAGCAGCAGCATGAGTAAAAGTACCAACTGGACCTAAGAAAGCAATGCGCTGCGGCGCTTCTAAATCTAAGCAAACTGACATAATTTCACGGAACAAACGCGCCATCTTTTCGTCAGCGATTGGACCAGTATTACGCTCCATGACGGCTTTTAATACTTGTGCTTCACGTTCAGGACGATAAAAGATAGGGTTGCGATCAGCGGCAACACCACTCTTTGCCACATGCTCCTTTTTAACGGTTGCCACTTGCTGAGCTAGCTTGGCACGATCGTTAATCAGTGTATGAATTTCAGAGTCTACTGCGTCGATACTTTGGCGCAGATGGTTTAAAAACTCTTGGTCGGTCGAGGTATCGCTGACGCCTGCGGCAGTTGGGTTTAGATTGTCCATATTTTGATCTGATGACTGCTCACTCATTACCGCCCATCCTTTTTATAACTGTTATGTATCACTAAGATCTTAAATGCTAACGAATTTAGCATTTCACTAATATATTTGAGGTATCTCTTCCCTATCTTTTTCTCTACCTTTTATCTAACCTTGTCGCTATATATGATTAACGATAATTTATTTACAGCTCAGTTTTTATAATTCGGTTTGTATAATTTAGCTTTTATAGCTTACCTTTTACAAGTTAACTATGGGTAAATTTGATAGGTAATCAGACGACCGCCTCTACTATAGCAAAAACCATGCAAAGTGCCCATGCGTAAATGAGCTAAATGGCGCAAAATTCTTATAATGAGCAACCCCGTCTGTAGTTTTCGAGCACATCTGTTCAATACAATAGTCTAAAACTTACTAACAGGCGAAATTACGCAGCAAACTATGCTACAGTTTCATACTAGATATTGGCCGTATCGCTATTATGAGAATAGCCACCGTTAACCGTTTCCATAAGGATGTATGATGAGCGCATTAAAACAACTTAGTACCATGACCACTATTGTCGCAGATACAGGCGACCTTACCGCCATTGCGCGACTAAAACCGATTGATGCGACCACCAATCCAAGCCTCATAACTAAAGCACTTATTAATCCTGACAACCAAGCGATGCTCTCAGAGACAATGAGTCGGCATAATGATAACGTAGATGCAGTCATTGACGCACTTACCATTAAAATTGGTTGTGATATTTTAGAATTGATTGAAGGTCGCGTATCTACAGAAGTCGATGCGCGTTTATCTTATGACACGCAAGCGACCATTGATAAAGCGTTAGAGTTTATAGAAGCTTACCAAAAAGCAGGCGTCGATTCTGAGCGTGTATTGATTAAAATGGCTGCCACATGGCAAGGGATTGAGGCGGCGCGTTATCTTGAAACACAAGGTATTCATTGCAACTTGACTTTGTTATTTGGGCAACACCAAGCCGTCGCTTGTGCTGATGCAGGCGTGACGCTAATTTCACCGTTTGTTGGGCGCATTTTAGATTGGCAAAAACGCCAGCAAAGTCGCCAAAATGTACCTGTCTCTGATGATATGGGCGTACAGTCAGTGAAGCTCATTTATCAATATTTTAAACAGCACGGCTATGATACTCAAGTTATGGGTGCAAGCTTTCGCTCGGTTGAGCAGATAATCGCGCTAGCAGGTTGTGATTTATTAACTATTGCACCAAACCTTATTGATGAGCTCGCCGCAATGGACGTCACTGTTACTCGCCAGCTATCGCCTAGCATGTCAATGGATTTGGATGCGATGAAAAAGGTAAGCCTAACCCATGAAGAGTTTAGTAATGCTTATCAACAAGATAAAGTCACACAGAACTTACTGCCAAAAGGCATTGATGGTTTTATCGGTGCACGTGATGAGTTAGCTCAAACCCTAACGGCAATGCGCTAAAGTTAGTTATTAAGTAAAAAATAGCACCATAATTTAATACTGTTTGAATTAAAAATCTAGCTTGTTGTATCATTTAAAAAAAGCGCCCTGACAATTAAGTTGGAGCGCTTTTTGCGTATTTTAAGAGCTATATTTAAGCCCTTAAAACTGTATAAACAGGCACTGGAAACTCGCCATGCAAATCAACTAAATCGAGTAATACTAAAGCCCCTACTACCGTATGCTCAGCTGACTTACACAATTCATAAGCGGTCGTTAACGTACCACCAGTTGCCAAGATATCATCAACTAATAGTACGCGCTCAGGTGGCAAGTTATTTTGCATCTCTAGGGTATCTTTACCATACTCTAGCGCATATGCTTTATTTGCAACTGGTGGTGGTAGTTTACCTGGCTTGCGTAGCAATATCATGCCTTTACCCAAGCGACCAGCAAGCAAGCTTGCAAATACAAAACCGCGTGCCTCGACAGCACCTAAACAATCCACCTCGTCCATCAGTCCTTCAGGCAACGCTGCTAGCAACGCATCAATGACCTCATTGATATGACTGCGCAGTAACGGTGTAATATCATAAAAATCAATGCCAACTTTTGGGAAGTCAGGTACAGTACGTATAATTTGCCAAAATGGATGGTCAGTATTAAGCACATTAAACTGCTCAGATTGGATGTTAGCTGGTGTAGTGGCGGCGATAGCGCTCATAATAACCCTTCATTTAAAATGATATAACGGCAATAAATAATGCGTGAAATTCAGCAGTTAGCGGCGGCTATCATAGCATAGTCAGGCTTATTCTGACGGTTAAACTCGATAGAGGACAGTCAATTAAATGCAATAAAAAGCAATCTATAACTTGATAAATGCTTACTTATCTCAATATACAAGTGTAAACTTAACTACGTAAAGTGTCGTTATATGATAAACTACGTGCGTTTTTGCGGGCTGCTAACAAGCTATAAAATTAGTAACAATTGATAGGATTATGTATGAAACGTTATGAATGTATTGTGTGTGGCTGGATCTATGATGAGGAGCTTGGCTGCCCTGAAGAAGGTATTGCGCCTGGTACCAAATGGGACGATATTCCTGATGACTGGACATGCCCTGAATGCGGCGTTGGTAAGTTGGATTTTGAGATGATGGAAGTCTAGGTTCACGGAACTCTAACTAGGATATCTCATGACGAATTCAAATTACTCTAATGACCCAAAACATCCCAGCCAGCATGAGCCTACAGGCACACAAGCTATAGGCGAATCTGAGGTGACAGGTTTGCCCGAGATTTCTGGCAACCTTTTAGCACCTGTTGATATAGCATCTAGTAACGTAACTAGTAATGCAACATCTAGCTATCCTACACCTGTTTGGGAAAAACTTGGCAAGCATAATTGGCGAGTATCAGATCTAAGTGATCATCTTTATCAAGCAATGCTAGATATCGGTGATGGCATCAACCTATGCGTCGAAGCTGGCGGTAATCCTGAGAATCCGCCGCTACTTATGATTATGGGCCTTGGCTCACAGATGGTGTTTTGGCCGGACGATTTTATTAAACGTCTGATCGATGCTGGGTTTTTTGTGATTCGTTTTGATAATCGTGATATTGGTCTGTCTTCTAAAGTTCAGATTGAAGGTCTACCGCGTGTTAGCCAACTTAAAATGATGCTGCGTCTGCAAACTGGCCTGTCCAATAAGAGCCAACAGGTTGCCTATAATTTGACCGATATGGCCGAGGATACCGCACGTCTGATTAAAGCCTTGAATCTCGGTAGCACGCATTTACTTGGCGCCTCAATGGGTGGCATGATTGCACAGATTGTTGCAGCGCGTTATCCAAGTTTGGTGCAGGGTTTGGCACTGATGTTTACGACAACCAACCGCGCCTTCTTAAAACCTCCTAAGCCTAAGCAGTTATATACCTTGATTAATCGTCCTGAGAGTCACTCAGAACGTGATATCGTGCGTCATAGCGTTTGGTTTATGAAGACGGTAGGAACGCCAGGACATGTTAATGTGCGCACGGTACGTGAAATTGCCAAGATTCGCTATCAGCGTAATTTCCATCCGTTGGGCACTGTGCAACAACTGAATGCTATCTTGGCATCAGGCTCTATTAGCCGCTTTAGTAAGCAAGTTAAAGCTCCGACTATTGTTATTCATGGTAGCGCCGATGGCTTACTGCCCGCTTCGCAAGGTCGCGTAGTGGCCAAGACTATTCCAAATGCTAAGTTTCATTTAATCGAAGGCATGGCACATGATATTCCAGCATACTATCAACCCTATCTCGTTGATTTGATTCGTAACCATCTACTAGGATAAACAGCCTTCATAGGCCTGTTTTTAGCAGAACAGATAAATAAAAAAAGAGGTTAAGATGCATAAACTAATTATGCATCTTAACCTCTTTCTTGCTTTGTAAGATTAGAGAGTATTAAATACTCTCTAACATCAGCTAATATTTGATTGATACAGATTTATCCACAGCTAACGTTAGTGCCTTCTTTATCAATACAAATCTTACTGCCATCTTTAAGATTACCTACCCAAGCTTTATTGTCTTCAAATATAAATGCAGACTCGATTTCAATATTACTTGCACCTTTAACATTACTTTCGCTTTCACTAAGATTTAGATTTTCATTATTAGTTTCGGTCTTAATACTACTTTCATTTTTATTACTATCAACGCTATCCGTAATTAAACCATCATTATCAAATCTAAATGGGATAACCAACTCACCGCCTAAATTCACAAAGCCCCATTTATTATTTACACGCACGCCAGCTAAACCTTCAGAAAACGGGCGTACTTCGTCAAATGAATAAGTAATCATAGTGACATTCTTATCATCAACAAACCCCCAGCGTCCATCTTGCTGATCCGGTTGCAAGGTTGTAAAAGGCGTAGATCTTGGTGACTTTATTTGAGCAGCAGACATTGGATCATTATTCGACGCTGCATTATTTGGTGATGCGTTATTTGAAGCAGACATAGCCTCATTATTTTCATTTTTCGCATTAGGGTCACTAGTAGTTTTGCCGTTTTTGTCCAGCCAGCTCATTGACTGGTTTCTACGTATGCGCGCTACCCCACCTCGATAATCATCAATGTCAGTGATCGTAGATGTAAATGGTACAATCGTTTGATTGCCCGTACCGATAACGCCATAGTCGCCATTCCTTTTTACAACGATACGTCCTTCAGATACTGGACGCGCCCAGCCGCCATTGCCCTTGAACATATCATAAATAGTAGGAATGACCTCACGACCTTGCATATTAATGTAACCGACACGGCCGTGGCGTAGTACAGGCAATAGACCGCTTGACAACTTATCGGCATCGACCTTTTGATAGCGTGATAGATCAACGACCCTTTTGCCTTTATTATCGATTAATGCAACCGGTGCTCCAAAATCTGTTACCGCCAAGAAATAACCACTAGCAGCTGTACAAGCAACGTTTTTATAGTAGCTTTTGGGTGTTTTACAACTGGCTGCTTCGGCTGTCGGCATAACAAATATCGTACTTAACAATACACCAGCCATCAAGTATAGTCGTGGCGCTTGTAATAGTGATAAAGTAGATACTAATAGCGGCAGAGACTGGCGTTTTGATAATATTTGCCCTGCTATTGGCCATTTCTGTATAGATCTTTGAGACATATTCAAACCTAAGCTGAAAGTATTAATGCCGATGACAATTAATATCAAAGGCGAGTAATGACAATAAAATGTGCAAAAAATAGAAGTGCGAAAGACAATAGGATAATAAGCGATTAATAGTTGTGATTACAAGCTATTACATTAGCAAATGGGACAGTTTTAACCAACACTAGTCCTGTAAGGATGTAACTGCGATATAGATACACTGTCAAAATTCTGTCATGTATTAAGGCGTGCTGAACATTCACAGCTAAGCATTGTCGTTATTTTTAATCAGTGCTTATGGTATTTATCTCACTGCCTAAACCGTTTACAATTGTACATCCTAAAACCGCTTTTTAGTCCGCTGTTAAATATATACCTAGTTCATAACACCACTATAAGCTCAATGTTTTAATCTTGTTCTTTTAATCTGTAAATTTAGAATTCTTCGCTACAGTCACGATAGCCTGAGCGTTACTTTTATTTGCCTATCTGAACCCATAATCGCGGTATAAGGACAACTTATGGCTGTTGCCTCTTCACGTTCTGCATCCATCGGCTTAACGATTGGTTGTATTATTTTTGGCTTAGGAAGCCTAATCGTAGCCCATGTCGATATTGGCGGTTGGGCAATGGCGTTTTGGCGTCTTGCTATTTCAGGTGTCATATTTGCGGTATTGGCTAAATTGACTGGTCAGCGGATGCCACGTTCAAGGCGTGCAATCTTTTACGGCTTATTATCGGGAGTATTTTTAGGATTAGACTTAGCGCTTTGGCATGAGAGTATTTATGCTGTTGGCCCCGGTATTTCAACCTTACTTAATAGTTTGCAGATTTTCTTTTTAGCTGCAATTGGTTTTTTATACTTTAGCGAGCGCCAGTCAATCTTGCAATTGCTGAGTCTGTGCCTAGCGATGCTGGGAGTGGCAATGATTGGTAGCCCTGAGTTTGCCCACAATAGTGACGCTACTTGGGGCTTTATTGCTGGGATTGTATCAGGTGCCATGCTAGCGGCGTCCATGACCTTTATTCGTAAGACTCACGACACAGAACCAACGCCCATATTTGTATTAATGCAATTGATTAGCATTGGTGGAGTGTTCGCTATGATAGTGCCAATGTTTGTTTTTGATATGGGAAATATAATGCCTAACACGTGGTCAGAGCTTGGTTGGGTGTTGGTCTACGGCGCGGTGATGCAATGCGTGGCATGGGGACTGATTGCCTACTCTATTCCTAAACTGTCATTAGCACTGACCGGGTTGCTGCTATTAACTGAACCGGTTGCCGCTTTGATTATTGATTATAGCTGGCTGGACAAACCTATTAACACTTTACAATGGAGCGGCGCGCTACTGACTATGTTCGCCATTTACTTAGGTTCAGTCAAACCTAAGCCACGCGCGCTGCGTCGTTATCGTTTTTTCTCAAGATTTTATAAACGTAAATATAAGTAAAGGCTGCTAGGTAATGTAAAGACACCTAAGTGTAAGAATAGCTAAGTAATAATGAGCTACGTCTTAATCTTTTTGGCTGTTAAACAATGCATTAAGCACGATAGCCGTCAAAGTTGCCGTACCAATACCACCCAAATCAAAACCACCTAGGTGCAGGCTAAAGTTACCTGTACCCATAATCACAGTGACCGCAGCAATAATTAGATTGCTGTTTTTGCTAAAATCAATATGACTGTCTATCCAAATTTTCACGCCAGCAATAGCAATCAAGCCAAACACTACGATAGAAGCGCCGCCCAATAATGCTGGAGGAATAGTCTGAATAATAGCGCCAAACTTTGGTGATAGTCCTAGTAAAATAGCGACTAGACCCGCTATGACAAAAATAGTCGTACTATAAACCTTGGTTACTGCCATTACGCCAATGTTTTCAGCATAAGTCGTTACACCAGTACCGCCAAAGCCTGCTGAGAATGTCGTTGCCACGCCATCAGCAAAAAACGCGCGACCCATATAAGGAGTAACGCGTGATTTGGTCATTCCCTCTACTGCTTTAAAGTGTCCAAGGTTTTCAGCGACAAGAATAAATGCTACAGGTGCAATCAAGATAATAGCGCTCATCTCAAAGCGCGGTGCATGAATACTTGGCAAACCAAACCATGAAGCAGCAGCCACACTAGTAAAATCAATCGCCGTGCCAAAACCTAGCACGTTCGTCATCACAAAATAGGCGATATACGATAATACCAAACCAACCAATAATAACAAACGTCTCAGCATCCCGCGTGTGAATACTGCCACGCTACTGATTAGTAGTACAGTCAGTGCCGCCATCCATGCATCGAACTGATTAGCCGATACGCCTTGGATAGTAACTGGTGCTAGATTAAGACCGATAATCATTACAATCGCGCCAGTGACGATAGGTGGCATCAGGCGCTCAATCCAGCCCGTACCAGTCTTCATCACCAATAAACCTATTAGCGCATAGATAATACCACAGGCCATAATGCCGCCCAAAGCGACATCTAAATTGCTATTGAAGCCTACGCCTGCATAAGCAGTGACAGCAATTACTGGACCAATAAAAGCAAAGCTTGAGCCTAGGTAACTAGGCATGCGCCCACCGGTAATCATAAAGAACATCACCGTACAGATACCTGACATCAAAATAGCTAGGTTGGGATCAAAACCCATTAATAGCGGCGCAAGGACGGTCGCGCCAAACATAGCAAAGGTATGTTGAATACCAAGCAAGATACTCTTAGAAGGTGGTAGATACTCGTTAATACCGACAGGATTGTGGTCAAGATCGCCACGGTAAGGTTGCCATGTAGGGAACCAACGCCCATTATCAAAGTCTGGATTATCTGTTAGTTTCATAGTAGGGGGAGTTATACCAGCTGCTTCTAGCGCTGTTAAAGGATTCTGTTCTTGAGAGCTACGGTCTGTTTCAGAATGCTTTGATTGAGAGGAGTGCTTTGATTTAGAGGGGTCTTCTGAGGGGGTTGCCATGCGCGCGTGTCCTATGTGGCCGAGAATAATAGCTAAAAAGGATGAATAAAGAATTAATGACGCAAGCACCATCCTATCCAGTATATCGCACCATACTACCCAATTCATCTAGCGATAATTATTCAGCTCAACTCTCATCATCAAAATAATTGATAAAGGGAATTTGTTTATACAAATTTGTCATATTTTGCTAGATGTCTGAGTCCAGATATGTTCTACTAAATCTACCGCACCGGTTGCTCGCCTCTTGATATTTATGATAGCTGCAACCATTTACAGGATGTTACATAAGCGTCGATGCCGAGCATCATAACGGAATTTAATAATAAACAAAAGCTATTATTCTCCCGTCATCCGTACTACTGCGTTTAAAAATTTTCATAGACGATGCTCCAAACTTATTAAGCAATACCCTACATCTATTGTTGCCTGTCATATCTATTATGCTAGCACTATGAATTAGGCTGCAAATGCGTTTATGTTATAAAGCTGTTTAGAATGCAATGTTTTTAAAAGGTTAGGTTTTTAAAATGAAAAACCATGCTCACTCACTTTTACTGTTTTGGTAACTTATTATGATTAGTGTATTTGATTTATTTAAAATTGGTATTGGCCCTTCAAGCTCACATACCGTAGGTCCTATGATAGCAGCTAACTTGTTTTTGGCTTCTTTGAGTAAGCAATCTGAGTTGACTGATGTCAAGAAATTGGAGATTGAACTATATGGCTCACTCGCTGCGACAGGTAAAGGTCATGCTACCGATACAGCCATCCTCTTAGGCTTACTTGGTCATACGCCAAGTACTATTGATACGCGATTGACCAGCCAATATCTTACGCCGATTTTTTCAGATAAAGAGCTGAATGTTTCAGGTTCGCATGTCATTGCTTTTGATACAGAACGTGATATCTATTGGTACGATGATACTGTTCTACCCTATCATCCTAATGCACTGACCATTCGTGCCATATTGGCAGACGATACTCATTACCAGCAAACTTATTACTCAGTCGGCGGTGGCTTCGTTATTAATGACGATGATGCTCATAATCCAGATGAGGATCATGGTACACCAACGATTGATATAGTCCCTTACCCTTTTAATACGGCAGCAGAGCTTCTTGAGCAATGTCGTCAACATGACTTAAGTGTTAGTGAGCTAGTATTAGCAAACGAATGCCATTATCGTGATAAAGAAGAAATTTTTGCCTATCTAGATTCTATCTGGGAAGTGATGCAAGAATGCGTTAAGCAAGGTTGTCAAAACAGCGGTATATTACCAGGCGGCTTAGATGTTAAACGCCGTGCTCAAGCGCTGCACTTACAGCTGTGTGCAGAAAAAGATCAGCCGAGTACAAAAAACGATAAGCTTGCAGCAATGGATTGGGTTGATTTATATGCCCTAGCAGTTAATGAAGAAAACGCCAATGGCGGTAATGTCGTAACGGCTCCAACCAACGGCGCTGCTGGCATCATTCCTGCCGTCATGTGCTATTATCGCGACTTTTTGGCGAGCTACAGTCAAGAAGGTGCTCGCAAATTTCTATTAAACTCTACCGCAATTGGTAGTTTAATCAAACAAAACGCTTCAATATCTGGTGCTGAAGTTGGCTGTCAAGGCGAAGTTGGCTCTGCTTGTGCAATGGCCGCTTCTGCATTGGCAGAGATTATGGGCGGTGACCCTGCCAAATGTCTTAATGCCGCTGAGATTGGGATTGAGCATAATTTAGGTCTTACTTGCGACCCTGTCGGCGGTCTAGTGCAAGTACCTTGTATCGAGCGCAATGCGATGGGCGCAGTAAAAGCTATTAATGCTGCTCGTCTTGCCTGCCGTGGTAACGGTCAGCACTTTGTCTCACTAGATAAAGCTATCGAAACGATGAAACAAACTGGTGCTGATATGTCGGATAAATACAAAGAAACAGCGCGTGGCGGTCTAGCTGTTTATGCCGACAATCGTATACCTACTGCGACTCACGGCGTCAGTGTTAACTATAGCCAGTGTTAAAATAAAATTTTAGCATCGAAGCTTATAATCGAAGCTCGATAAACGCCACAAAAAAAGCCTCTAACGAATTAGAGGCTTTTTCTATGAAATCTTACTAATCATTCAATAACTGCAATCAGAAATGATTATTCAGCAGTTTTTGAAATTACTTCATTCAAGATCCAAACAGGCTTAACCACACCAGACGCGGTATCAGCAAGCGCTTCTTGACGTACGTCTAGCATATAACGATAGTTTGGCTCATACGTAAAACCTTGGATGTTACCGTTTAACGTGTTGTAGTTCTTCTGATAGCTCTGACGATATTGTAGGCACTGAGTTTCGACTGTATTACCAGTAGTATCCATACGCTCACAAAGCGCTTTACGTGGTGCGATTTCTACTTTGAAGCTTGGAATATTAACTACTTTGACATTTACCGCTTGGCCTTCCACAACCATGGTACGCTCGTCGTCTAAACCCATCGTAGAACAACCTGCCAATGCAAAAGTGGCTGCAAATGCTGCAATTGCTAACTTTTTCATTCTTATACCCTCAATTAATTATAGTTAAATCGTTACTATCTTATCAATTCAATATCATCCTCTTATTTGTTATTAATATAAATAAGGAGGTACGATATATCATCTTCAGATAAATGCGTTAATAATGAGTACTGCTAAGTAAAAGCTAAATTAGATAGCCAAACATAGGCAGTACTGCTTATTGTTGTACTGCAATTAGTATAGGTCGTGAGTAAGCTCTGCCTCTATAACTGCTTTGTAACGTAACGTCAGTATTTGCAACTGATGTTAACTAATCGTACTAACTGCTGATTGTGGTATTTTCTTATGACTGGTATTTGATAACGAAACATACTTTAGTGAAAGACTCAAACTAGCTACGATAGTCAGCATTAATTTTGACGTAATCGTAGGATAAATCACAAGTATAGACAGTATCGCTAGCATCGCCACGTGCTAAGTCAATATGAATGGTAATTTCAGGGCGACTCATGACTGTCTTGCCCGCTTCTTCCGTATAGCTAGGCGCTACACCACCGTTTTGACAAATCATAACTTCATCTAGATATACATCGACTTGCTCTGTATCTAAATCCTCAATACCTGCATAACCAACTGCCGCTAAGATACGCCCCCAGTTAGCGTCGCTCGCAAAGAATGCTGTTTTTACCAAAGGTGAATGCGCGACTGCATAAGCCACATCGCAGCATTCCTGAGTCGTTTTTCCACCAGTAACTTTTACAGTCATAAATTTCGTTGCACCCTCACCATCACGCACAATTAATTGTGCCAAACGTACAAACACTTCAGTTAGAGCGCTAAATAAAGACTGATAATGCGGATGTTCAGGGCTGTCGATTACCTGTGAGCTGGCAGCGCCTGTTGCTATCAATACGCAGCAATCATTGGTTGAGGTGTCACCATCGACGGTAATGCGGTTAAATGACTGCTCATTAATAGCAATCAACATCTCTTGCAATAGATCAGCAGCGATATTAGCATCCGTTGCGACATAACCTAGCATCGTCGCCATATTAGGGCGAATCATGCCTGAGCCCTTTGAGATACCAGTAATATGATAGCTAGTACCTGCAATATCTACCTTTTGGCTCGCTAGCTTGGGGATAGTATCAGTCGTCCGAATGCCGTTAGCTGCTGCCAACCAGTTATCAGCACCTAAATTGGCTAGAGCCTTATCTAGCCCTGCTATGACTGCTTCACTATTTAACGGCTCGCCTATCACGCCAGTAGAAAACGGCAATACCGTATTGGTATTTACGCCAGCTTTACTAGCTAAGGCAGCACAAATCTCTTCTGCGCGACGTTTGCCATCAGCACCTGTACCCGCATTAGCATTACCTGTATTGGTCACTAAATAGCGCGGACTGGTCTTGGCAAAGTGCTCGCGCAATACATGTACGGGTGCAGCGCAAAATGTGTTTTTAGTAGTCACAACTGCGCTGGTTGCAGTCTCAATAATTTCGATTACCACTAAATCATCGCGATCTTTATAACGCACGCCCGCTGCGGTAGCACTTAATTTGATACCGTCAATGGGATAAATAGTATTGGGTACTGCAACGTTTCCGACAGCCATAGCTCAATCCTTATTAATTAATTTTTAGAGTTATTTATTAGAGATGCATTTATCAATATTACTTTTACGCACGCCCTAATCTTGACTTAAATCAAATGCAGACCAAATTGGTGCATGATCAGAAGGTTTTTCCATTGCGCGTAGCTCATAGCTGATACCTGCATCGACACACTGGCTAGTTAAGTCAGGGGTACATAGAATATGATCAATACGTAAGCCACGCTTTGGGTCATCGTTGAAGCCGCGACTGCGATAGTCAAACCAGCTATATAACTCAGTGCTTTCAGGATAGTGCAGACGATAGGTATCGATTAAGTCGCGTGACATTAAGTCCGCATACCATTCACGTTCTTCTGGTAAAAATGAAGTTTTTCTATTTTTGAGCCAGCGTTTAGCATTAGCCTCACCGATGCCAATGTCTATATCTTCTGGCGCAATGTTCATATCGCCCATGATAATAAGCGAGCGCCCTTCTGCCTTTAGCGTATCAATATAAGCTATCAAATCAGCATAGTAGGCGCGCTTCATTGGAAATTTAGTCGGATGATCTTGGCTCTCACCTTGCGGAAAATAACCATTAAGCACATCAATCTCGCGTCCTTGCAATTCGTAGCGTGCGTGGATAAAGCGTTTTTGCGCTTCCTCATCTTCTCCAGGAAAACCTTTTTGTACAAATATAGGCGCAACCTTAGATAATAATGCCACCCCGTAATGTCCTTTTTGCCCAAAATACTCAATGTGATAACCAAGGCTCTCTACATTTTCAAGGGGAAACTGGTCATCATGAACCTTAGTTTCTTGCAACCCCATCACATCAGGGTCGATTACTTCTCGCACCGCCTCAAGCTGATGTTGACGAGCGCGAATACCATTGATATTAAAACTAACAAAACGGGTCATGCGATATCCTATATTGATTCGAGTTTAATTATTTTTGATAAATTTCTGCATAGAATGCGGTAATAAATAGCTATGATAACAGACCTAAGCTGTCTCATCTGTTGCGTGATCTCAAATCTTAGGCTACAGTGGAAAATCTTACTTTATTGGTCGTTATGACATAAACACCAATTTAATATTTTGATCCTAATAATTTTTATATTGTATGCATTAGTAAGTATTGAAGCACTTTTATTGAACAATTCTATCAGCCAAACTATATGAGCCAAATTATGACTACAGAAACATCAAATTCTACAGCTACACCGCTATTTTCTACTGATTACCATGTATATATCAACCATACTGACGCTGGCGGTATAGTCTATCATGCCAATCACTTAGTATTTTTTGAAAACTGCCGCCGCGACTGGTTCAGCAAGCTTGGATTAAATGGCTATTTTATGCATTCTGATGATGGCCAAATTCAGCATTTTGTAGTGAGTCAGGCACAATTACAGTATAAAAAAGCTATATTCTTAGATGAAATCATTGATGTACGCATTGATAAAGTTGAGCTAAAACCTGCCAGTATTGTATTCTATCAAAGTATTCATCGTCGTGTGGCAGAGGAGGCGGATCAAAAAAACCGTACCTCTGCAGAAACTCTATTAAGCAGCGCTAAAATCGTCATTGCTTGCGTGCAAAATCAGACAAAACCAGAACCAACTACTAACTCTACTACCCCAGCTAGTGCTGCGCCCATACGGCCAATAAGAGTACCAAAGAATCTTCAAAATAGTATTCAGCAAGCTATTACCCACCACGCTAATGAGCAATGATATCTACCTATGACTGTCAATAAGAAGCCTTTGCTCACTTTCGAAAATATCTGGGTATATAGCAAGCGTTCTACAATGGTAAGTCCGAGCGGTGAAGAAAGTGCTGCTCTAGCTAGTGAGCCTGCAACGCCTAAAAAATGGCTGACGACGATAAAAAGCAAACTTAAATCAGCCTCGGATAACTCTCTATCTACTCATAAACGGGCGTTGATAACTGGCGTTAGTGGCACCTTACAAGAAGGACAAGTGACAGTATTGACCGGTCATTCTGGCAGTGGTAAATCTGTATTACTAAGAGCTCTAGCTGGACTGTCACCCATCACCACAGGCGATGTTTGGCTACGTCAAGACGGTAGCAGATATAAAGATGGTAGCGGACAAAATAGCAATGAATATCTTAGTATTCATGACACCTCACCTACACAGTGGCGCGCGCAAGTTGCTTTACTTGCCCAGCATCCACAGCTGCTAGAAGGTAGCGTCCTTGAAAACATGCAAATGCCTTACCGGCTACAAGCGCATCAGCATAGGCAGTTTGATATCGACTGGCATATAGAGCAGCTTGCGTATCTAAAGCGTACAGCAGACTTTTTACAGCAAGAGGCCAGTCACTTATCAGGCGGTGAGCGACAATTGGTTAATACCCTGCGCTTATTACAGTTAAATCCACAAGTACTGCTATTAGATGAGCCTACGGCGGCTTTAGATGCTGATACGTCAGCGAAGCTTGTACACTTACTAATCAGCTGGTTACAATCAAAACCTCAACGCACTCTATTATGGATAACTCATGATACGCAAGATATTATGCCATTAGCAGATAAGCATTGGCATATGCAAGCAGGCGTGTTAACTGAGATATTTTAATAGCATAACTAACTTACTCTCTATAAGCCTGACTGCTCCAACCTTTATTCGCTCTCTCCTGTTCACCATTAATTGATTTTATGACGAGCACATATGATTCGTACAGATGATATCCAAATCTTACTGACTTACGGTGACATTGCACTTGCCAGCAGCTTGATTGTCATTGTGCTAATCGTGTCATGGCGACTACGCCTAAAACTGACTAAAACACTTTTAATCGCGGCTATTCGTACAGTAGTCCAGCTCAGCTTTATTGGACTGATACTCGCTTGGATTTTTGCGCGTGAACAATGGTATGAAGTATTATTAATTTTAACCATTATGACTCTCATTGCAGGAGTAGCTGCCAAAAATCGAGTCAAACGCATTTATAAAGGTTTGTTTACTGACACTCTTATTGCAGTCGGCACATCAGCTGTACTGGTTACCATTATCGCCATTGGCCTTATTTTGAGGGTAGAGCCATGGTATACACCGCAATTTGTTATTCCAATATTGGGTCTGATACTAGGTAATTCTCTGACTGCTATCTCCTTGACCAGCAATCAACTTGTCGAATCGTTTCACGAGCAGCAGGGACGTATTGAGATGATGTTGAGCTTATCTGCCTATCCGTTTGAAGCTGTGCACGAGCAGATACGTGCTGCAATCGTCAATGGTATGACTCCCACTCTTAATTCTATGCTAGTCGTCGGTATCGTCAGTCTACCAGGTATGATGACTGGTCAGATACTCGCTGGCGCAGATCCTACCCAGGCCGTACGCTATCAGATAGTAACCATGTTTTTAATCTGTGTAAGCAGTACACTTGGCTGTACGATAAGCGCACTTCTCATTTATAGACGTTTCTTTAACCGCAGAAAGCAATTCATCCTACCCCAGTGACCATTGATCTTCTTTATCTTGCACCATATATAAATATAATTGTCTACTTTTTTTATATACTGTTTAGTATTCCTACCGCAATATAAACATCAATTACAGCTATGTTAGTCTACTGTTAAATTATACAACTACATTATTTCAATATTAATTTTAGTAATGATAATAAAACTCGATTGTATTTTTCCTCAGAGACCAAGTTTACTTAATAGTCGAATCTACTTAATGAATTTTTATATGACAGTTTTTATATAATAAATTTTAGAAAACTAAGCTCAGGTTATATAACGACTAAAGTATCTTAGCAGCCCGTCAAAAAATAAGGATATTATCGCAATCAGCGCCATATTGGTCGCATCAGCGCTAATTTGTATTATTGACAGGGATAGAACTGCTCTCTTCTAAGCCTTCTCCCTATAGCAATCGATACATTTTAAGGACGCTCAAAATGACAGAGAATAAACCTTGGCTGGATCATTACCCTAGTACTGTACCCAAAACGATTGACCCTGATAAATATGGCAACTTAATAGAGCTATATGAGGAATGTTTTAATCGTTATCGTATGCATCCTATGAGTATTTGCATGGGCGTTACTCATACTTATGACGATATCGATAAAGCATCATTGGCAGTCGCTGCATGGTTGCAAGCGCAAGGTCTACCTAAAGGCAGTCTTGTGGCGCTAATGATGCCAAACGTACCGCAGTATTTGCCAATTATGATTGGTATTTTGCGCGCAGGCTATGTTTGTACCCCTATCAACCCCTTATATACTGGACGTGAATTACGCCATCAATTAAATGATTCAGGCGCTAAAGTCATATTTATCGTTGATAATTTTGCTCAAGCTCTTGAACAAGTGGTGGATGAGACCGCTATCAATCGTATTGTCCTATCAAAAATGGGCGACATGATGGGTCTAAAAGGCATGTTGGTCAATACTGTTATTCGTCAGGTTAAACGCTTAGTCCCTAAATATAAGCTTAACGATCCTAAGCATGAAGTAACCAAGTTCCCTGATGTCCTTAAAAAAGGTAAAGCGTTACCATTTCAAGCACCAACAATGGCATTAGAACAAAAAGCCATTTTACAATATACCGGTGGCACCACAGGATTATCAAAAGGAGCAGTATTGACCCAGCGCAATATCATAGCAGCTGCCCTACAATCAGAAGCATGGTACCGCCCTGTCACCTCAAATATGAACGAGGTGTATATCAATATGGTTATGGCTCTACCGCTTTATCATATTTTTGCCTTTATGCTCAGCCTATTAGGTATGCGTTCGGGCTATACCTTTATATTGATACCTAACCCGCGCGATATGCCAGGGTTTATCAAAACCTTATCAAAGCAGCCCTTCCATATCTTCCCTGCGGTCAATACTTTATTTAAAGGACTGCTCGATCAGCCGAACTTTAAACAGCTAGATTTTAGCTCACTACGTATCACGCAGGCAGGTGGTATGGCAGCGACTGAGCAAACAGCAGCGCGCTGGTTAGAAACCACAGGTTGCGCAATGATTGAAGGTTGGGGCATGACGGAAGGCGTTGCTGTAGGTACAGCTAATGTAGTGACAGATCGTAAATTTAATGGAACAATTGGCGTTCCAGGTCCTGGCGTTGATATTATTATAGTCGATGATGAAAATAAGCGCGTTGGTGTGCATCAGGCAGGCGAGATGTGTATCAAAGGTCCTAATGTGACCTCTGGTTATTTCAATCATGATAATAGTGAGAGCTTTACCAAAGATGGCTATTTTCGTACTGGTGATATCGTCAGTATGGACGAAAAAGGCTACTTTACTTTGCTTGATCGCAAAAAAGATATGATTTTGGTCTCAGGCTTCAATGTTTTCCCTAATGAGATTGAGTCGGTCATGCTTGATTGTGATGGTATTGTCGATTGTGCCGTGATTGGCATTCATGATGAGCAGCAAGGTGAGGCCGTCAAGATCTATATCGTACCAGCAGACAATAATGTCACTGCAGATGTGATTAAAGATTTTGCGCTAGATAATTTAACGGGTTATAAATGTCCGCGCCATATCGAATTCGTTAGTGAACTACCAAAAAGTAACGTTGGTAAAGTATTACGTCAGAAATTACGTGAAAAGCATGTATCAGACAATGCCTAAGCCAATCTAAGCTATGCGTACAATGCAATGCATTGCTTCATATTTTTAAAACTCAGGCTAAAAATTACAAAGCTTGATGAAGATCAAATTTTATAAAAAATTGCTATAAAAAAAACCCTCTACACGATAATGCAGAGGGTTTTTTACTGTCTAAATAAGTGTTATTTAACAGTTAACCGACTAGCTTATTTTATTGACTACATTAAGTGGCAAATGCTTCATCGCCTGTCCTACGATTGACCATGGTAGGCTTGGTACACATGCTTCTGCAACACCTGATTCAATGGCAGCTACGATAGATTTAGTACCGGTATCAGCATCAACTTCAAACGGTAGTGGCTTGGCGTTGGTATTAATTTCAGTACGGATATAGCCTGGATAAATAGTAGAGACTTTAATGGGTAATTTAGTCAGCAACATATCAGCACGAATGCCTTCAGCTAAATATGCCAAACCTGCTTTACTCGCCCCATAAGTAGTCATATGCTTAGGTAAACCGCGCATCGCCGACATACTAGATATCACTACTAGGTGACCATTATTCTGCGCGCGAAAGATTTTCATCGCAGCTTCACACTGTGCCAATGCAGAGACAAAGTTGATCTCAGCGGTACGGCGATTGGTCTCAAAACGACCTTTACCAATACGGCGACTCTCACCTACTCCAGCATTGACCACTACCCGATCTATGTGACCAAAATCTTCAGCGAAAGCATCAAACACTTTAAATATTGCGTCATAGTCAGTGACGTCTAGGACACGATAAGCCACTCTTATCTCAGGATACAGCTCTGTCAACTCAGCTCTAAGTTGATCCAAACGATCGGTACGACGAGCACAAATAGCTAAATTGTAGCCCAGCTTTGCAAATAACCGTGCCATCCCTTCGCCAAGACCTGAACTGGCACCTGTAATCAAAACAGTTTTACCTTTTCCAACTTGAGATGTGGTCAAACCTTTTAAATAGCGTGCCGGTTGAATGGCACTTAATGCCTGATCCTTGCCTTGCTTAGCCGTCTGCGTTACTAGGCTTATTAATTTATTTTGCATAAGCAGTCCCTTATCTATCAGTGCATTAATATAAATATAAAAGAGTGTTTCTAAAAAATACCTATTATAGTAGATATGTTTGAGCAGATGGGTGCCGGTTGTGTATCAAAACAAGTAATAACGCGTTTATAGCTCAACTGGCTCAACTATTCAGTTATTTATATCTTTATTATACTTACCGTAGTAACTAGAGTCCTCAAAACCAATTATAAAACGCGATTAGCGCCAAGTAACATAGCGCTTACCATCAGCAAATAAATGACTATATTCATTTAAAGATAGTAAACGCGGGGCTTGCTCTTTTAAGGTAATAGAGGTAACGCCTGTATTGACAAGACTTCTATTCAATTGATAGGCCGTCTGACTGCCTTGCTGCAATAAATGAGCAGTAATAGCAGCGATTACTCCACCTGAAGTAAAGACTAGTATAGTGCTATCACGCTCTAAATGGCTCAGTTGCGTAGCTTGCGTGCGTACATGCTCAAGTGCTTGTTGTGCACGTACGTTAAACTGTGGCCAACTTTCCAGATAGTCTGAATCATTATCGCCAGCATGCCAGCGCTGCATTGCAAGATTAAACAATTCAGCTAAACGAGCCTTTGGTGTATCAGACTTAGCAAGCTCTTGGGCAACAGCCTCTTGAGTAGTAAAAGCCGGGTCAGACTTGATAAAGACATCTTTATGGTTAAACTCATTAAATGCATCGATGACATAGCTATCAGGAGCCGACAGATTCAATGCAGGTTTAGCATCGCTAGTAGTTACAGAAGGTTGATAGGTCTCCCAAAAATAGCGTGCAGAATCCTGTTGCCGTGATAGGCTGCCTGTAAATATCGCATCGATACGGCGCTGTGTGGTCGCATAATGCTGACCAAGCAAGCGCGCCTGCGTACTACCCAACTCTGAGAGCTGATCGTAGTTTTCTTGTCCGAACGATGCCTGACCATGGCGTGCCAACAGAATAGTTGTCATAGCACTATTACCTTTTATTATATTCTAAAGTTTTATTTTTCAGATGAGTTAGCTTTTTGATCAAAATAGCCTTTTGGCAATATACCTTTAATAACGTTTCGTACAGGGCTTGGTAACTGCTCGATGGTAGCAGCATCCATGCCCATATCTTGCAAATGTGGCTGTACATGAGTCATAAATAGCGCATCGCCTTCATGCTTTGCAATCAGCTTCAGACACTTAGCATGCAGGACATGGACGATAATCCAGAAGTTTTTAAAAGCAGGATTTTGCGTCTGCTTATGATAATAGCGATAATAGATTTGCTGCACGATACCCGCTAAGCGAAATAACCCAAATACCTCATAAAACGTCCAGTTTTCTATCTGTAGACCAGTACGCTCAAGATAATATTCAACCACTTCATCACGTGTCATCATGCCTTCTAAATGCGTCGGCTGACGGCGTGACTGTTGCATAATGATATTATCATCTTCTTCAATCCAATAAGCCAATGCGCTACCCAAGTCCATCAATGGATCGCCTAAAGTAGCCATCTCCCAATCTAATACCCCAATAACTTTGGTAGGATCAGCGGCATCTAAGATAACATTGTCAAAACGCCAATCATTATGAATGACACAAGTAGTGCTGTCGGCAGGCGTATGTTTTCCAAGCCATTGTCGCACTAGCGCAAAACTTGGCACGTTAAGGGTTTTGGCTTTCACATAACGCTTATCCCAGCCACTGACTTGCCGCTCGCAGTAGCCGTCACCGCGACCCAGCGCTACTAAGTCAGGATGTTGTTGATAATCAACTTGATGCAACTCAATCAAGGCATCAATCACATTGGTACATAGCTCACGCGTCTGCGTAGGATTAAGTTCAATCTCTTTTGGTAAATTGGCACGCGGAATAATACCTTCCATACGTTCCATGACGTAGAAATCTGCTCCGATTACATCTTCATCCGTGCACAAAGCTACCATCTTTGGTACATAAGGATAAGCATCCATCAGCGCATTCTGTACGGTATATTCACGTACCATATCATGGGCAGACTTGGCTTTGGTACCTTTTGGCGGACGGCGTAAGATGAGATCTTGGCCTTTATCACCGCCATATTGTAGACGATATGTCCAATTTGAAGCACCGCCTGAGAACTGCGTAATGGTAGGCTCGCCTGTGATATCCACGCCCTGAGCACGCAACCAGTCACTAACTGCTTGTGCATCAGGCGCCTCACCTTCTCGTACTGGTCCGCCTTTATCTAACACCTTATTATTGGTCGTCATATTATTGTTATCTGTTGCCATGTGATATTCCTTATCATGTGGTCGCTTAGTAGCCACTTATTAATAATAATATTTTTAAGAAAGACCGACCTTGAAAATTATTTTAAACTTAAATGGTTTCAAGAAACTATTTCAAAGTCGGTCATCTATTGTTCTTAAATTAAACTTATTCCTGCTTAGGCTATTTTAATTACTCGCGAATTATTATTTAGCGTTTAAGGCGAAACCCTTGACGCTTTAGTTCTAATTTGGCAATCATAGTTTTGTGCACTTCGTCAGGACCATCGGCTAAGCGCAGCGCGCGCGCTTGTGCAAAAAAGCTTGGCAACAGCGTATCTTGGCACACGCCCATACCGCCATGAATTTGAATCGCCATATCGACAACTTCTTGTAATACCGTTGGCGCTACAACTTTAATGGCTGATATCTCAGTCAATGCGGCTTTAGTGCCTTGTGCATCCATTTTTTGCGCGGCATATAATGTAAGCAGACGTGCTTGATCGATTTTGATACGTGCCTCAGCGATACGCTCGAGGTTGCCACCTAGTTGTAATAGCGGCTGGCCAAATGCGGTACGTTCCATGCCGCGTTTCACTGCCAATTCTAACGACTTCTCCGCTGCACCAATACAACGCATGCAGTGATGAATGCGACCTGGCCCTAGTCGACCTTGAGCAATCTCAAAGCCCATACCCGGTCCGCCGATAAAGCTATCGACAGGTACGCGAACATTGTCAAAGCTAACTTCGCCATGACCATGCGGCGCATCGTAATCACCGAATACTTTTAACATACGCTTGATATTGACCCCTGCATTTTTCGCTGGTACCAGTACCATAGAATGCTGATGATGACGATCTTTACTGTCATCAGGGGTATAAGCCATAACAATCAATACATCAACGGCAGGGTCACCAAGGCCAGATGACCACCATTTGCTACCATTAATGACTATTTCATCACCTTCAACCACAGCAGTTGCCTGCATATTGGTCGCATCACTTGACGCTACTTCAGGCTCAGTCATACAAAATACCGAGCGGGTTTTACCTTCTAATAATGGCGTCAACCATCTGTCCTGCTGCTCCTCAGAACCATAACGCCATAGCAGCTCCATATTGCCGCTATCAGGAGCGTTGCAGTTAAAGACATAAGGCGCTAATAAGCTACGTCCTGTCAACTCCGCAATCGGTGCATAATCAGTAACTGATAACCCAGCACCTAACGTGTCATCAGGTAGAAACAGATTCCATAGACCAGCTTCACGAGCTTGTTTACGTAAGCTTTCGTATTTTTCAGGCCATTGCCAGTTTTTCCAATTGCCATCAGGATTTTGCTCGTGACAATCTTGCCAAAACTGCGCTTCTATCGGCTCAATTTGAGTAGCGATAAAGTCTTTGACTTGCTCATACATAGCTTGGCCATGTGGCGTTGCGGTAAACATAGCGGTAGATGTATTGGTAGACATTATTATATTCCTCTTCCTTGTTATATATTTTATATAAAAATCTAGTTTAGCTTTTACGGTGTACGTACGTTTACTCTTTCCCATCTGCTACATTTATAACATAGGCATTATGAATAAACAGCAAAAAAGGCGCGACCGACTAGGCCACACCTTTATATTTACTAAACAAATTTGTTGAATCAATACACAATTTTCAGCAATAATTTCGTGTCTTATGATTGCATCTAATCGCTAATATTCTATTTTAAAATATTTAAACGACTGTTAAAATCAAAGCGCATCAAAGCATCAGGTAGCTTATCAGCAGCCATACTCAAAGTTGCTTCTGCCGCTTGCGACAGCCCTAATTTTTCTGCCAAGGTTGGCTTTTGGCGTGAATGCAGTGCATAGACTTCATTATTATCCATCAGCTCTAAAAGATAGCTATCCGAGGTTTGGAGCTTATCAACCAAATTGAGATGCAAAGCATCTTCACCATACCAATGCTCGCCGGTAGCCACTTTATCTAAATCTAGCATTGAGCGATAGCGATTGACAAAATGTTTAAATAGCACATGCGTTTGCTCAAGCTCTTCTTGATATTTGGCTCGATCTTCTGCATCGTTTTCACCAAAGACCGTTACCGTACGCTTGTAGTCACCTGCCGTGAACATCTCGTAATCAACATCGTGGTTTTTGAGCCATTTATGGAAGTTCGGTAGCTGCGAGACTACGCCAATCGAACCGATAACAGCGAATGGTGCTGCGATAATCTTATCAGCAACACAGGCCATCATGTAACCGCCGCTCGCAGCTACTTTATCCACACAGACGGTCAACTTAAGCCCCGCATCTTTTAGACGAGCTAACTGCGCTGCTGCAAGCCCATATCCATGCACTAAGCCACCACCTGATTCGAGACGCACAACGACCTCATCACCTTCATTAGCCGTACTTATTAGCGTACTAATCTCTTCACGTAAATGCTTAACAGCAGTCGCTTTAAGATCACCATCGAAGTCGAGTACGAATACTTGCTGGCCTTTATTTTTACCTTTGGCTTTATCTTTTAGAGCTTGCTTGGCTTTTTTGGCCATGCGCTTTTTTAACTGTTTTAATGCAGCTTTGCCTTGCGTCGCTTCCATTAAATCTTGGCGACGTTGTTCTTGGCTTTTATTGAGATGAATAATTCTTAACTCAACAGGGTTTTTAGAAGGATGAAATAGCATGAAGCGGTTTCCTTAAATAAGAGGCTAGCTTGTTTACATTATAGGGTTAGCGTTAGCTTGATATGTGCACGTTATAGATAGTTTTCAAGCAAGGTGGCAATATTTAATCACTTTATGAGCTAACGGTATAAGAGTACTGTAATAATCTTATGTCACCTCATCATTAATGGTTGATTGTACTAGGATTGCGCGAGGAGAGTTGTATAACAAAAGCACTTTAGGCATAATATGCGCTTACATCTATTTTTATGCAGCCAACGCGACGAGGATTTGTCTTGATCGCGTTTTATTTGCTATTTTTTAATGACATGAATACAACATGCATTAAGATAGCGGCGCCATTTGAACCAATAATTTCAATCGACAAACTACGCCAAGCTTACTAAATGGCTATAGTTGCCATAATAGTTTGTACTGGGTTAATCAAAAAATAGCGATGGTTGAAATCACATAGCGATGGCTGCATTATCGTACTTTGAACTGGGCTGACAACTGGATAACTAATATTATGACGCAGAGTATTACAACGGATAGCGAAATGGCGATGCACAGCGAATACCGAGACGAATATTGTGGTGCTGTCACTGAAAGCTTGCTGGAACAAACTATTAGTATCGTAGGCTGGGTACATCGTCGTCGCGATCATGGTGGGGTGATCTTCTTAGACATGCGTGACCGTGCAGGCCTTCTGCAGGTAGTGGTTGATCCCGATACCCCAGAAGCATTCGCCACTGCTGATGCGGTACGCCCTGAATATGTACTTAAAATCACTGGCCGCGTTCGTCGTCGTTATGAAGGTACTGAAAACGCTAATATGACCAGCGGTCAAATTGAGCTGTTGGGCAAAGAGATTGAAGTATTAGCCAAATCTGAAACCCCGCCTTTTCCTTTGAATGATGAAAATACAACGGTTTCAGAAGATTTGCGTTTAAAGTATCGCTATCTTGATATGCGTCGTCCGCAAATGCAAGAGCGTATGGTGTTCCGCGCCAAAGCCACTTCAGCAATTCGTCGTTACTTAGACGATCATGGCTTTTTGGATGTTGAAACCCCTATTTTGACTCGTGCTACGCCTGAAGGTGCTCGTGACTATCTTGTACCTTCACGTACGCGCCCAGGTAACTTCTTTGCCTTACCGCAATCACCGCAGTTGTTCAAGCAATTATTAATGGTGTCAGGATTTGATCGCTATTATCAAATCGCTAAGTGTTTCCGTGATGAAGATTTACGTGCTGACCGTCAGCCTGAATTTACCCAAGTCGATATTGAGACTTCTTTCTTAAATGAAGAAGAAATCATGAATATCAACGAAGGTCTTATCAAGCATCTATTTAAAACTATGATGGATGTTGAATTTGAGCAATTCCCACGTATGACTTATGCTGAAGCAATGCGTGACTATGCGTCAGACAAGCCTGACTTACGTATTCCATTAAAATTGGTCGACGTTGCAGACTTGATGAAAGACGTTGAATTTAAAGTATTCTCCGGTCCTGCTAACGATCCTAAAGGTCGCGTTGCTGCCCTACGCATCCCTGGTGGCGCCTCATTAAGTCGTAAGCAGATTGACGCCTATACCAAGTTTGTTGGTATTTATGGTGCGCGCGGTTTGGCGTACATTAAAGTCAATGACGCCAGCAACATCAACAACGGCGTGGAGCAAGAATCTGGCCTACAGTCTCCTATCATCAAAAACATGACTGATGATGTATTGGTCAGCTTGATTGAGCGTACTGGTGCTGAAAGCAACGATATTATCTTCTTCGGTGCGGATAAAGCCAGTATCGTCAATGATGCAATCGGTGCACTACGTCAGAAAATTGGTCTAGATTTAGCAATGACGACGTGTAAGTGGGCACCACTTTGGGTGACTGACTTCCCAATGTTTGAGCAAACTGATGATGGTCGCTGGACATCAATGCACCATCCGTTTACTAAGCCTAAAGGATCAGTGCAGGAGCTAAAAGATAGTCCAGAAAACGCTCTATCTATTGCTTATGATATGGTACTGAATGGTACAGAAGTTGGCGGTGGTAGCTTACGTATCAATACCTTTGATATGCAGCAAGCCGTACTTGATGCTTTAGGTATCGGTGAGCAAGAGGCTGAAGACAAGTTTGGTTTCTTGCTTGACGCATTAAAATTCGGTGCGCCTCCGCATGGTGGTTTGGCCTTTGGTTTAGATCGCTTAATTATGCTCATGGTCGGTGCGGACTCTATTCGTGATGTCATTGCCTTCCCAAAAACCAAAACTGCTGAGTGCCCATTGACCCAAGCACCTGCTGAAGTCGATAGCAAGCAGCTACGTGATCTTGGTATTCGTGTGCGCGAAAAAGCGCAAGCCGACACCAACAAACCTTCTCAATAGATGGTTTGATAATGAACGGTTATTCATTCAATGTCTTATTATGTGATTCATCACTATGTGAATGTTTATGAATCCGTATCATATTTTCAAGTACGTGCCACTGTCTGTATTACAGATGCTGGCACGTTTTGTGGCTTTGATTATAATGTGGCTACCAAATTCGAGTTTGGTGCGCACTATCAAAATCAATATGAGGCTTATCGCCCCTAAACTATCTGAATCTCAGAAAAAAACTTTAGTTAAAGATATTGTTCGTCACCAGTGCCTAAGTAGTGTCGAATCTATAAAGAGCTGGGCAATGTTACCCGAATGGAGCATTGCTCAAATCCGTGATGTCCATAACAAAGAGCTTCTTTTAGAAGGACTTGCCAATCCCAATGGGATGCTTGCTATCGTACCGCATTTGGGTACATGGGAAATGATGAACGCATGGCTAAATCAGTTTGGAGCGCCGACTATCATGTATAAGCCTGTTAAGGGCGATATCACTAATGAATTTGTCCTACAAGGCCGTGCACGTCTTAATGCAACGCTAGTACCTACCGATGGTAGTGGTGTCAAAGCAGTATTTAAAACCCTCAAACAAGGTGGTTTTAGTATTGTACTGCCTGATCACGTTCCTGATCCTTCAGGTGGTGTCGTTGTGCCCTTCTTTGGTGTTAAGACTTTGACCAGCACGCTTGCCTCCAAGCTTGCCAGCAAAACCAAATGTGCATTGGTCGGAATATCTTGTATTCGTCGTGATGACGGACGTGGATTTGATATCTATTGCTATAAGCTTGATGATCCAGCCCTCTACGATCGTGATGCCTCTATTGCTGCAGATGCACTAAATCGGGCTATGGAAAATATGATTACCGATAACTTTAACCATTATATGTGGGGTTATCGACGTTTCAAAAACTTACCTGTCTTGGGCAATCCTTATCGCGCTAGTGAGACTGCTCTAGCTGATTTTATTCGTGTCAATCAGGCTGAGCATCGTAACGATAGTGTAGATACCTAGTACGTACGCTTAAGCTTGCTAACGTACAGATAATCACATCTATGCTAAGATTAGCAGCATTCTCAATCCTTCCTTGATATCCATACGAGTCTATTATGGCAACTGACACAACTGAATCCTTATCTACCGTTCAAGTTCATACCAGCGATAGTAAGACTGAACAGCGTTATATCATCTGTATGAAATGGGGTAACAAGTATGGTCCTGAATACGTCAACCGCTTGTACAATATGGTCAGTAGGCATCTGACTTTAGACTTTCAAATGGTTTGCCTAACTGATGATAGTAGCGGTATTGATCCTGCAGTAAAATGCTATCCTATCCCTGAACTTAATCTACCAGCTGGGCTACCTGAGCGCGGCTGGAAAAAGCTCACTACTTTTAAGCCTGAATTATATGGTCTAAAAGGTATCGCGCTATTTTTAGATATTGATATCGTTATCGTCGACAATATTGATAGCTTCTTCACTTATAAAGCCGAACATGATGATAGTGTCGTGATTATCCGTGACTGGAAAAAGCCATGGCGCATGGTGGGTAATAGCTCAGTGTATCGATTTAGAATCGGTCAAAACACTTACCCCAACTTACTAAATAATTTTGAGCAGAATTTTGCTAAAATCAGCTCGGAAGTACGCCATGAACAGGCTTATCTATCTAACTATTTACGTGAACATCATCATTTAGAATACTGGGATAAGGAATGGTGCGTCAGCTTTAAATATCAATGCATTGCGCCCATTCCTTTTAATTTTATGCGAGCACCAAAACTTCCTGACGGTGCAAAAATCATTATCTTCCACGGGGAGATTAATCCACCAGATGCGATAGCTGGAGGCGGTGGTAAATGGTATCGCCATGTGAAGCCAAGTCCTTGGCTAAAAAAGTATTGGCTGTAAAAATATTTAGGCGCCTATTATTACTTCCTTATTCAACGCGATATAATTGATCAGTATTATAGCTATCAAAAAACAATGACATGAAGCGGTTGAAAGTAAAAATTGGAAAATAATATGGCGCTAAATTTGGCACTACCTTCCACCGTTGACTTTGATATTGACAATCAGACCATCACTATCGAAGCTTTTAATGCCAAGGAATCAAAACAAAGCCTGCATAAGCAAGCCATAAATATTATCGCCTCTGGCCCTTCTATTACTCATTTACAACTCTCAGATTTACTAGATATACCCACTATTTTTGTCAATGGTAGTATTAGTCTAACTAAGCAATATTGCTTTACTGATGTCGTCGGCTATGTGATTAGCGATGCCTACTTTATCAACCATCATCCTGAAATTTTACAGCAGCATTATACGGGTCAGCCCTTATATGCGACTTTAGCTGTGTTTGAAGCACTGGCCGTAACACATCCTGATATCATGCGTACTTATCATAATGCAATGCGTATACTATACCCAGTAGATAGACCTTGGGGAGTCAAATCAAATAAGTTTTTGTTTAGTAAGTTAGCTTTTAAAAAAAGATGGTTTAATAGAAAAAAACCTTTATCCTACTTTGCTAAAAATCCTAATTTTATCATTGAGGATAGTCATAAACCTACTGCTATCGGAGTATCTCTTGATGTTACCTATGGATTTGTAGAAGCAGGCACAGTGGCTTATGTGGCAGCGCAGTTAGCATTTTCTCGTCACGCTATCGTCATTCATCTTTACGGTATCGATCTACTTAATAGCAATGAGCCACGATTTTATGAAAATACAGACAATAGCGCTCCAAGTAAACTTGATAAGGCAATTAATGGTCGTATTGTGCCATCGTTTAATTTATTAGGCAGAGTCTACAAAGAACATGGAGTTATTGTTTATAATCACTCTCCTATTTCCAGAAGCTTATTCAATAACCTCGATTTACCTCATTTTTAACTTCAATAATTTTGACCGAACCTTAGATATTGACAAGCGACGTGGTTGGGCAACATCTGCTGATTTAAAGGCGCTTTGTATTTGCTCAGATTACTCATTGCTTCATTAATTAGTGTTGTTAATGCATCAATATCTCCGACAGGTACTAAGTTTTGTTCTGGCAATAGTTCTCTTGGACCAAATGGACAATCAGTACTAATTACTGGCACCTCTAACGCTTGCGCTTCTACGATGACATAACCAAATCCTTCAAACTTTGATGAAAGTACCAGCAATGCTGACGACGAAATCAAAGAGTAAGGATTGGCTTGAAATCCCAAAAATTTCACACAATCTTCAATACCAAGTTGAATGGATAACCGTTCAATCTCATCTTCAAGCTTGCCCTTACCGACTAGTACCAACGGCAGCTTACGGTCTGTCCTAGCATAAGCTTGCAACAAATCACAATGACCCTTCATCGTATCTAACGACCCTACGTGAATTATATATCCTTTAATGGTTAAGCCAAATTGTTCAATATCTGGCATCTGTAAGGCTGCCTTTTTAATGTCATCAACATCACATGGATTATAAATCGTTGTTGTCCTACTAATATTGCCTATAAGCGCTATTAAATCTTTACGTGCACCCTCGCTCACGCAACTGCAAGGATGAGTACCATATACAAATTTCAAGTGTGCGATAGTATGAACTGGCGCTCTTGACAACTTATCTTTGAATTGTCTAGATAATGCCGTATGCAATACATTTACTATATTCGGTAATTGGCTGTAAGCCATAATCCAATTTAGTTTATAGATATTGACGAGTATTAAATCTGGCTTTCCTATATTTTCAACAACATAACAATCTATGCGCTCAGCAACTGCCTTGTATGCGGCTACTTGTTCAATTTCTTGTTCAAAGAGAGGCTCATTGTACGAAACCATATGATGCTGAACGCGAGAGTCTAATATCATCTCCTGCGTATTCTCTAAGCAAAGTACATGAACACGATAGCCCATCTTCACATAGGCACGAGCCAATGTGGTGACCATACGTTCAGCACCGCGCCCCTCTAGTGCTTTTAATATCAGGAGAATAATAGGTTGAGTCATAATTGCCTTGATATAGCTTTCTTAATATCTATTAATAACCAACCAATCCGTTAATTATTGCAGCAAACTTACTTTATATGATAGTCTCATCTACTTTCATAATGACGCTATTCATAAATTAAATTTTATGCGCATTCTGTTTTCCTGCCTATAGAAAAATCATTATCTTTTATGGTCAGATTTGTCCGTTAAGAGCCGTCAATGACAACACTGGTAAAGGGTTTAACTATACCAGTCTAAGCCTTTGGTTGTAAGAATATTAATAATAGAACGATAGGATAAGATATGAAACAGCAGGGTGAAAGGAAAATAGATGTTGTAATTGCATGGGTAGATGGCGATAGTCCAACACTTAAAAAGAAAAGAGAACATTATAAGAAAACAGAAAACGTAGCCTCAGGTGCCGTAAGTGCAACACGCTTCGCAAGTAATAATGAGATCTATTACAATATTGCCTCTATTATTAAATATGTTCCTTTCTGCCGCCATATATATGTTGTTACTGACCAACAACAACCAGAGTTTATTAATGAATTTTTCAATGAAGGTCTTTGTCCAAAGGATAAGATTCGCATTGTAGATCACAAAGATATATTTTTAGGTTACGAGCAGTTCTTACCTACTTTTAATACCAGATCTATCGAAACTATGTTGTGGAATATTCCTGAACTATCCGACTACTTCATATACATGAATGATGATTTCTTTTTTAATCAGCCTGCAAAAATTGGAGACTTTCTAGATGATGATAGTATTATTATCCACGGTCATTGGAGAAAAAGCTCAGCTATAAAGGCTAAGCTTAAATATAGAAAATCCTTACAAAAAATATTAGGAACAAAGGTTCAACCTAAGCACACTACTGCTCAAATGCTAAGCGCTCAGATCCTTAACATGAATCAGTTTTTCGAAATTCATCATTATCCGCATATGGTAGATAAAACCACACTAAAAAATTATCTTTTAAGCAACGTACAATTACTAAGCGAGCAAATCAAGTATAGATTTAGAGATGTCGCCCAATTTAATCCTATTACCCTTACAAACCATTTAAAAATTCAACAAAAGGAGGCTTGTTTAAAACCTCCTACAACTATAAATTATCTAAAAAATAAAAGTGGTGTTGAGAACTTTATAACAAATTTACAAAAAGATGAGGTTAAATATGGCTGTATACAAAGTCTAGATCTTCTTGATTCAGATTCCTATCAGAGAGTTACTAGTGCTATGATGCAGAAATTTTCAGCGCACTTGCCATCTTTATTATTAGATACCAGTGAATAGAAACAAACCTAGAATAATAAATTAAATGTATATTTGGATTTTTTATGAAAATAACAGTAGTAGGTACAGGCTACGTAGGCTTATCAAATGCTATGTTGCTTGCTCAACATAATAAAGTGATTGCAGTTGACGTTGTCCCAGAAAGAATTGAACTGCTCAATTCAAAAAAATCTCCTATCGAAGATAAAGATATCGAAGATTTTTTGTTGAACAAAAATATTGATTTTACAGCGACCTTAAATGCTAAAAACGCCTATAAAGACGCTGACTTCATTATTATTGCTACGCCTACTGATTACGATTCGAAAACTAATTATTTCAACACTAGTAGTGTAGAAGATGTTATCGAGCAAGTCATTTCAGTAAATCAGAAAGCCTTAATCATTATTAAATCAACCGTACCAGTTGGATATACTAGTGAAGCAAGAAAACGTTATTCAACAGAGAACATTATTTTTTCTCCTGAATTTCTAAGAGAAGGGAAAGCCTTGTACGACAATCTTTATCCTTCAAGAATCGTCGTTGGCGAACAGTCCAAACGTGCTCAACTGTTTGCAGATTTATTGCTTGAGGGAGCTATAAGAAAAGATGTGCCACAACTCTTCACTAAATCTACTGAAGCCGAAGCTATCAAACTATTCTCAAATACCTATTTAGCAATGCGTGTTGCGTATTTTAATGAATTGGATACTTATGCACAGATATTTGGACTAGAAACCAAACAAATTATTGAAGGGGTTGGTTTAGATCCTCGTATAGGTGATCATTACAACAATCCATCATTTGGTTATGGCGGTTATTGCTTGCCAAAAGATACCAAGCAACTATTAGCGAATTACGATGAAGTGCCAAGCAATCTTATTAAAGCCATCGTTGACTCTAATGGAACTCGTAAAGACTTTATCGCTGATAAAATTATCGAAAGAAAACCGAAAATCGTTGGAGTGCATCGGCTGGTAATGAAAAGCGGTTCGGATAACTTTAGAGCCTCTGCTATTCAAGGAATTATGAAACGTATTAAAGCAAAAGGTATTGAGGTTGTTGTCTATGAACCTGTCTTAAAAGAAAAGGATTTCTTTAATTCGCGCGTGATAGAGGATTTGGCAGAATTTAAAGCGATGAGTGATGTCATTGTCGCAAATCGGTTGTCATCCGATATACAAGATGTCTCGCACAAAGTATTTACTCGAGATTTATTTGGGAGCGATTAATGAAAATCTTAGTAACTGGTGCAGCAGGTTTTATCGGTTTTCATCTCATAAGAAAATTATTAGATAAGAACTACTTTATTGTTGGTATTGATAACATCAATAACTACTATGATGTAGATTTGAAAAATGATCGCATAAAAATGCTAGGTGAAAACTCATCAGCAGATATATTTACATTTATTAAGCTAGATCTTGCCGATCGTGAGGCAATGTCTACTCTCTTCTCTAACTATAAATTTGATATTGTCATCAATCTTGGGGCTCAAGCTGGTGTACGATATTCTATTGAAAATCCAAATGCCTATATTGACTCAAACGTGGTGGGATTTTTGAATGTTCTTGAAGGATGCAGACACACTAACGTTAAGCACTTGATATATGCCAGCTCTAGTTCTATTTATGGTATGAATATAAAGCAGCCATTTACAACTGCTGATTGTGTTGATTTTCCTATCAGCTTATATGCAGCCACGAAAAAATCTAACGAATTAATGGCACATTCCTACAGCCATTTATATAACCTTCCTACGACTGGTTTACGCTTCTTTACGGTTTATGGTCCTTATGGTCGACCTGATATGGCTTATTTTTCCTTCACTAAAAAGATATTAGCTGGTGAAGAAATTGATGTATTTAACAATGGCGAGATGCAACGCGACTTTACCTACATTGATGATATTGTAGAAGGTATCGTCCGTATAATAGATAAGACTCCTTCTCCTCAGACCTCTTCCATAACCACAGCAAATGCGCCATATAAAATTTATAACATCGGTAATAATCAGCCTATTACTTTGCGCCGTTTTATTACAGCAATTGAAAACGCCTGTGGTAAAAAAGCCAAAGAAAACTTATTGCCAATGCAGCCAGGTGATGTACCGATTACCTATGCGGATATAAATGAGCTTATAAGTGACGTTGGCTTTAAGCCTGAAACCAATATTGAAGATGGAATTGCAAGATTTGTCGCGTGGTACAAACAATATTACTCAGTTTAAGTAAAGAATCTTCACGTTTTACTTAGCCTACTACCTGCATATACGCTCTAACTGTTTTCAGTTATGCTTTATAAAATTTCACTAAGAAGCCATGTAGTCGATATATTGCTGAGCAATATTTTTAGGTAGGAACTGTTCATCAAAGCTAACTACAAATTTCTGCGGCTCTGCCATCAATGCTGTCATTTTATTCGCTAGAGCAGGTACATCATCTACAGGTACAAGATTATAAATCGGTAACATCTCACTTGGACCTGACTGACAGTTAGTACTTATCACTGGAGCGTTCAGAGCCATTGCCTCGGGTATAACTCTAACGAAGCCTTCGGAGCGTGAGGATAGCACAAATCCCTTTGCATCTTTCATAAAGGGATAAGGATTTTTGTTGAACCCTAAAAATATAACTTTATCAGAAATTCCTAATTTTTTAGCCAACGCTCTCGTTTGGTCAAGCATTTTTCCTTTACCCAGTAACACTAGAGGATATGCCATAGATGATTGAGCATAGGCATTTAATAGCACATCATGGGCTTTTTCAGGTTTAAAGCTACCTACATGCAAAAGATATTGATTTGATCTTAGTGCTTCATGCTGCAAGTTGAGTGGCTCGCTAGCCAGCTTCTCAATTAACTCTTTGTCAAACGCATTATAAATTGTGGTGCTAGAAATACACGAACCCAAACTGGCTTGCAAATCCTTCTCGACACCTCTTGAAACACAGACGCAAGGATGCTTCCCATAAATATTCTGTAGCTTTTTAACTTTATTAACTTCAGAATGGTTGTTTAATTCAAATTTATTAGAAATCGTATTTCTAATAACATACATAAGGTTAGGTAATTTACTATGGACCATAACTCGGTCTGAAGGTATAAGGTTAGATAAAATAATATCTGGCTGACCTATATTACTTAGAATATACCTATCAACAGTACGTGCAAACAACTGATAGCGAAGTTGCGCATTTGGTATTAATTTATATGGCTTAGATCGTAGCACATGATAGATTAGATTTGGATTGAGATCATACTCTACGAGGGGCTTGAATCTCAACACATGTACTTCATAACCCAGCTCATAGAAGCCTTGTCCCAAAGTAAGGACGGAGCGCTCTGCACCTCCACCTTGTAGACAGTTAATGACAAGTAATACCTTTTTTTGAACCATTTTGTCACTACTTTCTTGTTTTTCTATAATATTGTTACTCATGAAAAACCTTGTTAACTGAGTTTTAATGTCACGAGTAAGTAGAATTTTTACGCTAAAAAACCTATAACTTCCTCTGCTCTTTTTACAAATATATTTACTTTTATTGTCATAACTGTTTACGTCTTAAGAAACTACTTAGCATCTAAGTAATCAACATATTGCTGAGCAATATTCTTAGGTAAAAACTGTTCATCAAATCTAACTGCAAATTTCTGTGGCTCTGCCATCAATGCTGTCATTTTATTCGCTAGAGCAGGTACATCATCTACAGGTACAAGATTTTGAACAGGTAGTAGCTCATTTGGTCCTGACGGACAGTCGGTGCTCACCACTGGAGTTTTTAAAGCCAATGATTCCACTATTACACGTCCAAAACCCTCAAAATGTGACGATAAAACCAATCCTTTTGCATGTTTCATAAAGGGATAAGGGTTTTTATCAAACCCTAGAAACACCACCCTATCAGCGATACCTAAGCTTTCGGCCAATTCTTTAGTTTGGTCAAGTAATTGACCTTGTCCTAACAATGCTAGAGGATATAATCTAGATGATTCTGCGTAAGCTTTGAGCAGGACATCATGGGCTTTTTGAGGTTTAAAGCTCCCAACATGCAAAAGATATTGTTTAGATTTGAGCACTTCATGAGAGCAACTAAGCGTCTCGTTACCTAGTTGTTCAATAGCGCTTTTGTCAAAAGGATTGTAAATTGTAGTAGTAATGATATTAGAACCTAAATTAGCTCGTAAATCATTCTCAACCCCTTTTGAAATACAGATACAGGGATGTTTTTCATATATTTTTTGCAACTTTCTAATTTTATCTTTAGCTTTAGGGTTGTTAATTAATCCAAATCTATGAGAGGTATTATTTCTGATCACATACATAACATGAGGTAATTTACTATAGACCATAACTCTATCAGAAGGTTCTAGATTAGATAGAACAATATCTGCCTGCCCTATTTTACTTGAAATGTACTTATCAACTGCACGGGCAAATAACTGATGACGAATCTGTCCTTTTGGGATTATTCGATAGGGTTTCAAGTTAAATACATGATAGTTTAAATTTGGATTAAGGTCATACTCTGCTATAGTTTTGAACCTTAGGACGTGAACCTCGTAACCTAACTCATAGAATCCTTGTCCTAGAGTAAGTACAGAGCGCTCTGCACCGCCTCCTCTAAGATTACTAATAATAAGCACAGCTATTTTAGGATGTTGGTTCATATTTTATAACTTATTAGCAAATTGATAATTAACTTGATATTTTCAGAAGTAATATCTAACTATTCCTTCCAATACTTTTCAATCCAGCCTACTGGCAAGATAAAATGACGTAAATGACGTAATGGACTTTTTAGATTTTTGGGCTCAGTGAGTCTTTTTAAATGATCTTTAGGATTATTGGCAGCATTTTTATTGTATCTACCTTCAATAGCGTGCGTAGGATATAAATCACCTGGGAAGATGACGATACGAGCACCTTTAGGAATCTTTGGCTCCTTAATATAATTAAGCGGAAATGGCTGACGGCATTTACGTCTAAAGTGTGCCACCCATGCCTTTGGAAATAGTTCTACACCGCCTGGTGCATTACGCGTCACGAAGCGCTGTTCAAAACGATACTCGTCAGCGATTCCTTGTGGATCTGCCTTGAACTTCTCTTGTAGCGATACCAATGAGCCTACCTGAAACCTAAAGCATGATGTCTGTCCTAGACGCTCCAGAGGGTTACTTGGATTATAAGATAAAATAACGTCATCTGGTTCGCCATACTCAAAGAATGGATCAAGACTATCTACTATAATGACATCCAAATCTACAAATAAAACCGTACCCGATAAATCACCTAACTTTTCGCCCCAAAGCCGTGACTTTGGCCATTTACCTAAGGTGTTAGTTGGCATCGTAACATCTAGAGGTGGCAGTTCTTGACACTCAATCTCTGAACGTACGTCTGTTGTGTCATCGGTAAAACAGACAAAACGAAACGGCGGGGTAATGTTGCGTGACACCATACCATATAGCTTATTGGCATAATCAGCACCATATTTTGTGCCCCACTTAATACAAATAATTTGCTTAATGTTTTTGTTATCTACTGTTTTAGTACCTATCGACATTGAAACTACTCGCTTTAATCTTGTGAATAAATAATATGACGAGTATATTAGCATAAAAAAAAGACTGAACAATTATGTTCAGCCTTTTTAGTTTCTTTAAATAAATTGATAATTAATCAATAAAGTCTAACCAATCCATATATTTTTCATTACGACCATGCACCACATCAAAATATAAGGATTGTAGCTTTTCGGTGATCTCACCGCGGCCACCGTTACCAATAGTACGATCATCATATTCACGGATAGGTGTTACTTCAGCAGCTGTGCCCGTCATAAAGATTTCATCTGCTAAATAGAATTCATCACGAGTGATACGACGTTCAGTAACTTTAATACCTAGGTCAGCAGCGAACTGAATAATAGTGCGACGAGTGATACCGTCAAGTGCACCACCAGCTAGATCTGGAGTATGTAACTCACCATTCTTAACCAAAAACAAATTCTCACCTGCACCTTGACAGACATAGCCTTGCGGATCCATCAAGATAGCTTCGTCGTAACCATTACGAGTAACCTCTTGGTTTGCCATAATAGATACTGGATAGTTACTAGAGGCTTTTGCTTTGCACATCGTGACATTAGGCAAGTGATGTGTGTACGATGATGTCTTGACGCGGATACCGTTTTGGATACCTTCGTCGCCCAAATAAGCGCCCCAATGCCAAGCAGCAACCATCGCATTGATACTGTTGCCATGCGAAGATAGACCTAGCTTTTCTGCGCCAACCCAAATAAGTGGACGAATATAAGCTTCTGCTAAGTTATTTTGTTTAACTACATCTTTATGCGCTTGTTCTAAAGTAGCGGCATCAAAAGGTACGTCCATTTGGAAGATTTTTGCAGAACCTAGCAGACGGTCGGTATGGTCTTTTAAACGGAAAATCGCCGTGCGCTTGTCAGCGGTCTGGTAGGCACGTACGCCTTCAAACACAGCCATACCATAATGCAAACTATGGGTAAGTACATGAACTTTGGCATCGGGCTGTTCAACCATTGTGCCATTCATCCAAAGCTTGCCTTCCTGTGTTGCCATATTCATGTAAAGATCCTTATGTTAGTACTGACGACTAACTTTTTTGTTGAGTTTTAAGTAAGTATTTTAATTAAAATTGCATGCTTACACTGAGTCCGTATTAGTGTGCAAATGATTATATCATCGGCAGGCCAAGCAAATGAAATATTTTGGTTTGTCACTGCATGGCTTTTGTTTATATCACTTTTGGTAGAAAAACTTATTTCTCTTCTCTTGGGGGAACACCCATAAGATGTTGCCACTGAGCTTGCACCAGCGCACGCGTCTCTGTCCACAATGACTCATCCACCAACAATGATTGCTCAGCCAATGCTAACTGATGGGTGGCAGCGCGAATACGCAAATAAGCATCTGTCAAATCTTGACAGACTTGCTCCTCCCAAATGCCAAGCAGCGCGACCTCTTCAAAGATACGCACGTTGTCGCTCCACTTAGTCAGGCTTGGATACTCATGCGAATACGCGAGTACCGCAAATTGCGCTAAAAACTCAATATCAATGATGCCACCAGCGTCTTGCTTGAGATGGAACTTGCCTGCTTGTTGCTGCCACTGGCTAGTGCCCAGATGCTTTTGCATCTTGATGCGCATACTTGTTACTTCTGTACGCACTTCATCAAGCGTACGTGGCAGTGATAATATCGTACGGCGAATATCACAAAAAAGCGCTGTTACACGTTTGTCGCCACATATTGCCCGTGCTCGAACCAATGCTTGATGCTCCCAAGCCCATGCTTTTTCACGCTGATAAGTCTCAAAGGCATGACAAGAAACCACCATCATACCTGCATTACCCGATGGTCGCAGACGCATATCAATCTCATAAGCGCGTCCATCACGCGTTTGCGTATTGAGATAAGTCATGAGCTTTTGAGCCAGGCGTGCGGCGAACTTCATCCCGCTTACTGACTTTTCACCAGTCGTCATTCCCTGCTCTTTTATCTTGTGTAAAAACACCAAATCTAAATCAGAGGAATAAGACAGCTCAAGGCCACCAAGCTTACCATAACCAATAATAGCAAAACCACAATCCGCTTCGGTTACTGGATCACCGTTTTGAGCGATAGGATAACCATAACGCTTGACCAATTCTGCAAAAGCACGTTCAAGTGCGGCTTCTAGCACGACGGCTGCAATGTAGGTCAAGGAGTCTGATACTTTCATAATGGGCCGTTCAGCCAAGACGTCACTAGCCGCAACGGCCAGTACTTGGTTCTTTTTAAACAAACGCAACACACTAAGCAACTCTTCTTCGTCATCAGGCTCTACTCGCAAAAGACGCTGACGCAAGATGTCGTGTAGCTCTAGCTTGTCCGGCAGATGACGATAGCGCTGCTGTAAAAAGGTATCAAGTAACACAGGATAACGTGCCAGCTCATTGGCAATCCAAGGGCTGGCAGACAACATCGGAATCAACTCAACCGTGGCATTAGGGTTTTCTGCAATCATTACTAGATAGATTGAGCGCCGACAAATTGCCTCAAGCAAAGCGATCAGGCGCGGTAGTGCGCTATTGGCCAACTGCTGTTGTTCTTGATGCGCAAGCAAAGCATGAATGATTACTGGATAAGCATCATCTAGACGCGTTCTAGCTTCATCGCTTAGGTTGGCTACCATTTTCGATTGCCAGAAAGTTTCTAGTTTTGCGCGGTTCTGTTCTGTCAATACCGTGTCAAGCTTTGCAATTTGTTCATCAAGATTAACAGGCTCAAGCTTGTTATCTTCTTGAGCTGGTACTTGTCGTTCAGTTACCATACGTTCAAATGGTAGGTTTACATTGTCTCGATGATGATTAAGCGTTGTTAATAATGCTTCCCAATTCTCAAAGCCTAAAGTAATGGCCAAATTGTGCTGCCACTGTAGATCATGTGGCAGGCGCTGGGTCTGCTGATCATTAATCGCTTGGATGCCATGCTCAAGTCGACGTAAAAACCGATAAGCCGCCTGTAGCTGCTCATAGGTAGGAGGCTCAAGATATTCAAGCTCACATAGTGCCTCCATTGCTTGCAGGCATGACTTAACCTGCAGTTGTGGATGACGACCGCCATAAATAAGCTGAAAGGCTTGTACAATAAACTCGATATCACGAATACCACCGGCACCAAGCTTAATATTATCTAAGTCTTCTCGCTGTGCGACTTGGTTTTGAATGAGCGACTTCATCTCACGCAGCGCTGAAAAGGCACTATAATCAACGTAATACCGAAAAACGAATGGCTTGATGAGCGACTGTAGCTCGTCATAAAACGGCGGCGTAATCTGACCAACTACGCGTGCTTTTAGCCAAGCAAAACGTTCCCATGCCCGACCATGATTGGCGAAATACTTTTGTAATGCTGACAGATGAATAGCCAAATCACTACCATCACCCCATGGACGCAAACGCATATCTACTCGGAACACAAAACCATCTGCCGTACAATTATCCAAGAGCTTAATAATGCCTTGTCCAAGACGGGTCATAAAGCGCTTATTATCAATACTTCGCGTGCCCTGTGCCTTATCTCCATCAGTCTCGCCACGTGCTTGATGGACGAAGATTAAATCAATATCGCTCGATAAATTTAGTTCATGCGCGCCAAGCTTACCCATGGCCATAATTGCCATATCGTCCATGTGCTTTACACCTGTTGCATCAATAAAAGTCGGTTGACCATATTGGGCGACTAGATGCTGATAAGTATAATCCTTGGCAAATAGAATACAGCCGTCAGCAAGCTCAGAAAGCTCATCAGTCAACTGCTCAAGCTCAATCATTCCCAATGCATCTTGCCAAATCCAGCGCATCATTAATAGATTTCGCAGATTGCGCAGACCTCTCATCACTGTTGTTTCATCACCAAGCTGATAGTTATCATCTAAAGTATAATCCTGAATAAGGTCATCTATCTGCTGACGCGTCAACGTTTGATTAAGTGAATAACTGCGCAAAAACGTCTGGCAAGAGATCGTTCGACTTTCCCAAATCTGATAGGCAAAAGCACTTGCAGTGCTTAAGACTTGTATCTGTTCGGGTGTGGGCTGATAACCTTGGTTATTAGATTTATTAGATGGCATAGCTGGTGACATAATGATAAGAGCTCCGTACAGCATAGGACTATAAGACTACCTGAACCAAGCATGATTGTTCATAGTTTTTTCTTACGAGATGGTCACACTAGATAAGTCGTTGTATTTTTATAAGTTTGCTTATTAAAATACATACAGCATTTGACTGGGTCAACTTTATGGTAGCATGAATACTTAAAACTTAAACTAGGGACAACTCTTTTGATAGTAAGATGTTGAAGAATACTAGATAGACAACTAAAATGCATGATAATCAACATAAATGCAAAGCTGAATAGAGATAAAATCTCGTTATTTATATTCAACCATCTTTCTTTCAATATTAATAATAACCGATAACTGGCGATACTACGTATATGACCATGCCTACAATTAACAAACCTACCCCGCTACTCCTACTTACTACTGATCCGAGCCAGCCGCTTGCTCAGTTGGCGCTGCGTTATGCCCGTGCCCTTTTAGAACAAGTAAAGCTGCAACAAATACAACCTGCTGATAAGAATAATGAGCAGGAAGTCGTTGAAAACGATACGCAGTCGTTAAATGTCTTTTTTTATGCTGACGCGGCGCATATGGCCAATCGTTTACGCTGGCAGTCAGCCGACCAGACCGACTTAACTCAAGAATGGCAAGCGCTTGCTAAGCAATACCAGCTCTCGCTACCTGTATGCGTCAGCACCGCGCTTAGTCGCGGTATTAGTGATAACGATAACAGCGCACGCCATCAGCTGAATGGTGAAAATATCGCCGATGGCTTTCATTTAGTTGGACTTAGCGAGCTTGCGATGATGATGCAAGGCAACTGCCGTCTAATACAGTTTTAAGTGCCAATTGAGCACAAATATTAATCATGAATAATGAGAAGTAACCTATGAAATTACTCATTCAGCTGCGCACTGCAACGGAGATGGCAAGTTATGAAGGCTGTGCCCTCGCCTTGACGCTTGCAACTTTCGGTCATGAGGTACAGCTTTATTTAGACGCCCCTGTCTTTGGATTATTAATGCAGCCGAAGTCTCGTTTGCACGGTATGATTCAATCTCTTGAACTATATGACATGCCACCAGCTTGGCTACCTGAGGATGTATTTAGCGGTTGGCTTACAGGAATGGTACCAAGTGACTTGGCCTCGCAGCTTACGCTAATACCAGAAGTCGTTAACTCACAAGATTTTGAGCAGATCCTAGCTTTTTAACGATATCTCTCTCTAGATACTAACTTGCTATCTGCAATCATTCGGAAAATTAATATGGCAACTTTATACCAATTACACAGCACAATGGATAGACTCAGGCGCAGCACAGAAGAAATGGCACTAACATGGCGCGCTGGTGACAGCATTATCTTGTTAGGCGCGACTGTCGCTTTTATTGAATGGCTTCATGCCTATTTAAGTGATAGTGATATAGAAGGTATCGCTGGCATTTATGCTCTAGCTGATGATGTCGCACAGCTTAGTAACAACACGACTGCCAAGCTAAACTTAAACGCCAAGCTAACTGGTGTTTTAACTGATGATGATTGGGTAACCATGACCCAAGACCCACAGTTTGATAAAGTAGTGACAATCGCCTTATGACTGTATCTAATATTACTATATCTAACATCGCTCTAGATCAAGACGGCCATCTTTGTGACCATAGTATTTGGACACCTGATATCGCTCAACAATTGGCAGATACATTAGATGTAAGGCTAAACGACGAGCACCTAGCCATCCTACAACAAGTACGTGCTTTTTTTGCTAAGTTCAATCACTCGCCAGCTACCCGTCCATTAATTAAATGGTTGCAGAAGACTTTGCCTGATCACGATATCAGCAACCAAAAACTGCAGCAATTATTTCATACTGGTTTAGTCGCCCGTCATGTCAATCGCTTGGCTGGCCTACCAAAGCCGCCTAACTGTTTATAAAAACCACTTCTTTATAAAGTACTATTTTGGATCATAGACAGTGAGGGTCTCATAGCCAATACTGCGACCTTCATCGCCATTAAAGCCTTGCTGCCGCCATACCTCATAGAGGCATATTGCCACACTATTAGACAAGTTAAGACTGCGGGAGTCGGGCAACATCGGCAATCTTAACCAGTTATCAACACCAATATCTTCACGTATATCATCCGCTAGACCTGCAGTTTCAGAACCAAAAACCAGTGCTACGCTAGGCGCTACCGCTGGTGTATTGTCGGTATTAGTATTTGTTTGCGCCATGAAATTATAATCATAAAATGGTGTACTAAGTTTAGTCGTCAACGCTGTGATTGCTTGACAACCTGACTCAAGTAACGCCTGCTTCGCTGCCGACCAATCAGCGTGTACTTGCAGGTGTGCGTATTCATGATAATCCAATCCAGCACGTCGCAACTTTTTATCATCCAGCTCAAAGCCCAATGGCTGCACTAAATGCAGCTGTGCGCCACTATTGGCACATAAACGAATAATATTGCCAGTATTGCTAGGCATTTTGGGCGCTACTAGCACAATATGAATGGTCATAGATTTTCCATAAATAGGGTTAGAGAAGATTGATTTTATTCACGACATCTACAGGCTATTAACCGCTTAAATTATGTTTCATTAGCTCTTATCAAATAACAGATAGGTAAAATAGATTGCTACCTTTCGTAATTAAAAGTTACAGTTTATTGTCAATAATTACATTTTGATACTGTGCACAGATTTTAACTTTGATTATCATGGCTGCAATGGATATCAAGACAGTTTGATGACATCAGAACAGCATTTATATCAATGTTTGGCTGATATCATGATTTTGCAGTTTTATCCTGTATCTAGTTAGTAATACTTAGCCAAAATGCTTAGTGTTACTACTTCCATCGTATGAATCTATTCACTTTGAGGACATTATTATGAAAAAAGTAATTATCGCATCATTGACCGCTATGTTTGTATTAACTGGTTGCAACACTTTCAAAGGTCTAGGCCAAGACGTATCAAGTGCTGGTAACGCTGTTAGTGGTAGTGCTCAAGAAGTTCAAAACAAAATCTAAGTTTCACATTTTAGATTAAATGTTTGAAGGGCTTGCCATTTGGTAAGCCTTTTTTTGATTCTTAATAACAGTAATTTATGAATCACTGTCATTATAAGCACATATATAAAATGTTAAGCATGTAAGCCTTATAAAAATGCGTGCAATATCTGATTTAAATAGCGACGACCTAATAAAGTTGGTTGTAACAGCTCAGTATTATTCATTAATAAGCCTTGCTCGACTAGCTTATTCACTTGCAGCGCTATGCTCTCATAGCTCAGTCCTGTTCTCGATTCAAATAGCGACCATGTCACTCCTTCATGTAAACGTAGCGCATTAAGCATAAACTCACTGACCAACTCATCGTCAGCAATTGGCAGCCAATTGACCATTTTTGGGATATCTTGATAAGTCATATAGTCTTTTGGAGAGCGTGATTTGCTAAAACGGTAAATACCTGCTTCTAAGAGCGTCTCATTATCTTTTGATAAACCTGACACACTGTTATCTAACGAACCATCATTTATGGTTATTTTACCGTGCGCGCCAGCACCAATTGCTAAATAATCGCCAAACTGCCAGTAATTGACATTATGTCGACATGGCTTATCTGACTCACCTGCCCATGCTGATACTTCATAGTTATCATAACCCAGACGCTGTAGCAGCGCCTGCCCTGCATCCTCAATATCAGCCAAGCTACCTTCATCAGGTAGGATAGGCTGACTGCGATAGAATACGGTATTCGGCTCAATTGTCAGCTGATACCAAGAGATGTGCGTTGCGCCAGCATCATGCGCCGTTTGGATATCATATAATGCCTCGCTGAGTGACTGCTGCGGCAAACCATGCATTAAGTCTACATTTACCCGCTCAAAACCAGCAGCGCGAGCAGCATGAATAGCTGCTGTTGCTTGCTTAGGATCGTGAATACGCCCAAGTGTTTGCAACTTATCAGCAGCGAAGCTCTGTACCCCGATAGATAAGCGATTGATACCTACTTTTAGATACTCAGCGAATGGCGCATGCTCCAAAGTTCCGGGGTTCGCCTCCATGGTAACTTCAATATCATCCGCAAATTCAAAGCAGGCTCGTAAACCGGCAAATAAACGCTGATACTGTACAATCGGTAATAATGACGGTGTACCACCACCAATAAATATTGAGCTAATCTGACGCCCTTGAGTTAGAGGCTGCTGCATCTGCGCATCTAGCAAGAGCGCATCTACGTACTCATCATACATTGATAACTGTACATCAGCGCCCAACTCGTGCGAATTAAAGTCACAATAAGGGCATTTTTTCACACACCAAGGAATATGAATGTATAGCGCCAACGGTATGACTATTGCTTCTATACAAGAAGTACTCGTAGCATTAGATGGCGTTGTAATATTATCGAACTCAGATCTGGACATAACGTAAACTTATTCAATAAAAAGCGGCGGCAAACTGCAAAAAATACGGCTAGGATAACGGCTACGTACATGAAAGAAAAGCACTGTCTTTACTAATTTAGTCTATTAACGTGTCTTTTTTATATTGAACTAACTATAACTATTCATAAACGCTTGTATCAACAAACGTTACTATCAACAATGCCATCTGACAGGCAAAATATATAAACTTTACTTATAAGGCACAGGTTATAGAAAATCGTGCAAACACTCTTATAACAACCTACGTAACAGCTTTAATATCACATGACAAATATTAGGATACATGATATGGCATATTGGCTAATGAAGTCTAATCCAAGCTTTTTTGGAATTGAAGACCTACAACGTTTGGGCACAGAATGTTGGGACGGCGTGCGCAACTACCGCGCTCGTAACTTTATGCGCGATGATATGAAGGTAGGTGATAAAGTGTTTTTTTATCATTCAAGCGCAAAACCATCTGGCGTCGCTGGCATCATGACTGTAAGCCAAGCTGGTTACCCTGATCCTACCCAGTTTCATCCTGAACATCGGCATTACGACCCCATCGCAACCGAAGAAGAACCACGCTGGTATATGGTCGATGTGACTTTTGAACAAGCTTTTAAAGAAACCTTACCACTATCTGAACTGAAATTTATCCCTACACTTGAGGATTCATTACTACTTAGAAAGGGCTGCGAGCAATTGACAGTTATACCGCTTGAGCCCAAACACTGGCAGGCTATTATAGATATGGCGGAGACATTGGAGCTAGTGCCAGATAGTAATGAGTGCGAGTAATGAACGCTTGTATCGACAATATATAATTTGCATATATAAAAAACAAACAAGTTTTTTACGTAGTTATATGAGATAAAACCACTTTAAGGTTTTTCTATCACTATCTTATCAAAGTTTGCTATATTTACGCCCTAGATTTACGCCTTAGTTCTTTTGTCTAAACTATTTTCACATTCTAGGACTCATTTATGAGCGCACCCAAACTCGTACTATCTGTATTAACTGTCAGTATATTGGGGCTTACGCTAAGCGCCTGTGGCAGCGATGGTGATAAAGTCAAAGAAGAGTACGACCGTATCGAAGACCAAGTTAAAAACGAATACGATCGTGTGGAAGATAAAGTCAAAGAAGTCGAAGACAAGCTGACTGATGATGAAAAAAGTATGGCTAAGATTCTGGAGTCTGTATTTTTACCAGAGGAATCATTGGATAATTTCTTAGATAAATTAACACCAGAGGGTGGTCGTGGCGGTCTCTATGTCGGTCACTTCGTCGAGCTCAATGATGGTGATAATAGCGATATTGATATCGGGGCGATATATTTCGATATTAGTAACGACGGCGCGGGCAGTGTTGATGGGCGCATTAGTTATCAACAGCAGATTTGCCAACAAAACCGCACACTCGATGTTAATACTGGTTTTAAAGTAGATAATTATATTACAGGTAAGGTAACTGGTAGCCTCGATACAGCAGAATTTTTAGATATAGAATATATCAATGATTTAAATCTTGAAACGCCAAACTTAATGACTACATTTGCAGGTAGTTTTGAAGATAAGCAAACAGGTAAACCATGGCGCGGTAGCTTTGAGTATCAAGATAGTCTAGGTGGCACTACCCTCTCAGCTGCTGAAGATAACTGTAAAGTGACTTATACCCTCAGTGATCGTTCTAACTTTACCACCTATGCGCTTGATTATAAGCTGGGTACTATGATGCTCGACATCACTGGTAATGGTAGCCAAAAAATCGTTACTTGGCAGAATCCAAGTAATACCAAACAGGTATTGGTAAGTCAAATCAATGTCAATAAAGCAGAGTCTGGTGCTAACGGTTACGTACAGAATGTTGTCTTAACCAACAACGAAACCCTGTTTACGCCTGTGATTCCAAATATTTCGACTAATTACGCTATTGTCGTGCAAGCATTTGACGCGAATAATAAACTGATTGGTTATCAAGCAGTGGTGCAAGATTTACCTGAATCGTTATAGACCTTGGTTTTAGAAGTATAAACATAGTGTTAAATTTATAATTATTCTAAAAAATGTCAGACGCTTCTTAAGCGTTGATATCATACCCTAGCTCTTTATTATCCTATCTACTTTTGACCTGTCAATGCATCTCGTAGATTGACGGGTTATTTTTGTTTTAGCATCTGCATTTCTTTCATACTCTGCTTATATAGACTTGCTCATATTATTTATCGGAGTATTATCATCGACACGATTCCTATGTTACTGCCTCGCTAATGATTTACTGATCGCAGTACTTGAATATTAATAATAACCAACGTGAATAATGAAAAGTTGCTAACTATGGTTTTGCCATTATCCTTTATAGATTTTAAAAGCTACAGCTTACGTTTAGGCGTGCTGGCGCTACCGATTTTGATTACCCAATTTTGCCAAGCTGCACTGGGTGTCGTTGACTCCATTATGGCGGGACGCGTCTCAGCACTTGATTTGGCTGCTGTGGCTGTTGGTGCTGGTATTTGGCTACCGCTGTTCTTATTGGCAACAGGTATTTTAATCGCCACCACTCCTCTAATCGGGGAAGCAATTGGTCAAAACAAACACAGCCAAGTCCCACATATCACTCAGCAGTCGATATGGACGGCTAGTGTTATCGGTCTTTGCGGTTTTATTATCGTCAATTTGATGCCAAATGTCCTAAGTATAATGGGCGTCCCCGAAAATATCCAACCGATAGCTACTCAATATCTGCATGGCGTTTCTTTTGGCTTCCCTGCCCTTGCCATTTATGCTGTGTTGCGTAGTTACTGCGAGGCGCTCGGTCGACCTGAACCAGTCACAGTTATTAGTATTATTGGTCTATTGGCAGATATTCCGCTCAATTATATTTTTATCCACGGGCTATTTGGTATGCCAGAGATGGGCGGTGCCGGTTGCGGAGTTGCAACGGCATTAGTACTATGGATTAACGTGCTACTTTTAGGCGCTTATACTACTTTTTCTAAACGTCAGCAATTTGCTAGCACACGTTTCTTCTATAGCTTTACGGCTCCCAATCGTGAGCAAATAACTAAGCTACTTAAGCTTGGTATTCCAATTGGTCTTTCTATCTTCTTTGAGGCCAGCTTATTTAGTTTAGGCGCATTGGTTATTAGTCCATTAGGTGAATTAGCCACAGCGTCACATCAAGTCGCTCTTTCGGTGACCTCGCAGCTATTCATGATTCCTATATCGGTTGCAATGGCATTGACTATTATGGTCTCTAATCGCTTTGGCGAAAAGAATTTGCTGGCTTTACGCCACGTACAAGCAACGGGACTTATCTGGACAGTGCTCATTGCTCTTGTCTGCATGCTTGGGATATGGTTGTTCAGACCACAACTGGCTGCAGCGTTTACGGACAATCTTGAGCTGCGCGCACAAGCCATGCACCTGTTAATTTTTGCGCTGGCTTATCAGCTGTTTGACGGCTGGCAGGTCAACGTAGCCGGTATATTACGCGGAATGCAAGATACAACGATACCGATGTGGGTAACGCTTTTCTGCTATTGGGTAGTCGCTTTGCCACTGGGGGTTTACCTAGTGCGTTTTACAGATGTTGGTGCACAAGGGTTTTGGATGGCATTGATTACTGGTTTATTCCTATCTTCCATTCTACTCACCCTGCGCTTACGCTACCAACAAAAACGCTTAACGGCAATGTGGGCTTAAACAATTCGTTTTGTTTATTTTGATAACAAGCTAATGACTGCTTTTTAAGATAACATTAAGAGTGGTTTTCAGCTTTCTAGCATAATTTTCTATCGTAGCTTCTAGTAACCAATGCTAGCGCTCATTAGCGACATCGATTATGATGAACAACGTACCTTTTATAAAATGGATCTTCCTTTTAACGCTATATCTAGTACGTAAACAGTAATCAAAAGACTGTTAAGAGAAGCTCAATGTTGTCAAAAAAAGCTCGATAAAAATAAGACGCATGTTACTAATACTCGCCTTAAAGTCAAAAATATGTAAAAATTCCAGTTAACAACTGTACATTGATTGCTCATTGCGCCGAATATAGGTATCATTAGCAATCAATTACACAATATTTTGTTACACTATTTCTTTCTTCAATTTTAGAAAAAGGCATCATTAAAATTATGGATATCGAAAAAATACGCACGCTAATCGCCCTCATGGAAGAAAACGAACTAGTCAATCTAGAAGTTAGTTCAGACGATGAGCATATCAGTTTAACCCGTCACTACGATGCGCCAGCCCCAACGATGATGGCAGCGCCTACTGTTGGTGCAGCACCTATCGCTACTGAAGCCAAAGCAGCTGTCAAAGCCGGTAGCGTTGAGACTTCACCAATGGTTGGAGTATTCTATTCTGCTCCTAGCCCTAACGATCCACCGTTTGCCAAAGTTGGCCAAAAAGTACAGGCTGGCGATACGCTTGGTATTATCGAAGCGATGAAGATTATGAATCCGCTTGAGGCCACTCAAAGTGGTGTCATCGATGAAATCTTAGTGGACAACTCTGAGGTTGTACAGTTTGGCCAGCCAGTTATACGCTATAAAGCCTAATTGTACTGCTATACCTTACTTTGTTACGCTCAATATCTCGTTAATATTCATACTATATGAATAATCCATAACGATTGAATTGATCAACGCCGCTTTGACAAGGATGACCCTATGATAAAAAAACTGCTCATCGCCAACCGAGGTGAGATTGCTCTACGTATCGTACGTGCGTGTAAAGCACTTGGTATCGAGACTGTCGGTGTCTACTCCACCGCTGATGAAAACCTCATGCATCTACGCTTCGTTGATGAAGCCATCTGTATTGGCAAACCAAATGCTAGCGAAAGCTACTTAAATATCAATACTATTTTGACGGCTGCTGAAATCTCTGGTGCTGACGCCATTCATCCTGGTTATGGTTTTTTGGCTGAAAATGCTGAATTTGCTGAACGTATTGAAGAAGCTGGCTTAACCTTCGTAGGTCCTACTGCAGATCATATTCGTCTGATGGGCAATAAGGTTTCTGCTATCAATGCGATGAAAAAAGCAGGCGTACCGACTGTTCCCGGTTCAGTTGGCGCCGTTACGATGCACAATGCTGAAGAGCAAGCACGTAATATTGGCTTTCCGCTAATAGTTAAAGCGGCTTCCGGTGGTGGCGGTCGTGGTATGCGTGTCGTTGAGCGTTTCGATGACCTTATCGGTCAGGTACAAGCAGCGAGACAAGAAGCTGAGCTTTGGTTTGGTGATGATACAGTCTATATGGAACGCTACCTACAAAACCCACGTCACGTTGAAATTCAAGTACTTGGCGATGGTAATGGTAATGCTATTCATCTGTATGATCGTGATTGTTCACTACAGCGTCGCCATCAAAAGGTACTAGAAGAAGCCCCTGCTCCTGATATCCCTGATGATGTACGTGAGCCTATCTTACAAGCTTGTGTCAAAGCTTGTAAACTGGTTAATTATCGTGGTGCTGGAACCTTTGAGTTCTTATTCGAAAACAACGAATTCTTCTTTATCGAGATGAATACACGGGTGCAAGTTGAGCATACTATCACCGAGATGATTACTGGTATTGATGTGGTCGTTGAGCAGCTCAAAATTGCAGCAGGGTACGGTTTATCGTATCGTCAAAGCGAAATTGAAGTCCAAGGTCATGCGATAGAGTGTCGTATTAATGCTGAAGACCCAGTAACTTTTATGCCATCACCGGGTAAGGTCACTCAGCTATATACTCCTAGTGGGGCTGGTGTTCGCTTTGACTCCCATCTATACCCTGGATATGACATTCCTAGCTATTATGACTCACTGATTGGTAAGCTTATTTGTCATGGACAAACGCGTCAACAAGCGATTGCAAAGACGTTGCATGCGCTTGATGAGCTTGTCATTGAAGGGATTAAGACCAATATCCCTATGCATCGTGATGTGATCTTAGCCGATGAAGATTTTGCCAATGAGGCTCAAAATATACATTACCTTGAAGAAGAGCTACTTAAATCGCAAAAAACTAAAACAGCGAAATAGCCAAAACTTTTTATTGATATTGTGACAAACATAAAAAACCCGCTCTCTTATCAGAAAGCGGGTTTTTTATGCGTTACAGTTTTTTTCACGTTATAAGTAACTTACTACAGCTCGTTGAACATATTTCTTAGACTAAATATAAAACATGCTAGGGTCTGTTGAACATTCAAATGTGGAACTGGCAGTGGCTATTTTTTAGACAATACGCAGTGAAATTTTTGACGCCTAGTCATTCTAGGTTAGACAATTTCGCCATGTATTGGCAAAAAATAGCCATGCCCTGAAAGGCTGATGCTAAAATCACTCCAAACGTTGTTATAAACCTAGCTAAGGTGTAAATATTATCGTCGGTTTACACCTGATTTGATTAGATGTTTGGAGATTTTGGCGATCAGCAGTCCTAATATCTGAATGTTCAATAGACCCTAATTACGGTAATACTCTATGGAAATTCATAAAGCATTCCTTACCATCAGGATCAGCACACCACTGCATTTGATTACCATCATGGTTCAAGTAAGCAATTAGTGCCTCGTCAGTCTGATCAATTTTATTACCTGAGCAATCTACTTCATTATTATCATAGACAGTTTTGATAGCAATAATAGGTAAACCTTCTTCACGATGCGTCACCAAATAGCGACCGTAAGTCCATTCTTTACCACTCACAGCCCACATCTCATTGTCTGAGCCAAAGTTATACAACTCTCGGCACTGAGTAGATTTTTTTGTTTTTACATTAGTGCTGGTCGCTGTATTGGGTGCGACCTTAAAGACACGGCGTTCACTTTGACCCAAAACACCATCTACTGCCCCAGCCGATACCTCAGGCTCGTTACTTTCTATATTTTGAATATTACCCGACGCTATTTGCTTCGCTGCAGCTTCTTTGGTCATGGTAACATCACTATCTAAATCTATCTCCCATTGACCAGCGATGGCAGGACTAATATGCGTTGTAATTACCGACTGACTAATAGGCTCGCTATTCGAAGGTAGTGAGGCTAAAACAGCTGCTAACGTAAATGAAGCAAACGAAATAGGTTCCATAATTAACCTTATACTTATAATAATGAGTTATGTACATACATTAGTGTAAGTCCTAGATACCAAACACACAAGTAACATTATGCTATAGGTAGTCGGATGTACAACCAATAAGTCATCCAATGACGTTTACATTAATATATCTATATATTGAAAAAGTAACAAAAAACACAGTTGTTATTTATAGTTGATGTTCATAGTTAATATTTATTAACCGTAAAAAATACCGCCATGTCCCTTTAAAAGATATGGCGGTACTTTAATTCAAGTCTAACTATTTAAACTTAAGCTGCCGTCATGCTTGGCGCTTGAGCAAATGCAGATAGTGCGCCTTTTAACATCGCCGATACTGTGCTGCTACAAGTACCGATACCAGAGTAAACTTCACCGTCAACATTAAGCTGAATGTAAGCTGCTGCATTGGCATTGGTTTTGTTATCGCTGTTATTGTCATCATCGATACCATTACCACTATTATGCTGCGGATTGATAGCATGCTCGGCATAATTGATAACGTGTATTGATTTACCAGTGTGCTGCGCAAGTCCGTCAATGAATGATGACAATGGCCCATTACCTGTTCCATCAATCGTAATAGTATCGCTATTCATCTGTACTTGACCATTGAAGTAAACTTCGCCGCCCTTATTATTGACACTATAGTCTAGTAATTCAAAGTTGCCTTGCTGCAAATACGTATCTTCAAAGGTCTGCAAAATTTCATCATTCTGTAATTCACGCGCCGCGGTTTCAGCTTGCTTTTGTACCACACCGCTAAAGTCAATTTGCATCCAGCGCGGCAAATTAAATCCATAATTGCGTTGCAAGATATAAGCAACGCCGCCTTTACCAGACTGACTATTGATACGTACTACATCTTGGTAGCTGCGACCAATATGCGCAGGATCAATGGGTAGATAAGCGACATCCCATACATTATCAGTTTGATCTTGATGCTTCTCATTATAATCGAGAGACTTCTTGATGGCGTCTTGATGCGAGCCACTAAAGGCGGTAAATACAAGCTCACCCACATACGGATGACGTGGATGTAGCGGTAAATTATTACACTCGCTAACCACCTGCACAATCTCACTCATATTACTAAAATCAAGATCAGGATCGATACCTTGGCTGAATAAGTTCATCGCCATGACCATGATATCCATGTTACCAGTACGCTCACCGTTACCAAGCAAGGTGCCTTCGATACGATCTGCACCAGCAAGTACACCAAGCTCCGCAGCAGCAACCGCACAGCCTCGGTCATTGTGGGTGTGTAGACTAATAATGACATGCTCACGCTGCGCAAGATTACGGCAGAAGTATTCAACCTGATCTGCAAAGACATTAGGCATAGACGCTTCAACGGTCGCTGGTAAGTTAAGAATAACTTCCTGACCGTTCTGCGGCTGCCAAACTTCACACACAGCATCACAGACTTCTACCGCATATTCAGTTTCAGTTTGGCTAAAGCTTTCAGGTGAATACTGGAATACCCATTCTGTCTCTGGATATTTTGCCGCATACTGCTGTAATAGCTTGGCACCAGTAATCGCAATTTCTTTAATCTCAGACTTATCTTTACCATAAACCTTTTCACGCTGTATGCGGCAAGTTGAGTTATAGACATGGACAATGGCTCGCTTTGCGCCTTTTAATGATTCAAAGGTACGTGCAATCAAATGCTCACGCGCTTGTACCAATACCTGCAACGTCACATCTTCAGGTACATGGTTTTCTTCAATAAGTTTACGAGCAAAATCAAATTCAACCTGAGCGGCTGATGGGAAACCAATCTCAATCTCTTTAAAACCCACCTCAACTAAGGTTTTGAAAAAGCGCATTTTTTGTTCAATAGTCATCGGATCAATCAGAGCTTGATTGCCATCACGTAGATCAACACTCGCCCATATTGGCGATGTTTCAATAGTTTTACTTGGCCATGTTCGATCTGACAATGAAGGTGCAAACGCAAATGGACGATATTTACGGAAATCGAAAGCAGCGTTTTTGGGCGTAATCTTTGCAGTACGTGTGGTCGCATTGCGGATGGCTTGGTCAGACATAATCAATCCTTTTAGACGATATGATGAGCTAGATATATATCTAACTAAATGGCGTTATCATAAGAGATAATAGTTATGTCATTATAATAGCAAAGATTTTGAAGTGAAAAGCAGCTTTATTAAACAATTTTATAATAATTATTAGTGATTATCGCTAATTTTATAGATATAATCAGTGCAAACCACTAATACTAGATAAAAACGATGACTGTTAATCAATTTGCCCATCAGATTACACATACTATCGACGATATTGACAAACGTCTTTTACGTCTATTACAGACTGACGCACGGATGAGCATTACTGAGCTGGCTGAAAACGTTAACCTATCAGCTACTCCCTGCGCACGCCGTATCAAACGTCTAGAAGACGCAGGCATTATCACTGGTTATCATACTCAGACAGACGCAGAAAAGCTTGGCTATCCGCTCGCTATATTTATCGCTATTAGTATGGATCGCCACACAGCTGAGCGTTTTGAGCAGTTTGAAAAAAAGGTGCAAAGCTTCGATGAGGTTATCAGTTGCAGCATCGTTACAGGCCGTTCTGAAGACTACTTAATTAAAGTACGAGTACGCGATATGGCACACTATGAGGAGTTTTTATTACATCGGCTAAATCGTATTGAAGGCGTTGCACAAGTACATACTAGCTTTGAGTTACGAGAAGTTTTTAGCCGCAGCATTGTCTAAAAAACTACTTTTAAGAATAACTATTACGTTGCCGACGAAATAGCGCTATTAGAAAAAGTCCAACTAGTAGCCCAATAGCAGCGACTAATAGGCCTGCATTAAAATTATCATCCTGCCCTGCTAATGCGACCGTCACTAATGGTCCAATAAACTGACCGAGCGCATAGGCCAAAGTTGCCAATCCTATCAGCAAATTAGAGTAGGCTGGATTGATATTTTTGATAATATTCAAGGTCATTGAAACCATACCAACAAAGGTTAATCCTAAAATTACCGCATTCGCGTATAAGCCAAATGCACCCTTGGACCATAAAGGTAAAAGCATCCCAAATGCTTGTAATAAGGTTAAACCCATCAAGGTTTTGGTCTCACCAATACGTTTAGCAAGCGCGCCCCACAAAGGATTGGACAGCATCGCAAAAATACCAACCAGCAACCAAATAAGCAGCCCAGCATAACTTTGGGTTGTAAGCCGCTGTGCTGCCATTACTGGCAAAAAGGTCGCTGATGTAATATAACCAAAACCTGCCAGCACATAGCTTGCTGACAACAGCATAATTGCTTTGGTATGTCCGGTGACTGCTTCGTATAATGAACGTTTAAAATTAATATAGGTTTGGCGTATAGATCGGTGCGCAGCATTGGACGATGAGTTTGCCAGCCGTGTCTCGCCAGATGCAGTTGTATTTGTATCTGCATTTATTAGTCGTATGCCATAGAGTAGCCAGAGCAATGGCAAACTACTCACGCCTGCTACCAGCCAGATAATATCAAAATGATAGCCAAGCAACAATAACCACCAAGTCAATACGGCTGAGAGGCTAATACCTACTCCTATCCCCGCATAATGTAATGCCGAAAGCACAGAGCGGCGCTCATTGCTAAAGCTTTGAATCACCAATGATGAGCTCAAAATCATCGCCACCCCACTCGCGATACCTGCTAGCAAACGAATAACATACCATAGGTTTAATGACATCTCCGGCACGACGAGCAGCATAGTCGTGAACACACTAACAATCGTCCATAGCATTAGCATTTGCCACGTGAGTCGCTGCGGGACAAACATGGCGATGAGCGCACCGATAAAGTAGCCAACATAATTAACTGAAGCTAGCCATCCAGCAATGGCCGTCGATAACGACAATTGAATCATGATATCAGGCAAGGTGGCCGTAAATAAAAAGCGCCCATAACCCATTACCACCGCCAGACAGTAAAGACCTATCCAAGCGATGGTAATTTCATTGGTAATAATAGGAAGAATGCGGCTTTTGAGAGCAGTCATCATGACAGAGCCAATTTGTGGTAATGGGCACACAATCCTTTGTGTTAAAAATCTACAGATAATACTTAAAATCGGAAATACACTATAAAAACCGAATAAAAGCTACTTAAAAACTACGAAACGTTAAGTGCGGGCGTTGAAGGTTGCTCTGTATCGGTCTGCCCTAATATCTGTACCCGTTGGTCGCTAAACATATCCATATCAGGGGCTAAAGTACGCATAAACCGATCAAAATATAACAGCTGCTTGGTCAGTAAAGCAAAATCACGTGGGAAATGAATACCATGACGTTTACCCACTTCAACGATTTCAAGCATCATTTTATTCAGCTCATCAGCCTGCTCTTTACTGTTAAAAGGCACACCGCTTGTAAACGTAATATCTTCTGCCATGATGGTTTTCATCATGCGTTGTAAATCATTTGCTAAATCAAGCTCATCGACATTACTACGACCACGGGTCATCTCCATATCGATCATATGCTGTGCCATTGCTTGATAGTTATTATCTTGCAAGGCCTGCATCATGCCCATACAGGCACGCCAACTTTCGGCCTTTAGTTTGCCCACAATACCGAAATCCAAAAAGCCAATTCGGCCATCGGTTAAGAGCATTAAGTTGCCTGCATGCAGGTCAGCGTGGAAACTATTGCAGAACATAAGGCTTGCAAACCACGTATTCAACGTATCTGCCATCACTTGGGCTGGGTCATCACAATACTGGCGCATTGCCGACTCATCAATCATGGAGACGCCATGTAACCGACTCATAGTCAGCACGCGCTTAGTGGTCAGCTCATCATAGACTTGCGGCGCAACCACCTTGGTATTCCCTGATACAGCTAAAAACTGCTGAAAATCACGAATGTTTTGGGCTTCAGCAATAAAATCAGTCTCAGCAAGCATGCGCAAACGAATCTCATCGATAATCGGTGCGATACTAGCAAACCTCATCGAAGGCATTAGCAGCTCAATCAGTTTGGTCGCTCCATGCAACACGCCTAAATCGGTTTGCATAATGGTTTCGACTTCAGGCTTTTGCACCTTTAATACCACTTCATCACCATTATGCAAACGCGCGGCATGCACTTGGGCGATGGAGGCTGATGCTAATGGTTTTTCGTCAATAAATGCAAACTTATCAGACAGCGTTTGCCCATCGACTGCCAGCTCAGCCGTCAATACCTGCTTGATGTAAGCGTAGGATAATGGGGTCGTTTGATCCAAACAATCTTGAAACGCTTCTACATATTCACGCGGGAATAAAGATGGCGTACTGGCTATAAACTGGCCAATTTTAATATAAGTAGTACCAAGCTGCTCAAAGGTATCCTTTAATAATCTTGCATCAGGCTTCTCGCCTTTTGCGACTCTTAGCGCAGATAAGCCAGCGACACTGACCGTCTGACGCATACGGTTAACCACATTGAACGAATGCTTTAGTAAATGAGGGCGATGAATTTTCATAAGAAACAACTATGGTAATAAAAAGAAGGGATAAGAATAAGTAAAGTAAAATATGAACGAGTTGAACGCTTGCTAATGGTCTGCTTAAAAATCATTGGGAAAAATTGGCACAAACCGGACAATGAACATCTTGTCGGTAGCCCATCAACCGTTGCTGCATCTGGCTACCATCCCATATTAGCAGTTTGTTTGTCAGTGGATTTTTGGTTAATCCCAAATACTGCAACGCAGCATTGGCCTGCAAATTACCCATGATGGCTGTCGTGCTGGCGAGCACCCCTGAATTGGCACAGGTACGTTCATCAGCCTCTGCATCAACTGCTACTGAGCCAAACACGCAATGATAGCAGCCTGTATTAAGATGCGGCTCATACAACGCTAATTGTCCCTGCATGGCTATCGCTGAGGCAGATAATAAAGGGATCTGGTAGCGCACACTAATGCGATTAATGATGTCACGCGTCGCAAAGTTATCGGTACAATCTAATAAAAGATCAGGCTTACCTGTCGCCATATCAAGCAAATCATAAGCATTGTCTTCACTCAGCCGTGCAACCGTACCACGAGCAGTTATTAAAGGATTAATCCTCTCTAACATCTCGGCAGCGGTCAACGCCTTGGGCTTACCGATATCTTCAGGTAAGAATAGCGTTTGCCGCTGTAAATTGCTTGCCTCAATCTCATCATCATCAATCAGATGAATTTGCCCAAGTCCTGCACGTACTAAGGTCTCAGAAGCCGGACAACCTAAGCCGCCTGCGCCTATCATGACCACTCGCGATACTTTCAAACGTAGCTGCGCATCGATATCCCAGCCCTCGAGCAATACCTGCCGCGCATAACGCATCAAATCATCATCTGATAGCGCAACTGTCTCTGCTGAATAAGTCATATTTATCACCAAAATTATTACTTAGATTACTGCATAAAAAATACAATTATCAAAGCTGCCCCAACGTAACCCGATCATTGCCGCCAAAATCCTGCACCGTTTGTACCGCTGTAAAGTCATTATCTGACAATATTTGACGTACTGCTTCACCTTGATCAAAACCATGTTCAATCGCCAACAGTCCACCTTTATATAAATATTGCGGCGCTTGCTGGACAATATGCTCTATATCGGCCAATCCATGATTAGGGGCACTTAACGCACTAATCGGTTCAGCTATTAAGCGTGCTAAATGTTCGTCAGACTCATCAATATAAGGTGGATTTGAGACAATCACATCGAATAAACTCTCGTCCTGAGTAGACAGCTCGTCATACCAGCTGCTTTGTACAAACTCAATATTGGCGACATCATTGATAACGCCATTATGTTTAGCAACTTTCAACGCTTCTAGCGATAAATCAACTGCTACCGTTTGCCAGTTACCATGTTTCGATTTGTGTTTTAACTCATGTGCCAAGCTAATGGCAATACATCCTGAGCCAGTACCCAAATCTAACAAGCGCTTTGGTTTATTATCATCACCTGCATTTTTTGGCTTAGAATGTATCCAATTTAAAACTTGTTCGACCAAAATTTCAGTGTCAGGTCGAGGTATCAAAGTATGCTCATTAACGGTAAAGTTGAGCGACCAAAACTCTTGCTGTCCCGTTAAATAAGCGAGCGGTGTACCTGTTTGCATCTGAACCACACCTGCATAGAACTGCTCATACTCGGACTCAGTCAGCTCATAGCTTTCATCAGTGATTAAGGATATGGCAGGCTTATCCAACACATGTAGTAGCCAGTCTGTTATCCAAAACTTAGGCATCTCATTTACTGAAACCCCAGCTGCCGCTACATTTTCCATTGGTTGATGGCTTTGCTGCTTGATTTGCTTTACTGTCATGTTCTGTACTTTAGGTAGTATCATTACTGACTCTTAAACATCGTTTATTTGCTTATCTCAGGCTTAATCGGTAGCCCGTGGTGGCTCATTGGTATTTGTCAAATTAGGGTTCGCCTTCGTTAGTATCGGTTTACCATTATTATCACCATCATTATTAGTGTCATCGTCGCCATAAATGTCGTCATTATCACCAATGACAATATGCTTATCGACAAAATAAATTAATGCCAAAATAGGAATACCAATAGCGAAGGTAAAGATAAAGAAGAACGGATAACTGGTGCTATCAACGATGGTACCAGAATAACCACCCAGTACCTTTGGCAATAAGGTCATGAGTGATGAAAATATCGCATACTGTACAGCGGTAAAGCGAATAGAGGTCAGTGCAGACAAGAAAGCAATGAATACAGCACTAGCAAGACCTGCAGCAAGGTTATCAAAGATCACAGCTAGGTACATGTAAGGCATGCTACCTGGATGATATGTCAACAATACGAACAACAAGTTGGTGGTACAAGCCAATATTGCCCCGACCATCATTGCCTGCATCATACGCAGTTTTTGTGCCAATAACCCACCTAAAAAGCCGCCAGCAATCACCATAATGACGCCGACCAATTTGACAGCATTGGCAATATCAGTCTTAGTAAAACCCATATCCTGATAGAAAACGTTGGAAATCACACCTGCGACAATGTCTGAAATACGATATAAACCAATAAGTGCTAGGAGCAATAATGCTTTTTTGCCATAACGACGGAAAAAGTCAGCAATAGGCTCAACCCAAGTTGTTTTGGCGACTTCTGCTTCTACGAGATTGACCTTCACTAACCCATAACCAATAATCAAGGCAACTATTAAGCTCAATACCATACGTACTAATTCATACAGAAACCCTAAAAGCGCACTTTCCGTTTCGGGCAATAACGATCCCAAATTAGCAAATATGAATACAAAGCCTACGACCGATAAAGCAAATACCAATACTAAACGCGAATAGTCCGAGGTTTTACGTTCAACACGCACCTGATTACTGACTGGTTCATGAATGATCAAAGTGGTCGCTACACCAATTCCCATGACCCCTGCCATAACCCAGTAAGTATTACGCCACGCCTCATAACTATAAAATGTTTCAGTTGAGCCAAAATAATCTGCTAAATATAGCGCGCCTGCCCCTGCGACAATCATCCCTAAACGATAACCAGCCGTATACATCGCCGATAACACTGACTGGAGGCTTGGAGGCGCAAGCTCAATACGGTACGCATCAATGACAATATCTTGGGTAGCAGAAGAAAAACCAAGCAATACTGCGCCAATTGCCATATAAACAAGGCTGCCTTCATTGGTTGGGTTGACACTAGCCATGAGGCAAATCGCCAAAATAATCATCAACTGAGCGACTAATATCCAGCTACGACGTCGACCTAGTAGTTTGGTTAATATAGGAAGTGGTACTGCATCGACTAATGGCGCCCAAATAAATTTGAACGAATAACCAAGCGCTGCCCAACTAAACATCGTTACTACGCCGCGATCAATACCTGCCTCACGCAACCATAATGAAAGACTTGAAAATATAAGCAAAATGGGAATACCAGCAACAAACCCTAAGAACAGCATGATAATAGCGCGCCGGTCGAGATAGGCTTTGGCCGCGTCTCCCCATGACTTTTTGGCGACTGGAGGATTGGGGGGCACAGGTTGGACAGCAGACATAACAACTCACCAAAACTTGAGACAAAGAACACAACTATGCACAATTCTTATCAATCGTTAGCAGCAATAATTAACACTAAAAATCGATAAAAGTTGCTTAGAGTTGCATAAAGAAAGCCACACTTGCAGCAAAATTGAATTATGGTACTTCAGAACGCCTACCTTGACTAGACATTCTAACGATATTTTTGCATTAAAACGCTTGAGACCTATCTCAACAACCATATGTCAATTTACATAGTAAATCTATGTAGCATTAGCTTGCAGAAATATTAATTGATAGCTATTTATTACACAATTTTTCATTACTATCATTAAGGACTAATGTAACGTTATAGCTTTCTACCGCAATATAATAAAAATACAGCAGTAGAATGAAAAAAAATAAACCTAAAATTTTTTATGACGATTGAATTACGATGAGTTATATAAAACTTATAATTCTTATATATGAGTTTTATAAATAAATAGTCTTTATATATGCTTTATATATGACCGATAATTATCGTAATTAGCCAGTTATCTTATTTACCACAAGAGCCTAGGAGTTATACGATGTCCAACTCGACCCCAACTGACAAAAATGCACCACTAGAAACTGGACGTTGCCCAGTTGAACACGGTAGTGACGATGCTCACAATAATGTCGCAACTAACACGACCTACGATCAAGGCGATGATAAAGGTCCAACTATCCATAGTGAAAATGTAGACCAATCACATGCACCGCAACGTCCTAGCATGGGCGGCTGTCCTGTCATGCATCAAGCGCACACCACCACTGCTTCTGCAGCAACCGACTGGTGGCCGAATAGCTTGAATTTAGATATCTTACATCAGCAAGACCAAAAAACTAATCCAATGGGTGCTGACTTTGACTATGCTGAAGCATTTAAACAGTTAGATTTAGAAGCCGTCAAACAAGATTTGAAAGCTTTGATGACTGAATCACAAGAATGGTGGCCAGCAGATTGGGGTCATTATGGTGGTCTGATGATTCGTATGGCTTGGCATTCGGCTGGTACTTATCGTAGTGCTGATGGTCGTGGCGGCTCTAATACAGGCAATCAACGCTTTGCACCACTGAACAGCTGGCCTGACAATGTTAACTTAGACAAAGCACGTCGCCTATTATGGCCTATCAAGAAAAAGTATGGCAATAAACTATCATGGGCTGATTTGATGATTTTGGCTGGTAACATGGCCTATGAGTCGATGGGATTTAAAACCTTAGGTTTCGCTGGTGGTCGCGCTGACATTTGGCATCCAGAAAAAGATATTTACTGGGGCTCTGAGCGTGAATGGCTTGCTGCAACTGAAAATCGCTACGAGAGTGACCAAGAGCGTACATCACTCGAAAACCCACTCGCAGCGGTACAAATGGGTTTGATCTATGTCAATCCTGAAGGGGTCGATGGCAACCCTGATCCACTAAAAACAGCTCAAGATATGCGCACAACCTTCGCCCGTATGTCGATGAATGACGAAGAAACGGTAGTATTGACTGCTGGTGGTCATACCGTTGGTAAGTGTCATGGTAATGGCGATGCAACGATACTAGAAGATGAGCCAGAAGCTGCGGATATGGCTGAACAAGGCTTAGGCTGGCGTAATCCTCAAGGTAAAGGCAATGCAGGCGATACGGTTTCGAGTGGTATTGAAGGCGCATGGACTACCAACCCAACCCAATGGGATCATGGTTATTTTGAGCTACTCTTAGGTCATAACTGGGAATTAACCAAAAGCCCAGCAGGCGCATGGCAATGGGAGCCTACCGATATTCGTGAAGAAGATCGCCCATTAGATGCGCATGACCCAAGTGTACGCCGTAATCCGATCATGACCGATGCTGATATGGCACTAAAAAAAGACCCTATCTATCGTGAGATTTCAGAGAAATTTCATCAAAACCCAGAGTACTTCGATAAAGTATTTGCTAAGGCTTGGTTTAAACTGACGCATCGCGACTTAGGACCAAAAGCTCGCTACTTAGGGTCAGATGTGCCAAGCGAAGACTTTGTATGGCAAGATCCTATTCCGACAGGCAATACTGAATTGACGATTGATGATATGGCCACTTTAAAATCGCAAATATTAGACAGCGATTTGAGCCGCCGAGAGTTGATTATCACTGCTTGGGATAGCGCTCGTACTTTCCGTGTCTCAGACTATCGCGGCGGTGCTAACGGTGCGCGCATTCGTCTTGCGCCGCAAAAAGACTGGATCGGTAATGAGCCAGCACAACTACAACGCGTGCTTGAAACATTGACACGTATTCAAGCTGAGTTTGAAAAAGATGTTAGCTTAGCTGACCTCATTGTTCTAGCTGGTAATGCTGCGATTGAACAGGCTGCAGTTGATGCTGGCGTAGATATTAATGTGCCATTTAAAGCAGGACGCGGTGATGCTGAAGAAGCAATGACCGATACTGAATCTTTCGCAGATTTAGAGCCATTGCACGACGGTTATCGTAATTGGGTACAAGGCAACTATGCCGTAGCGCCTGAAGAAATGCTGCTTGATCGCACTCAATTAATGGGATTAACTGCTCCTGAGATGGTGGTATTAATCGGTGGTATGCGTGTTTTAGATACCAACCATGGTCAGAGTCAACAGGGCGTTTTTACTAAGAGACCTGGTGTGCTTACTAATGATTTCTTTGTTAATCTAACTGATATGAACTATACGTGGCATCCAGTCAAGACAAGCAACGATACACCTCATACCTCTAATCTTTATGAAGTACGCGAGCGTGGTACCGGAAAAACAAAATGGCAAGCAAGCCGTGTAGATTTGGTGTTTGGTTCAAACTCAATACTACGTGCTTATGCTGAGCTATATGCGCAAGACGATAATTTAGAAAAATTCGTCAATGATTTCGTCCGCGCTTGGAGCAAGGTCATGAACGCGGATCGTTTTGATATCGCATAAGGATTTTGTTTATCTAGATTAATCGCAATTATTAGATATAGAATAAAATTTTTCTAACACTAACGTAATAACCCTTATTTCACAAACAGCTACCTTCTAGAAGATAGCTGTTTTTTTGTTTATGATATTGGTCTCATTTAGGCTCATTGCTTCACATTGTACAAAGCAACCCCTCTATATTCCTAATTATTATAAATTGATAGCTATTTATTATATACAAGAATAATAGATTTGATTTACACTGGTCGCTTACTGCATATTTATACGTTTTTATTTTTATATACAGACAGGGTTTGTATATTTATACAATAGGATTAAGTTATGGCAATCGACGTAGTGGTCAATCAGCGGCATCTACAAATCCAACTCAAACAGTTGGAGACGGTGTGGCATACGGTGATTAATGGCTATAACCTAAGTCAAGCAGCGACGGTATTGCATACCAGTCAGTCAAGCTTATCAAAGCATATTGCTGCACTTGAGAACCAACTCAAAACCGAAGTGTTCGTCCGTCAAGGCAAACGCTTAACTGGTCTTACGACCATGGGCACCGCGCTGATGCCGCATATTGAGTCTATCTTTGCTGAAATTCGTACGATTGAGAACCTTAGTCTTGATTTTAATAATCCAAATATTGGTACGTTAACGATTGCCACCACTCATACGCAAGCACGTTATGTATTGCCACAAGTGGTTAAAGAATTTAAAGAGCGTTTTCCTAAAGTTAATTTAATCCTGCAACAGGCTGACCCTGAGACTATCGCGCAGATGGTTATTCGTGGGCAGGCCGATATCGGTATTGCAACCGAGTCGTTGCTCCATAACAATTATCTACGCTGTTATCGCTATTACGATTGGACACACCGTATTATTGTACCGAGTGATCACGAGCTTGCCGGACAAGAATCCATCGACCTACCTACTCTCGCCAGCTATCCGATAGTAACCTATCACGGGGGTTTTACGGGACGCAGCGCTATTGATAAAACCTTTGAGGCTGCAGGGTTAGAGCCTGACATTGTATTAGCAGCGCTCGATGCTGATGTGATAAGCACCTACGTCGGTCTTGGTTTAGGAATTGGTATTATCGCTGAAATGGCTTTTGAGCCAAGTCATTACCAAAATTTAACGGCTATTCCAGTAGATCACTTTGGTCGCTTTACCAGCTGGATGGCTGTACGTGATGATGCAGAAATTCGCCAATATGGCCGTGCTTTTATGGAGCTGTGTCAAAAGCAGTTTAGCCAGTAGCTTTTTAAATAGTAACTACTATAAGCATAGCTAATTAACACTTGTGTTTATAAAAATTCAACGGCATCGTTATCAATAGATAGCGGTGCCGTTTGCTTTTCATACTGCTATTTTTGCTAAAAGTCTACATTGTATCTTGTACGCTTATCACATTATTAAGATTTGTTATCACCTTGAGTCTTGACCTTTATATTCAATATAACCGCCCCATCATACTAACTATTGAACAATCAGTAAGCAGTCACGTCAAACTAGTGCCTTCTATAACTATAATTGAATACAAATATAATAATGTCGTTGAGATGCGGCATCATAAAAAAATAGGTGATTTATGAGTAACACAATTCCTTTATCCTTTTTAGATTTAGCTCCCGTTCCTGAAGGTAAAACCATCGCTGAAGGTATCGCCCAGACCGTTGAGACAGCACAACAAGCAGAAGAAGTCGGCTTCAACCGTTACTGGATGGCTGAGCACCACAATATGCCCGGTATCGCTAGTGCAGCGACCTCGGTGCTACTATCGCATATTGGTAGTCAAACTAAGCGCATCCGTATTGGCGCAGGCGGAGTTATGCTTCCCAATCATGCCCCACTTGTCATCGCTGAGCAATTCGGCACCTTGCAAGCGCTATATGGCGACCGTATTGATTTAGGTTTGGGCCGCGCCCCTGGTACAGATGGTGCGACTTTTCAGGCCTTACGTAGGCAAATGAAAGATGCTGAGCGCTTTCCGCAAGATGTACAAGAGTTGATGTACTTCTTGGGTGATGGCACAGATAATAGTCCTGTACAGGCATTCCCTGGAGCCAAATCAAACGTTCCTATTTGGATTTTAGGCTCATCGTTATTTGGTGCCACCCTAGCTGCACATCTAGGACTACCTTATGTGTTTGCTTCTCATTTTGCACCGCAAATGCTCAATCAGGCTATTACTACGTATCGTGAGCAATTCCAGCCTTCGGCTAATTTAGACAAGCCTTATGTCATGGTAGCAGCGAACTTACTACTTGCTGATGACGATGCGACCGCACATTATCACTTTACCTCAGCGCAGCAGAGTTTTGTGCGCTTGCGCCGCGGTGAAACGGGTCAAATGCCAAAACCGACTCATGATATGGATAGGATCTGGAGTCCAGCAGAAAAGATGATGGTAGACAATGCGTTATCGATATCATTCATTGGCTCTGTTGAGACCGTTAAACCGAAGCTTGCTGAGTTCCTTGCGAAATACGAACCAGATGAGCTAATTGTAACGGCGAACGTTTATGATCAGGCAGCACGTTTACGTTCACTTGAACTTACACCTGAGCTAAATTTGTTTACTTTACAACGAGATATGACTCTTGCATAATTAATGATGAACTCTAATGAGATTGTGATCATGGAATCATCTACTTTTATCGGTTCATCAATATTTTTATACATTATCGCATTTATCGCAGTGATGGCACTTGGTGGTTATCTGACGTATCATACTACTGCAAAACGGAAACAGCAGCGAAAAGATAAGCGCGATAGAGATAATTTAAATTAATGCATTCTGAATTAACGTTAAAAAAGCCACCTTCTTAAATAAGAGAAGGTGGCTTTTTTACGGTTCGAACAACTATTATAAGTAACTAAAATACAAAGTGTTTTTAAACAAGATTACCAATCAACTGACGATCCGAGATTTTTTTGTTCAGCCTGTTTTGCGACATATAAAGCAACTGCCGCATCAAAACTTGCCGCACCTACAGACTTAAACAAAGTGACTCCATCAGACTTAGTGGTCTCTTCTTTTAACGCCCCCGTTGCTAACGCTTGCAAATCACCGCTGAGATCATCCCATGTCCATGCACAATCAGAGTTATCATGCGCTTGGATTAAATCGCCTGCTTCGTGACGGCTACCAGCCAAATCATCAACGACAACCATGCTACTGTTTGCAACGACGTCGTTACCGATCTCTTTCATTGTCGCTTGATAGGCGCCTACCGCATTGATGTGTGTATCAGATCTAATTTGATCAATACTAAATAAACCTTCAGTAGCACGCGTTGCTACGTTAATAATATCTGCATCACGGACCGCATCACTTAACTCTGCGCAAACCTTAATTTCAACGTCCCACTGAGTATAATCACGGGCAAAACTCGTTTTAAATTGCTCTGCACCTTTATGATTTCTATTCCATAAATACACTGTTTTAATTTCAGAGCGTACTGTTAATACGGCGTTTAACTGCTCATAGGCCATACCACCACAACCGATAACAGCGACACTTTGGCAATCAGACTTTGCCATATACTTAGTAGCGATACCTGATAAAGCTGCCGTCCGCACCTGCGTAATATAAATGCCATCCATAATCGCTAATATCTCACCGGTATCATTGTTTGATACGGTGATAATAGCAGTGGTCGTTGGCATATCACGACTAGGATTATCAGGGCAAATAGTGACGAGCTTTACGGCAGTGTACTCTTTTTCACCATCATAAATAGTTGCTGGCATTGATAAATGCGAGCCTGAGCTATGCTTCTTATCTTCACTAAAGGTTTCAATGACTAGACGTTCAGGCGCTTTAATCCAATTAGGATGCGCCGCTTGCTGATGTAATAATTCTTCAATGGCATCAATGGCTGCTTGCATATTAAGATGTTCGGTCACTACCGCTTTGTTTAATAACTGCACTATGAGCACTCCTTGCTTATTAAATTTGTGAGTTTATAATCGTATTTATTATAAAGTTATTGTTACTTCCATCTATTCAATACTTAGATACATATCATCATGCCTTTATCTATCAGGCAAGGCAATAGGCGTAACGATAACACTTTAATGCTAAGTTGAAACATCACCCAGTAAATACTATTTTATTAAAAAACATTCAAAATAAAAATCTTGTCAGTTTTTTTAGGTAAATTAAAAAATGCGATTTAAGATAGCTTCTCTAAATTGCCATAATATATGGTTACTACATCCACCCTAAAGCACGTAACATCGCCGCGCCAATCGCCATCCCAAACATCCCTACTACGGTAGTAAAAGCCAAAATATTAGCCGCTAGGATATCGTTACCACCCATTGCTTTTGCCATTACATAACTGGCAGCAGCGGTCGGTGATGCTGCCATTAAAAACAACACCCCCATGTGTACACCCGTCAGCCCAAAGCCCAACCCTACTGTGATAGCGATTATTGGCGCAATAACAATGCGGCCAATACTGGCTTGCATGGATAATCCTGAAGGATGCAGCATCGACTTTAAGTCAATACTAGCACCAGCGCAAATCAGTGCTAATGGCAGTGCTACAGCTGCTAGTAAGTCGCCAGTCGTATGAATGACACCAGTGAGTGGCGGCAACATAAGAGCCTTGTAAGCAAAGGCGGCTAGTAAGGCGATAATTAATGGATTGGTAAATAGTTTTTTGATGATCATGGTACTGCGACTAGCCCACGTATCGTCTACACTCTTTGACACACGGCTGAGGGTAATAACGGCTAAGATATTAAATAATATCGTCACCACACCCATATATACCGCACCGATACTTAAGCCCAGCTCTCCATAGGCGTTAGCAACTGTCGCCAGTCCAATAATAGCCATATTGCTGCGAAATATACCTTGTACAAATACCCCTTGATCCGCTGGACGACTGACAAAACGCTTGGCATAAATTTCTGCACCGATAAATAAGATAAAGGTCACTAAAATACCAGCAACTATCAGCGTGATTTGTTTGCCATAATCAACATCACTATCGACCACACTAAAGAAAAGCAAACATGGCAAACAGTAATTAAATACGAAGCTTGAGGACTGATCGATAAAGGTCTGACTCGCCTCGCCGCGTCTTTGCATAAAAAAGCCCAATCCCATTAAAGCAAGGTTGGGCAGTACAATAGTAATCGCAAAAACAATGGCTTCGATCATAGATAAGCTCGGATCAGCAATATGCCCAAAGCTATGTTTTCAAAGCCATGAGCATATACTTGTTATAGGTCGGATTAGGGTGTATTTGTGAATGTTCAACACGCCCTAAATATTGGAAGATTAAAATGTTATAGAGTGCTGCATTATAGAATGAGACATTACAGTGTAGTGCATATCTATTTATGATCTGGTTTTTTTACCCATTTACCGTCAGAATTTTTTTCATAGACATTCTCAACGGCTGCCCATGCGGTAGCAAACCAACGTGACTCCTCATCATACTGTTTACTCGCACTATTGAACGCCGCACGAAAGATTTCTTGTGCGTGTTTGGGTAAGTTGTCTTTTACCGCATCCGGTAAGTCTGATAATTTATCATAAGGCATAAAAGCATTCCTTGTCTGTAATCGACTAACGCCATTATCTTTAACAATCCTATTCTACCTATTATTTGTTCTCAAAACAGAATAGAGCAGTATTATGCTGTTTTTAAATTGTTAAGAGCACTGTTATGCGCTTGACCATAAAAAGAACCCATAACGAAACAACGTTATGAGCTCTTTTTAAGATTCTTTACTCAGTGTTCTTTTTTTAGTGATGTTTTACGACAAATTCAAAGCTGCTGCGACTTTTTTGTGCTTTTTGACTGTCATGGCTAATAATTGAATAGCCGCAGGAGTCACACCACTCACGCGCCCAGCTTGGGCAAGCGTAGCAGGACGTACTTGCGTTAGCTTTTGCACAATCTCATTTGATAGCCCTGACACGATACTATAGTCAAAATCGATTGGCAGCGCCGTATTCTCTAAGCGCTTCATTTGATCAATATCTTCTTGCTGACGATCAATGTAGCCGGCGTACTTGACAGAAATTTCAATCTGCTCACCCACCTGTGCAGCGACTTGCGAATCAGTAATAGCAGCGATATCAGCAAAGTGAATCTGCGGACGTTTCAGCAAATCAAAAGCAGTCGCTTCTTTGCTAAGTATTTCGCCTGTTTGCTCAGTGACTTTTTGTCCCAAAGCATTCGCAGGCGTTGCCCACATGTCTTTTAGGCGTGAGGATTCTGTAGCGATGGCTTCCATTTTTTGTTGATAAGCTTGCCAACGCACGTCATCAACCAAGCCAAGTTTACGACCAGTCTCAGTCAAGCGTTGATCCGCATTATCTTCACGTAGTAATAAGCGATACTCTGCACGGCTAGTAAACATACGATACGGCTCAGTAGTGCCATGAGTGATCAGATCATCGACAAGCACGCCAAGATAAGCTTCATCACGGCGCGGTGTCCAAGTTTCAAACTCACTATTATTAGTGGTCACTAACGCCGCATTCGTCCCTGCTAGCAGACCCTGCACGCCCGCTTCTTCATAGCCAGTCGTACCGTTGATTTGACCCGCAAAGTACAGGCGATCAATAGATTTGGTCTCAAGCGTCGGCTTTAGATTTTGTGGATCAAAATAATCATATTCAATCGCATAACCGGGACGGGTAATATGCGCATTCTCTAGACCTTTCATACTATGAATAAAGTCTAGTTGCACATCAAATGGTAAGCTGGTCGAGATGCCGTTTGGATACAGCTCATGCGTGGTCAGACCTTCTGGCTCGATAAAGATTTGATGGCTGTCTTTATCGGCAAAGCGGTGAATTTTATCTTCAATCGATGGACAATAACGTGGACCCACGCCTTCGATTTTGCCAGAGAACATCGGCGAGCGGTCTAAATTCTCACGGATAATGTCATGGGTACGCGCATTAGTATGCGTAATATAGCAATTGACCTGCTCAGGATGCATAGAGACATCACCCATGTAGCTCATCACTGGCAACGGTGTATCACCGGGCTGTACGGTCATCACACTAAAGTCAACGCTACGCGCATCGATACGAGCGGGCGTGCCTGTCTTTAGACGACCTACTGGCAATTTGAGCTCACGCAAACGGTCTGCCAATTTAATGGAAGGCTGATCCCCTGCTCGTCCGCCTTTTGAGTTCTCAAGACCGATGTGAATAACACCGCCTAAGAATGTACCTGAAGTCAGTACAACAGTTTCAGTCTTAAAGATAATGCCTGTCGAGGTGACAACCGCAGTCGCACGACCGTTTTCTACCAAAATATCATCAGCACCTTGTTGGAATAAATCAAGATTGGGCTGGTTTTCAAGCGTCTCACGAATGGCGGCTTTGTACAAAATACGATCCGCTTGCGCACGGGTGGCACGTACTGCAGCACCTTTGCGACTATTCAATACGCGAAACTGGATACCTGCCTTGTCGGTTGCCAATGCCATAGCACCACCCAACGCATCAATCTCACGTACTAAATGTGATTTGCCGATACCGCCAATCGCCGGATTACAGCTCATCTGACCGAGCGTCTCAATATTATGCGTCAACAGCAAGGTCTGCGCGCCCATACGTGCGGCTGCCAGAGCAGCTTCGGTACCGGCGTGACCGCCACCGATGACTACCACGTCGTAATGTTTTGGATATTGCATGCATGCCTCGCTTGAATGACGATGTTTATAGCGACAAGTTACCAATTACTGAATATAACTTGTCGCGTGATAAAAGGGCGTCAATCGTATTTTAAGAACGGATAAGATAAGTTGTTAGAAATCTTTAAAAGCAAAAGAAACTAAATAGATAACTGGCAATTATAACAATTTTTTGCTGCTTAAAAAACGTTACGGTAAAAACTATTAAAATTAACCTATGGCCTTAAAAGTTAGGCCATAAGAGCCATCTCATTAAAGTTTAATTGTCATTGCTACAATCGTTATCATTCTGGTTTAGCTTAGATTGTTACCAGGACTAAGCGGTACAATGCGATCTGCGTGACCACTACCTAGCATATGCTGACTACCATAACCCTCTGGGTTAATTTGCAAGTAGGCATTCATCTGCCCAATGGCATCACCATCATCACTTGCTAAAATCTGCTCTTTAATCAGTTCAACTGGTGGCAGTGGTAAGTTTTTGAGTAATGCCAAGCGCTGATCGTTATCGCCTTTATTGACGACCAGTTCAATCAGTTGACGCGCATCAATTGGTAAATCTGGCGTGTTTTGCGCCATCAATGCTAGGTGATAAGCACCCGCCGTATCTTGATCCGCAATGACACGTTGTTCGATAGCGACATATGTACTCTCAGTCGCACCACCTGCCACACTAAGCTGATGGATACATTTGAGTGCTGAATTCGGCTCATTGCCCGCCATATCAATAATACGCGTAGATTCATTTTTTAGGTGTTCACGGCGCTTTTCGATAGCAGCTTGCTCGATCGCTTCTTGTTGCTCACTTTGCTGATCGTTTTTTTGGTCAATGGCTTGCTGTTCGGTTAATTCACTATTATTTAATTGATTATTCATAAGTATCTCTTATTATTTAAACTGGATTTATCTTGAACACTATATGGGGCTAAAACCTATAAAAACAACCAATTACCAAGACAATAAAAAACCCGAGTAACCATTCCAATTTATTAGGAAAGGCTACTCGGGTTTGCTTGGCTTCAATATTGTGGGGCGTTTATTTAGACATTAATACAGTCCAATACAAGCGCTCAAACATTAAGCAGCAGGGCTGTTTGCTTCAACCAATGGCTTAAGCTCGCCTGATTGATACATCTCTAAAATGATATCTGACCCGCCCATCAACTCACCATCAATCCATAATTGCGGGAAAGTTGGCCAATTGGCAATTTTTGGCAAAGTTGCACGAATTTCTGGATTTTCTAAAATATTTACAAACGCAAATGGACGACCGATTTGGGTCAACACTTCGATAGAGCGTGCTGAAAAACCACACTGCGGGAATTGCGGCGTACCTTTCATATATAAGATAACTTTATTATCTTTAATTTGATCACGAATCAGTTGTTCAACATCGTTTGCAGCGGTATTTGGGGTTTGCTCACTCATAAAAGCTCCTATTGATAAAGCGGTTCATTGAAAATGATTATTTATATTACAAAATAGTTATATGGAGATATGGTTGATACATGGGGCGATTGCCACTGTATTACAAGCAAAATCTATATATTGGTTCAACAATCGTTATTTAGGATCGACGACATTAGGGACTAATAATACCACGGCATTGGCCATGATACCCTCTTGCCGACCGGTAAAGCCTAATTTTTCAGTTGTGGTGGCTTTGATGCTGACATTATTGACTGCTGTTTGCAAATCACTAGCAATGTTTTCGCGCATCGCTTGGCTATGTGGTGCAAGTTTTGGACGTTCACACATCACGGTAATGTCAGCGTTACCCAGCATGTAGCCTGCCTCTTGTACCTTGCTATAGACATAGCGTAGCAATACTCGCGAGTCCATACCCGCATGTGCCGCGTCAGTATCAGGGAAATGCTGGCCAATATCGCCAAGCGCTAATGCGCCAAGCAGTGCATCCGCGAGCGCGTGCAGTACTACATCACCATCAGAGTGGGCTAGGAGACTATGGCTATGCTCGATAGGCACGCCTGCTAATATAACATATTGCTGCTGCTGACCATTATTATGAAAAGCATGCACATCAATACCTTGACCAATTTTTATCATTATTATTCCAAATTAAAGATGATTAAAATAATTCAAAACTACTATCTGAATTTTCAAAGCGGTTTTGTCGGCTCTAAGATGCCATAGCTCGCCACCAGTTTCAATTAGCTGGTATAATATGACGCTTATTTTATCATATTACCTAGTCCAAGAGATAAGTCCAAAAGATGAAATGACCCTATCAACTTACTAAGCCTATTGACCTTAGGTGTTGTCTTCATTTCAGTAGTACTTCAAACTTTGGACAAGGTATAAAAAGTTGAGCCGTTCTATGTCAGTCATGCCAAATATATCAAGCATACCAGTTTCTGATTCTTTCAGCGCCCAGCGCCCTTTGACGCTCGCTGATATCGACAATCCTAGCAGCAAACATGTAATTGTTGGCATGTCAGGTGGGGTCGATTCTTCCGTGTCTGCCGTTTTGCTCCAGCAAGCAGGCTTTAAGGTGGAAGGTCTATTTATGAAAAATTGGGAAGAAGATGACGGCACCGAATACTGTACCGCAATGGACGATTTAGCAGACGCGCAAGCCGTATGTGACAAAATTGGTATGAAGCTGCACACGGCCAACTTTGCCATGGAATACTGGGATCGGGTTTTTGAGCACTTCTTAGCGGAATATAAAGCTGGACGCACGCCCAATCCTGACATCTTGTGCAATAAAGAGATTAAATTCAAAGCGTTTTTAGACTATGCCTTGACCCTTGGCGCCGATTATATTGCCACCGGTCACTATACCCGCCGCAGTGTGAACTACAAAAATGATGATGGCGTAGAAGTTGCACAGCTATTGCGTGGCCTAGATAACAACAAAGACCAAAGCTACTTTTTACATGCGGTTGGCGGCGACAAAATTGCCAAGACCTTGTTCCCAGTTGGTGAGCTTGAAAAACCAGTCGTACGTCAAATCGCTGAAGAACATGATTTAGCTACCGCTAAAAAGAAAGACTCTACGGGTATTTGCTTTATCGGTGAGCGTCGTTTTAAAGACTTTTTACAGCAGTACTTGCCTGCCCAAAAAGGCGACATTATCACTGACGACAATATAGTGATTGGTACTCATGATGGGTTGATGTATTACACGTTAGGTCAGCGTGGCGGTATCGGTATCGGCGGTGTTAAAGACCGTCCAGAAGAGCCATGGTTTGTACTAGCAAAAGATTTGGACAAAAACCGTCTAATCGTCGGTCAAGGACATGAACATCCGATGCTCATGAGTAATGAGCTGCAAGCTTATAAGCTCGACTGGATTGATGGTCTGCCCCCTACGGATATATTTGGCGCTGAAGGCTTACGTTGCATGGCAAAATCACGCTATCGTCAACCAGATCAAGCCTGCTATGTATTTGCAACCAATACAGACGGCAGTGAAGTCCGAGTCGTATTTGACGAACTGCAACGTGCAGTCACTCCAGGTCAATCAGCAGTATTCTATATTGACGAGGTATGTTTAGGCGGCGGCGTGATTGCATCCATTGATGCGCCTTGTGGGTTTTAAGACTAATAATTACTTATCAACGTTCGTTATCAACTAATATTTTTTAGATATGCTTGTAGGATATTTCATGACTGGCCGTTTCATTTCTGTTTTTAATATTGTAAAACCTTATTCAATATGGAAAAAACATGTCCTTGCTTTCGTCGTTATTACTACTACACCTTTAATTGCACAAGCTAACCCTACAGGTTTTGGAACATTTACTCGCGACACAAATACAATCGCAGGCAGTATTGCTTCAGGTACTTACAGAACAGCAGCAAATGCTACTGGTAAGTTTAAGGTTACCGCAGGACCGTCAAACGGTTATAACGGCTCTAGTGTTACAGTTGGAGGTAATGGTGTTGAGATTAAGAGTGATGCAAATACTACTACTGACAAAGATAAGTTTACCTATACGATAACTATTACGCCTGATGACATCACATCTTTACATACCATAAAAATTGGTCAAACCAGCTATACCACAGGTGGTAACTCTGAAATTGCCCGCCAAACACTAAGTTTTACTAGAAACACTCAGATCAATCTGCCTGTACAAGCGACGGTTAGAGAAAACCCCGATGTTGGCTACTTTTTTGGTGCCATGGGTGATTACTTTATGGGTAAAAAACTGGCAAGAAATAGCTTTAGTTCTAATAATACGCTAAGTCGGCCACAGCTACGCTTCGATAGCTCAAATGGTGGGGATAGTGGTTTATATTATTACGGAATCACTGCGCTTAACGGTAGCGGCAATAGCAGCTCGTTTACGCCTACTACCAATGCTAATGGACAAGTATCTTTTGCATCTGGTCAAAAAAGAGGTACCTTGCCCCCTACGCCTACCTTTACCAATATTCTAAAAGAAACCTCTACCAACCCCAATAACCAAAACACATACGCTGCTCTCAATACCAGCACCGTTATCCCTAATAACGGTAGCTACGTCAGCTATGGTGTTGAAAACTCAAAAAGCAATTATGTAATCGCAGTCAGGAATGCAGAGTCGGTAACTTTAACGTACGAAGGCATCATGAGAGGCAATAGTGCACTTGAAGCTGACGTGGTGGGTGAGACTTATAACGAATGGATTAGCTTTGGAGTAGAGAGCGAACCTTTATATACCTTTTCAGGTACAGTATTTAATGATAATGGCGGTATAGACGATAATAACGCAAATGCTAGTACTATCGGTGGTATGTATAATAATGCGGATTACTTCAACGGAATATTTAATACAACTGAGAAAGGGATTACAGGCAGTACTATAAGACTGGTAAATGATTGTGCTAACCCTACTATAGAATACGCATCCCAAACCTTGACATCAACGGATGCCAATCAAATTGGCAAATATCAATTTAATATACTTCCGAGTACTATTGGTAATAGAAGTTCAGTATGCATTATCGAAACACGTCCCAATACTAGCTATCCTATCCGTACTAGTAGTGAGAAAAAGACTGTCTCATTGGCAGCGAGTACCTATAACTATCCAAGTAACGACTTCGGTAGAGTCATTGACCAGAATGCAGCTTTAGTGCTGGAAAAAGAGCAAGCTGCTAACGACTGTAAAACTACTGATATTACTACTCTAACTTATAGCAAAGACCCTCTTTCTAGCTCTGAAACTGGCTCTGGCGCAAATGTTAGACCTGGACAATGCATCGCTTACAAGATCACTGCGACCAATCGTGCCAATATTGATATTAACAATTTTGTAATGCGAGACGTTCTACAGAAAAAAGGTGACAACAAGGCTATGGTGACGTCAAAACTAGCTAACCCAAGTTATCAAGCAAGCGACTATGCTACTGATAGTGTACCTGTCGGCGAAAACGGAACGGTGAAAACAGTATCTTTAAGTTTAGGTGCAAGATCTAATCGTAGTTTTTACTTTAATACTCAATATGGTTCAACACAATCAGATACAACCAATACACCTTAAATATGAAGCTATATGAATAGGCGGGTTTTTTAAACCCGTATTTCTGCTATATTACGCTCAATTATTTCAACCACACTTTTTATGACGATTTTTCTTAGCTAGACTTTTGAAGTTTCTCATAATTTTTAATCTCCATAACTATCGAGGCATGACTATGACTCCACTTACCGCACTATCCCCAATTGATGGCCGTTACGCATCTAAAGCTGACAGCTTACGCCCTTACTTGTCTGAGTTCGGTCTAATTAAAGCTCGCGTCACCGTTGAGATCCGTTGGTTACAATCTTTGGCAGATAATAGTGCAATTGGTGAATTAGCAGCATTTGATGCAGATACCAATGCCTTTTTAAACAGCATTGTTGACGACTTTAGCGAAGCGGATGCGCAAGCGATTAAAGATATCGAAGCGACAACCAATCACGATGTAAAAGCGGTCGAGTACTTTATTAAAGACAAATTCCGTGGTCAGGATGCTTTAGTTGACTCACTAGAATTTATTCACTTTGCCTGTACCAGTGAAGATATCAATAACTTGTCATATGCGTTGATGTTAAAAGACAGCCGCGAGATTGTGGTTGCCAAAATGCAGCAAGTAACCGATAGCATCGTTGACTTGGCGATTACTCATGCTGACCAACCGATGTTGTCACGTACCCATGGTCAAACCGCCAGTCCAACCACGCTTGGTAAAGAGATGGCGAACGTGGCTTATCGCTTAGCTCGTCAAATCAAACAAATCGGTCAAGTTGAACTATTGGGTAAAATTAATGGTGCGGTTGGTAACTACAACGCTCACTTCTCAGCCTATCCTGATGTTGATTGGCAGACCCATGCAGAGCAATTCATTAATGAGCGTTTAGAGCTGACCTTTAATCCTTATACCACGCAAATTGAGCCACATGACTACATCGCTGAATTGTTTGATGTGGTAAGACGCTTCAATACCATCTTGATCGATTTTAACCGTGATATTTGGCAGTATATTAGCTTAGGCTATTTCAAGCAGCGTCTAAAAGATGGTGAGGTTGGTTCATCAACGATGCCGCATAAAGTCAATCCGATTGATTTTGAAAACTCAGAAGGTAACTTGGGCGTTGCCAATGCGATGTTGGCACATTTGGGTGAGAAGCTTCCAATCTCACGTATGCAGCGTGATTTATCAGACTCAACCGTACTACGTAATATCGGTGTTGGTCTGGCACAAAGCATGATTGCATTTGATGCTTGTTTAAAAGGCGTTGGTAAGTTAGAGCTGAACGCACAGCGCTTGAATGACGACCTTGACCAAGCACAAGAAGTATTGGCTGAGCCGATTCAAACGGTCATGCGTCGCTACCGTGTTGAGAACCCTTATGAGAAGCTTAAAGCCTTAACTCGTGGTAATGCCATGACTCGCGAAGCGATGTTGACATTCGTTGAAAGTGACGAGCTGGCAGCTGTTTCAGATAGCGATAAAGCACGTCTACGTGAGATGACTCCAGCGACCTATATCGGTAATGCGGCTGAGCAAGCACGTACGATTAAAGAATGGATTGCTAAGCTTTAATCATTAGCTATCGATAACAGTTAACAAAAAAAGCGTGCAAATGCATCGAAACTTTAACTCTGTCATTGTCAGTACTGTTGCGGTATTTATCGTCATAGTACTGGCAAGTATTGAGCCTCTAAAGTGGTCAAGCTACCTATTCCATCAATTAGGCACGTTGCTGTTTTTGGGATTAATGACATTAGCATACCGCTACTGGCATATTAGCTCGCGCTCTTATGTGCTCGCTGCAATATTTTTAATTATCCACATTATAGGTGCGCGCTATCTATATTCGTATGTGCCCTACGATGATTGGACAGAGCAGCTATTCGGTGTACATTTAAGCGAGTTGTTTGGTTGGCAGCGCAATATGTATGACAGGCTGGTGCATTTTAGCTATGGATTGTTGCTATTTTCTGCGATGGTTGAGATCTCAAAGTCCATCTTTAAGGTTCAATCAGTCAAACTTTTAATCGCTATTGCACTCATGATTAATATGTCATCAAGCCTACTCTATGAGCTACTAGAATGGGGTATTGCAACGACCTTATCACCAGAGGCAGCAGAAGCTTATAATGGTCAGCAAGGTGATATTTGGGATGCCCACAAGGACATGGCGTTAGCACTCCTCGGTGGGCTGATTGCAGCAGGTATTCTTTTATTTCAAGCTTCTACTTCAGAATCGTAGCTTTAGCAATAACCGTTAAATAACAGCCTTTTAGAACAGACACAAAATGGTTGTCATAGAATAAATTAATCGTCTTTTTTGTCGTCATCACTATCGCCCGGTATGATGGCTTTACCGACAGCGACTGTGCCTTTTACCACGCCTTTGGTGGTTTTATAAGCGACTTTAGCAGGTACGGTCACAATCTTATGGACACAGGCTTGTAATAAAAACACGCTAGCGATGATGACGATAAAATGTAATTTTTTCATAAATTTCCTACGATTGATGGGATTTTCTGACAGTAGCTATTGATACTGTAATGCTCACTATCAGATAGGCGATAATCATAAACTATTAAAACCTTCCTATAAAGCACTCCTCACTATTAATCTTATACCCATTTTTAGATATGGATTTATCAATGACCTCAATTCCACTTTGTTTACCCGATTCTATTACTCCTGAGCAATTCTTGAACGAGTATTGGCAAAAAAAACCATTACTTATTAAGCAAGGTTTACCACAGTTAGTCGGCATGTTCGAGTCAGAAGACATGCTTGGCCTTGCCCTTGAAGAAGACGCTTCAGTGCGCCTACTGACCCAAGCCGCGAGCAAGCAAAAAGGCCTGCCACAGTGGCAGCTTAAAAAAAGCCCATTGGCTGAAACTGATTTTGATAACTTACCAGAACAATGGACAGTGCTGGTTCAGAATATGGAACAGTGGTCACCTGAGCTTGGACAGTTATGGCAGGCATTTGACTTTATTCCGCAATGGCAGCGTGACGACATTATGGTCTCATATGCACCCAAAGGCGGCTCGGTGGGCAAGCACTATGACGATTATGATGTGTTTTTAGCGCAAGGGTTTGGGTCCCGGCGTTGGCAGCTCGGCAAATTCTGTGATAAGAGCACTGAGTTTGTCGCAGATGAGCCGATTCGATTATTTGATGATATGGGCGAGATCATCTTTGATGAGATACTAGAAGCTGGTGATGTGCTCTATGTACCGCCAAAACTCTCGCATTTTGGGGTTGCTCAAGATGACTGCCTAACATTCTCTTTTGGCTGTCGTCGTCCAAACTTAATGCAAATTATTGATAGCCTAGCTGATATCGCCACCAATGATAGTGACTTATTTATCCCAATGTTATTGCCACAAACGATGCAAGCGTCAGGTGAATTGCAAGCAGATAGTATTGATGCGATTAAAGACCAGTTATTGCAAATGCTGCAATCTGAGCGTGGCGACGATATCATTCATCAAGCAGTGTCGGAAGTCGTGAGCAAACGTCAATATGATGCGCTGGTACCCGAAGAAACGGTAGATACTGATGAGCTAATGCAAGCCTTATCAGAAGGTGCAACGCTGCAAGCCGACTATAGCAATCGCCTACTCTATAGCCAAACCAATGATGGCATCACGCTGTATGCCAATGGTCAGGGTATCGATGGTCTGGATGATTCGACAAAGGCTGTCCTTGTACGTTTAGCCAATGGTGAGCATTTATACAGTCAAGACGTCAAGAATGTCGATTCAGACGATTTGAGCGAATGGCTGGAGAATGGCTGGGTCTGGATTGATTATCCTGAATAATTTTTAGGACATGCTCTAGTCAGCTCATACAAAATCAACTTCACACAAGCATAAAAAAACCGATATCTAAATAATCAGATATCGGTTTTTTGTTGGTTAACGCATTATTAAATCAGGAAAAAATTAAATTAGGAAAAAGTAAGCCCAAAGACCGACTACGAATGTGGCAATAATATTTAATACCACGCCTGTACGTATCATTTCTGACTGTTTTATCAGACCTGTACCGAAGACAATAGCATTCGGCGGCGTCGCTACCGGTAGCATAAAGGCACACGATGCACCAATACCAATGACCAACACTAGCACTTCATGAGGTAACCCCATTTGCTCAGCGATAGCGGCAAATACTGGCACTAATAGCGCTGCCGACGCTGTGTTAGAAGCAAATTCTGTCAAGAAAATAATAAATGCTGAAACTGCAATCATGACCAAGATAATAGGTGCAGTAGATAATGCATTGGCGACTGTCTCACCAAGCACTAAAGATGCGCCAGAGACTTTCAATACTGTCGATAGCGCGATACCGCCACCGAATAGCATGAGCACGCCCCAATCAGTATTGTCTGATACTTGTTTCCAAGACACTAGTCCCAAGCTGACTACCGCTGCTGCTGCTGACAGCGCAATAATAGAATCGGTATCCGTAATATCGAGTGCTGCACCGATTTTTTTGGAAAATATCCAACTGAATGCTGTTACGATGAAGACGATAATCGTTAATACACGAGGCTTATTCCACTCAATAGGCGCTTCTTGTGTAACAGTGACCTTGCGATTGAGGTTAGGTTTAAGCACGAAATACATTGCCCCTAACAATAATGGTAGCAGCACCAACATCATTGGTACACCAAACTTCATCCAATCGACAAAAGCGATATCTAGTGCTTTAGCAGCGATAGCATTAGGGGGTGAACCAACGATAGTACCTAGACCACCTAAGCTGGCAGAATAAGCGATACCCAATAATACAAACACAAAGGTGCCGCGATCTTTTTCTCGATCGACCTGCGTTAAGATACCAAGAGCTAATGGCAACATCATCGCTGCAGTCGCTGTATTTGATATCCACATCGATAAAAATGCTGTCACACCAAATATTAAAAAGACCGCTGTGCCAAGATTACCACCAGACATTGATAGTATCTTCAGCGCAATCTTTCTATCCAATTGCTGTACATGTAGAGCTGCCGCTAAAGCAAAACCACCGAAAAACAGATAAATAATTGGGCTTGCAAAACTCTGCAAACCTATCTTGGCATCGAATTCTGGTATACCAATTAGCGCACCTACCACTACTACTAAGAGCGCGGTGATCGTCACATGTACCGCTTCAGTCAGCCATAATACGCCAATAAAAAACAGCATGGCAAGGCCTTTATTAGCATTGATCTCAAATGGTAATACATTGTAGATAATCATACTAACGATTGCAGCGATTGCGACAACTATAAGCCCTTTACCTGTCCCTTTTGGAAAGGTGTCGGTAAATAAATATTCATTGCCATCATCCGGAAGATGGCTGTCTAGTTTTTGCTCTGACATAAAGTGTCCTTATTGCGCCCAGAGACATTATTAAAAGTCATAAAAATAAAAGCGTATTTTAATGGTCAGCAGTTACCTCATCGCTTACCTACTAAAATACGCCACCATCGTAAAAGAACTTCGCTTCCAATATTTTTTTATAATTACAAAAAAAACCTTACACAAACCTTATAAATAACGTTTTTTCATCAAGTTATCGACCGTAGATAGCAGCCACTAGCGCTCTTTGTTTGATGTGCTAGTCATCATTATAATCAGCACTTTATTCAAATTACTAAATAAAGCATAGTGTAATAAGCGACTTGTAGAAACAATCACATCGTTACACATCATCACTAAATTGGCTCAGTCTGACCCTGTACAAGCAAGCAATGATATCTCATACTCAATAGGTAAATCCATGAAACTTATCTAATTGATATTAGTGATTCTTGTGGAATGTCGTAGTTGTGATATAAAAGGCGATTACGATATAAAAAATTGGAATATAGAAACAAATAGGAGCATCTCATGGCAGACCATGATAAAACAGACGCAAACCGTGACAAAGCTGACGCAACGACTAAAATGGCACCAACAGATATCAACCAAGATGACCTTGCCAAAGAAGACCAACAACGCACTGATGATTGCGTTCTTGATATGATGCAAGGCTTGCATGAGCATGAAAATCATGATGAAGACGAAGAAAAATAAAACTTAGCTCTATAGTTTTTATAACGATATAATTCGGTTTACAAATACGAAGACACCTATCAATTAGATGGGTGTCTTTTTTGTCTAGGTTGCCTGATTTCTGGCAGACGATCTGAAGCACGGTTGTAGACAAACGCTGCTGTCAACACGATAGCTATTGGTACAAATAGCGCACCATAACCAACTTTGGCATATAGAAACGCCCCCACAACACTGCCACCGCAAAAGCAATACCAAATAATGGCTTGAAAACCGAGTGTTGGCTTACTAATCGGTCGTCCAGCTAGCCAGTTGCCAATCGCTGCACCCATATCTGATGTCAAGCCTGTCAAATGTGTGGTACGAATGACCGCCCCACTATAGGTAGCGACCATCGCATTTTGTAATCCGCAAGCCATTGCCGCAGCCAACTGTCCTAAATAATCATGCTGTTGATATAACCAGTAACTAAGCAATAATAACGACGCTTCAATGTATAGCGCGCGCCCATAACGTCTGCCTAACTTCAAAGAAGTCTGACCAATAACAAAACCACTTAGTATTGCCCCCGCCAAAAAGGACAGTAGTAGTGCACCGATATATAAGATACTACGAGCGTCTACATAGGCAATAGCCGCTGCAAACAAGCTAACGTTGCCAGTGACATGAGAGACAGACAACCCGGCAAAGCCCATAAGTGCTGCGGTATTAACACAACCAGCACTAAACGCTAATACCGCCCCGCCCCACAATATCCAATTTGGTAGTTTGGTTATCATATCTATCGCCTAAAGGCTTATTAGCAAAAAAGTTCATAGTATAACCAAAAAAGACAGCCGATTGGCTGCCTTCTATACATTTCAAATTATAAAGTTTATAGCTTATAGTTAAATAGTTAAACGTGATTACTTAGATTCTTCATCAAGCATCATTAATTGTTCACTGATGGCAACCGTATTGAAACCTGCATCAACGAACATAATCTCGCCAGTAATACCAGATGCCCAAGGCGATAGCAAAAATAATGCTGCATTACCCACTTCCATCTGATTAACATTGCGTTGTAACGGTGCAATCTTCTCACTGATATCGAGCATTTTACGGAAAGATTTGATACCACTAGCTGCAAGAGTACGAATAGGTCCTGCTGAGATGGCGTTAACACGGATACCTTCACCGCCCATAGAAGTCGCCAAATAGCGAACACTGGCTTCAAGACTGGCCTTAGCCATACCCATGACATTGTAGTTTGGCAGTACTGAAATACTACCTTCATAAGTCAGTGTCAACATAGAACCATGGCGCATAGCCAGCAATTCACGAGCAGCTTTCGCTAATGCAACAAAACTATAGCTTGAGATATCATGAGCAATATGGCTACCTTCACGCGTGGTGGCACTGACAAAGTCACCATCAAGTTGATCCATCGGTGCAAAGCCAATTGCATGGACAACACCATCTATACCATCACCCCAATGGGCAGCGACTTGCTCAAAACAAGCGGCAATGGAGTCGTCTGATGCCACATCGCATTCAAGCACTAAATCAGCTTCGAACTTTTCGGCTGCCATATCGACACGCTTTTTAATTTTATCGTTTGGATACGTTAGGATCAATGACGCCCCTTCACGATGTAGTGCTTCTGCGATAGCCCATGCGATAGAGAGTTTGCTTGCGATGCCAGTTACGACAAAACGTTGTCCTTGCAGTAGCATAATGTTTCCTTGTTGACCGATTAAGACGATTTAAAATTAAGGTGATTCAATATCATCAGTAAAGCTACTATAAGATAAGTAGCAAAAAGATGTCAGAAAAGATAGCTTATTATACACGAATCAAATTAAGTAAACAGTCGTAAACTAATAACACCTTATTTTTTGCACTCATTTATTAAACCGTTAAGCATTGTCCATAACGGTATTAAGTTGGGCTGATTTCAAGTATAATCACAGCCCTTCCCAGCTTGCACACTTTTTATAAAAATCCTTTATAAGCGTTGTTTATAACCAAGGATTTAGCGTTAAGCTACACCTACATTTTGGATGGCTGCCAAACTTATGAGTAACACCCCAATAATAACCTCAGAATATCAAGAAAGTATCGAATCCTATCGTCAGTTGATTGGCTCAACAGGCGAAGATTTAGCACGTCCTGGTCTTGAAGATACGCCCGTGCGCGCGGCAAAAGCCTTTGCTCATTTGACCCAAGGCTATCATCAAAGTTTGGATGAAGTTGTCAATGACGCAGTATTCCCATCGACCAACCGTGAGTTGGTATTAGTACAGAACATTGAATTTTATTCGCTATGCGAGCATCATATGTTGCCCTTTCACGGCGTTGCACACATTGGCTATTTGCCTAATGGACACGTATTAGGTTTGTCAAAATTTGCTCGTATCGTCGATATGTTCGCCCGTCGTTTACAAATTCAAGAAAACTTAAGTGAACAAGTGGCACAAACCATTATGGATGTGACTGGCTGTCGCGGTGTGGCAGTAGTAATGGATGCATCGCATATGTGTATGATGATGCGCGGAGTTAGTAAGCAGCATTCAACCACACGCAGTACAGCGATGCTTGGTGAATACGTGCATGATAATCAAGCACGTAATGAGTTCTTAGGCGCAGTACCTAAGCGTCAACCGGCGTTTTAAGTCTTTTCAAAATGCTAAAGAATAAAAAAGGATACATGAGTATCCTTTTTTTGTGCCAGTTTCAATATTTCTAATATACGCTGTCGCTGTAACTGATGTATTCGCAATTGCTAAGCTCTTATAAAAAAAATCGCCCACCATGTCATTTAGACAATAATGAGCGATTTTTCGTTCTGATAAAATGGCGTTAACTAACTGGCTGTACTTCCGCAATCCAGTCGCTATAACCAGCCTCTTTCATTTGGGCTAACGGAATAAAGCGCATAGCTGCTGAGTTCATGCAATAGCGTTTACCTGTAGGTGCTGGACCATCGTCAAAGACATGACCTACATGTGAATCTGCATAACGACTGCGAATCTCGGTACGAGTTCCAAATATTCCTCGATCTGCTTTTTCCACCACCAGACTAGCATGCAGTGGACGGGTAAAGCTCGGCCAGCCTGTGCCAGACTTGTATTGATCACGAGACGAATACAATGGTTCACCTGACACCACGTCTACATACAGTCCAGGCTCTTTGTTATCCCAATAGGCATTATCAAAGGCGCGCTCGGTATCGTCTTTTTGCGTGACTTTATATTGAATGTCACTTAGTGATTTTTTAAGCTCAGCTTGTGTCGGCTTCACAAACGTCTCTGGATTAAAACCAGCGCCTGTTTTGCCGTTTACAGCCTTGCTTGTCATTTCTGGCTTTGCGCTGGCCGCAGTAGGTTTAAACTTACTGAAATCCAACTGGTAATTCTTACCATACACGCTTTCAATAAACTGGTAGCGACCAGAATTGAAAGTATAGGCCTTATAGCGTAGTGGGTTCTTCTTATAATAATCTTGATGATACTCTTCTGCTGGATAAAATTTGCTAGCAGGAACAATTTCGATCACTACTGGCTTGTTATAAACACCAGAAGCTTGTAATGATTGCTTAGCAGCTTCTGCTATCTGCTTTTCTTGGTCATTGTTATAAAAAATGGCCGGACGATACTGAGTACCTCTATCTACAAACTGACCTTTGTCATCAGTAGGATCAGCAATTCGCCATAGCGCTTGAACGATACCATTGTAGGTAATCTTTGTCGGATCATAATATATTTGCGCCGCTTCAGTATGACCAGTGCCACCTGCCGATACCGTGCTATAAGTTGGATTTTCAGTCTGGCCACCGCTATAACCAGAAACCACTTCTACAACGCCAGGTATTTTCTCGTAACCCGCTTCTACGCACCAAAAGCAACCGCCAGCTAGCGTAGCCACTGCCAAGTTGGGGTCTTTGGGCGCATAAGGGTTGTCAACGACGGTGGTCGTAGTAGCTGGCTTTTCAGTAGAAGCACAGCCAACGTAAAAAATACTGCTTGCCGCTATACTTATGACAATAGCGCCTGTCTTTAATTTACGATTCATAAAATTTCCTAAGAGTAACGTTGTAAAACTTTAGCAACCCTTAGGAAGTACCAAAACATAGGCAGTACCGAAAGATTCCCATATTGCTGTATATGTATTGCTGTATATGAAGGACTTTTGATAAACTTTCAACCGATTAAAAACATCTCGTATACAAATTTAGTGACGTCTTCTCTAACAAGATTCTATCTACTAGGCAGCTTTATCATTACTTTTATCACTACTTTTAGCCTTATTGGTACGATCATCACTCGCTGTCTTAATTCTCATTAAGATATCTTTTATTTCCGGTGCCTTCATATAAGTAGGGACCGCATAAGTGTCGCTGACTTCTTTAGCAGCCGCTTTGGCGATACTATCAAAATCACTAGTTTTTATACCTTCAACAGTAGGGTTGATACCTACTGTTTCGAGCAAGTCTCGCACTTGGGCAATAAGATAATCTGCCACGTCGCTATCACTATTACTAGCGTGGCTACTCTTTACGATACCTGTCTTTCTTGCCAATATTGCCAGTCTTTTTTGACTTGCCTCACGGTTTAGCTCAAGTACATAAGGTAGTACAATCGCATTAGCGCGACCATGCGGGACACTATAATACGCCCCTAACTGGTGAGCGATGGCATGAACATAACCAAGACCTGCTTTGTTTAAAGCAATACCACCATAATGAGCTGCAATCCCCATCTCTTCTCTGGCTTTGAGATCGTCCCCATTTGTATAGGCTATCGGTAGATACTGCATAACTGATTTGACAGCAGAAGCAGCGTAGTAATCAGTCTCAGCGCTAGCGTTTATACTCATCCACGCCTCTAAGGCATGCGTGAGGACATCAATACCGGTATCGGCTGTAATATGCGCTGGCATACCTTGCATGATGGTCGAATCAATAGCCGCCGCTAATGGCACCATTTTTGGATCGATAGCGATCGCCTTTTGATGGGTTTTATCGTCTGAGACAACTGCACCAATAGTGGCTTCTGATCCGGTACCCGCGGTACTCGGAATACAATAAAGTGGCATGCAAGGTTTTTTGGCTTTAAAAAGTCCAATGAGCTGTTTTGGCTTGTAGTTGTTGCTTTGGCACATAGCAATCATTTTGGCCGCGTCAATCACCGAACCACCACCGATAGCTAATACGACATCGCAATTAGCATTCACAGATTGACGTAAACCTTCTTCAATCACTTTAAAAGTAGGGTCTGGTGTAATGCAGTCATAGACATGATAGCCAATATTATTTTTTTGTAGATAGTCAGTAACTTTGGCTGGTACACCTAGCTTGTTTAGCACAGCATCAGTGACAATGAATACATTGTGGCCACCTTCATTGATAATCATGTCACACAGCTCATCACACGCTTCTTCGCCTACAAACAATAGAGGCCTTGGTATTGTCATTAAATGTGAGAAGGCATTTAATATCTTAGCTCGAGTTTTGGCAACCGCTAGGTAACCTGCATACTGCAAACCATCAGTATTAATGAGCTTAGAAATACTTGTTTGTTTTTTTGTGGGCATGAAAAATCCTTTAAACGGAAATGCTAAGAAGTGTGTAGGTAGATATAATAGCTAACTACTGTTTGATCTCATTTTGACACTGTAGCTTTTAAAATACAGCTATTATTGTGAACTGATGTGTTCTCAATCGTTATTAACTACTCTCTTTAACTAACCATTGCTCATTATCTTGACCAAAATACCAAATCATCATTACAGGCGCTAAAATACTCAGCCAAATACCATAAGTAATATTCAAACCTTGCGCCACAGCAATATAACTCAGCCCAATAATGATTAAAGCAATGACCATCGCAATAATATTATGACTCGACTTGCGGCACATTAACTCTCGCAGTATCGTTAGCGTCAATAAAAACACACTTAACATGCCCATCAACATACCCATCGCGTACGTCTGTGAGATGACTTGATTTGCGCCATCACTGGTATCGCCCGCTACGGACTCGGTAACCAAATTAAGCATACTGCCTAAACCTGCTATTGAGGCAAAGATAAAGAAATGACCATAGCCAAATAAAAACAAATCATGGCGACGGCGTTCTTTGTTTAGGATCGTATCGAAAGGGACGATGAAATATAACCACCATAAAGAAAACACCAATGCTACTAAGCTTGAGCCTAGAAACATAATAGAGCTTGCAGCGGAATAAGAATTGGCTAAAAAATATTGAATCGTATTGCTAACCCCTACCACACCCTCGCCTAATACGATAATGGTCAACAGGCCATAACGCTCTGCAATGTGTCCAGGATGCCAATTGTTGAACTGCTCCGAGCGTGCCCATACAGGCATGAGTAACTCTGCTACGATAAATAAGAACAATGCAGGCGTTTGTAATGATGCGGGTAGAAACAGCCAAATTATCCAGAGTGCTTGCAAGGTTAATAAACCGACTATACTACGCCCAGCGACCTTTTTATGTCCTGGTACTTGTCGATAGACACGCCACCACTGACTACAACTCGCCAGCCGCATAATGGCATAGCCCATTACCCCAATCCATGTCAGCCCTTGCTCATAAAACTGATGGATATTGGCTGCTATCATAAGCGAGCCAAACATCTGAAACATCACTGATATGCGATAAAACCAGTCGTCAGGATCATATCCTGACGCAAACCAAGTAAAGCTGGTCCATGCATTCCACAGGATAAAAAATGCCACGATAAAGGTTAAAAACCCTGAAAGATCATGTTCACTCAAGCGGTCATAGAAACCGTTTGCAGCAGCAGCAACGGCGATGACATAGACTAAATCAAACAACAGCTCAAGCGTGGTTGATGGTCGATTTGGCTCATTAGGATCTCGGGCTTGGATGGGTTTTATTTTGAGCCTGTCAATCATGTAGGGTGTTCCGATTTATCTAAATTCATATAAGTATCCAATTCTGACTGCTTAGGCTATAGCATACTCGCCTGCAATAACTGCTTCGCATACGGATGCTTTGGATTATTAAAAATATCTTCGGTACGACCAGACTCAATGCACTTGCCTTCTTTTAGCACCATAATATGCTGGCACAAAGCACGGACTACTTTTAAGTCATGACTGATAAACATGTAACTGATTTGCAGTTTTTCCTGAATCTCTCGTAGCAAGTTGACCACAGTGACTTGCGTGGTACTATCAAGCGCAGAAGTTGGCTCGTCCAGTATCAATAAACTTGGCTGCATAATAAGTGCGCGCGCAAGCGCCACCCGTTGACGCTGACCGCCCGATAGCTCATGCGGATAACGTTGCACAAACTCTAACGGCAAATGCACGGTAGCAAGACTCTCCATCACTGCCTGCTGGCGGGATATTTTATCAACACCTTGTACTAATAATCCTTCTTCGACTATCTGCATGACCGTCATGCGAGGATTGATACTGGCAAAGGGGTCTTGAAATACCATTTGAATCTGTGAGCGGAACTTACGCAGCTCGCTCTTGGACAATGCTGAAATATCCTGTCCATTAACCAGTATCCGACCACCGACACGCGTTTGATTGCTGAGTAACTGACTTAACGCAAGTGCAATTGTTGTTTTCCCAGAGCCTGACTCACCAACGATACCTAATGCCTGCCCTTTTTGCAGGATCATATCGACATCTTTTACCGCATCGAACCAACGTTTAGTACTGCCAAACAAGCTTTTCTCAATTGGAAACTGTACTTGTAAATTGCTGACCTGCAATACGGTTGGTTGCTGACTTTCATTCTCAAATAAATTCAGCGCTTGTCCAAAGTCTTGTTTGATAAGCGAGCGGGTATATTCTGCCTTAGGCTGACTGAATACCGCTGCGGTTTTCCCCTGCTCAATAGTCTGCCCTTGACGCATGACGATGACTTCATCGCTGTAGCGCCTGACCAAATTGAGATCATGGCTGATTAATATCATCGCCATATTATGCTGTCTCTTAAGATCATCTAATAGGGCGAGAATTTCATGTTGCAAGGTCACATCAAGCGCAGTGGTTGGCTCATCAGCGATTAAAATATCTGGCTGTTGTGCCAATGCCATGGCAATCATTACCCGCTGACGTTGACCACCCGATAGCTCATGCGGATAGCGTTTCAGCTTATCAGCAGGGTCGCTAATATTGACATCGTCTAACAAGGCAATGCTTTTCTCTCGCCATTGCTTTTTTGGCACACCGCTGAGACGCAGAGATTCTGCAATTTGCTTAGCGACCGTGTGTAGCGGATTGAGCGCCGTCATTGGCTCTTGAAACACCATCCCAATGCGCTGCCCACGCACAGATCGTAACGCTGCGTTACGTGTCCTATTATTAGTGACCGGCAATGTAGCCTTTCCTGTTACATCTGCTAACTGCACCTCACCAGTAACGGTCAAGCTGTCTGGCAACAAGCCCAATAACGCGAGACTGGCAATCGACTTACCAGAGCCAGACTCACCAACGATAGCTAGCGTTTGTCCCTGTCTTAGTTCATACGATAGCTTATCGACTAAAGCAGTACCTACATTGGTGGCAATACTAAGCTTATTCACTGTCAGCATGAGTTTGTTTTGTACATTGCTATGACTGTTGTTTAAACGGTTGTTTTGCTCAGTAGCAGTTTTCATATTGGCGTTTATCATCTTATCAGTTGTCATATCAGGAGCGCCTCGGATCAAAGGCATCACGCAGTGCTTCGCCAACGAAAATTAGCAATGATAAAATAAAAGTTAAACTAAAAAATCCAGATAAGGCCAGCCAAGGCGCATCAAGGTTGTTTTTCCCTTGTACCATCAGCTCACCAAGCGATGGTGACCCAGGCGGTAAACCATATCCTAAGAAGTCTAGTGCTGTTAAAGCAATAATATTGGCGGTTAAGATAAACGGCAGCTGCGACAAGCTTGAGGCCAACGCATTAGGCAAGATATGCCTGAGCATGATTTGACTGTCCGATACCCCGAGGTTGCGAGCAGCACGGACATAATCAAAGTTACGCGCCCGCAAAAACTCTGCCCGCACCAAACCAACCAGCCCCATCCAACCGAATAACAGCATCATGGCAAATAGCATGGTAATACTAGGGCTAAACAAGCTGACCAAAATAATAATCATAAACAGCTGCGGCATACCGCTCCACACTTCCATGAAACGCTGCCCTGCCAAATCTACCCAGCCACCATAATATCCTTGTATCGCACCGATAATAACGCCAATCAATGCGCCCGCTAGTGTCAGTGCCAGACCGAACAATAACGATACGCGCATACCGTAAAGTATCCGCGCTAGCACATCACGACCCATATCATCAGTACCCAGCCAGTTCTGGCTATTGGGTGCGGCTGGATATGGAATGCCCAGTTCAACGTTTGGCGTCTGATCGGCAAATGGAATGAGCGGCATCACATAATAACCCTGATCATTAATCAGCGTTTGCACCGCAGGGTCTTTGTAATTGGTTTCGGTCTCAAATACCCCGCCAAAAGTTGTTTCAGGATAGGCTTTCAACACTGGAAAATAGTAATCGCCTTGATACTGCACCAGTAGTGGCTTGTCATTGGCAATCACATTGGCTGCCATACAGATGATAAATATCAGCGCAAAAACAAACAGCGATATCACGCCAAGGCGATTACGGCGAAAGCGATTAAGTCGCGCCTGCCAAATAGGATTTAAACGGCGTTTTTTTTCTAGTGGAATAGAAGATGCGGTTGAGGGTGTTGAAGGTAATGGATGACTTGACATTAACGCCCCTCAAAATCAATACGGGGATCAATTAAGTGATAACTTAAATCACTGATTAACTGTAATAACAGTCCCACCAAGGTAAAGATAAATAGCGTACCAAATATCACTGGATAATCGCGCTGCTGAATGGCTTCGAAACCTAGCAATCCCAAACCATCAAGCTTAAAGATGATTTCAATGAGGAAGTTACCAGCAAAGAAAATTCCAACGATAGCCGCTGGAATACCGGCAATAATAATCAGCATCGCATTACGAAAAACATGACCGTATAAAACTTGACGCTCACCCAAGCCTTTCGCACGGGCGGTGAGCACGTATTGCTTACCCAGCTCTTCTAGAAAGCTAAACTTGGTCAAATAGGTTAAGCCTGCAAAACCGCCAACGGTACTTGCCAGCAGTGGCAATGCAAGATGCCAAAAGTAATCTTTCACTTTACCAAATGCGCTTAATTGATCGAAATTCTCAGAGGTTAGTCCTTGCAGTGGAAAAATATTCCAGTAGCTACCACCCGCAAAAAACACCAGTAGTATGACTGCAAACACAAATACAGGTATCGCATGCCCAATGGCAAGTAGCATAGCGGTGGCTTTATCAATCCCCGAGCCATGATGCATGGCTTTATAAACACCCAGTGGAATGGCTATCATATAAATCAGTAACGTACTCCAAAGCCCAAGCGAGATTGATACTGGTAGCTTCTCTATGATGAGATCGGTCACTGATTGGCCTTTAAAAAAAGACTCACCAAAGTCCAGCTGAGCATAGTTCTTTAACATCAGCCAAAAGCGCTCAGGTGCCGATTTATCAAAGCCGTATTGGGCATTAATCGCTGCAACCATTTCTTCTGATAAACCACGAGTCCCTTGATAGGTACTGTTATTACCGCCCGCACTGCCCGCGCCGATATTACCACCGAGCGCATTGTCTTTTGCGCCCTGCTCGATAAGCGCTAGCTGCTGCTCTACAGGACCGCCAGGAGCCGCTTGTACAATCACAAAGTTCGCCAGCAATATCAAAAATAGCGTCGGTAATATCAGTAACAATCTTTTTAAGATATAACGACCCATAATGGCGGTTTCCTAGAATAAACAGATATGACAACTTAGCATTTAGAAGTTGTTTTTAAGTTCACGTAACGCTGCAAACACCGTCAAAGATTTGTCATCATCGATATTTACTTTAGACTTTACGCCTGTTATCACACTCGGCTCTTGCGTCCGTAAAAACACATTTATTGCACGCTCATGCTCTAAGGTTACGGGTAAAGTTGGAACGCCTTGGGCGGTTTTTTCTTCTGCTTGCGCCAGTGCTTGCTTCATCGCCTCATTGTCAGGCTCAATAGATAGGCCAAAACGTAGATTGCTAGCAGTATATTCGTGGGCTGGATACAGTAACGTCTCAGCAGGCAGCTCATTTAAGCGCTTAAAGCTGTCATGCAATTGCTCAATCGTCCCAGTAAAAACGCGTCCGCAACCAGCACTAAACAGGGTGTCACCACAGAAGCAATGCTTACTGCCGTCGATATCTAATATATAAGCCATGTGACTGGCAGTATGACCTGAGACATCCCATACTTGTGCAGAACAGCCCCACGCACTTACCGTACTACCATCTTTAATGGTCTGATCTTCGTCTACCGTATGCTCGCTGTGTGCGACCAAATGCGTCATAGGATAAGACTCTTGCAGTGTTGCTACGCCGCCAATGTGATCGTGGTGATGATGCGTAGTCCAAATCGAGGTGAGTTCTAACTGGTTTTCTTCTAGATAGGCAACGACTGGCTCGGCTTGACCTGGATCAATGACAATCGCCTGTTTATTACTTTCATTGATTAATGTCCAAATATAATTATCATTGAACGCTTTAATTGGGTGAATACGAATACTCATATTAAATCCTTACCAATAGTTATTTCTATTACTAGTTATCCACGAACGGCTAAACCACTTTGTCTGTATTAAATAACGATAGCCAATACTTTTAGTTTATAACCTTATCAATATCTTAAATTGCTGTTATTTAAAAAAGGTCCATCACTAAAAACCGTTACTTTAAAAACATTGTCACTTATTGTCTTAAATATTTATCAACGCGTGCTTCAGCTTCTTTATCTGACCACCAATAATCAATGCCTACAGCGTTGGTCGGCAGCTTTTCAGTATGACGATATTGATTCCAGTAGGCAACATTGGTTGCAGATTTGCCATATAGAGGTACTAAATAATGACCAGCTCGTAGCAGGCGATCGAGTGTTTTAGTATATAAAACAATCTCTTCACGGCTCTTAGCATTTGCAAGTGCAGCTGTTATCTCATCGATAACTGGGTTTTTAATACCGATTGTATTTCTATTACCAGGCTCATCGGCAGCCGCGCTACCCCAAAAAGCCGCTTGCTCAGCACCAGGGGATAAACTTTGGGCGAATACATCAACCACCATATCATAATCAAAACGGCGCACACGCTCGTAATATTGCGGACCATCCACTTGACGTAGGGTGGCATCAAATCCTAACCGCTTTAAATTACGAATATAAGGCAACAATACACGTCCCATAGTCTCGCCCGTCATCAAAATTTCGATCTGAGCAAGCTTACCATCAGGTTGATATAGCTTCATATCGTCATAATAAAAGCCAGCATCTAGCAACAGCTGCCGCGCCTTTAATAACGCTTTGCGATTAAAGCCGCTACCATCACTAGTCGGCAGTTGCCACTTTGCTAATACGGCTTGACGCTGTATTGGTTCAAGCTTAGATAACAAAGGTGTTAGCACCTGCATCTCAGCAGCAGATGGCGTACCAGTAGCGGCAAGCTCAGAGCCATGAAAGAAGCTTTGCAAGCGTTCATATTGCCCATGAAACAAGGTTTTATTCATCCACTCAAAATCATAAGCAGCCGTCAATGCTTGGCGAACGCGAATATCTTGAAAAAGTGGCCGACGCACATTCATCACTAGACCCTGCATCGGTACTGGGTTTTCACTACTTATGGTTTCTTTATTAATCATACCTGCTTTGACGGCTGGGAAATTGTAACCCGTTGCCCAATTAGAGGCCTTGTTTTCTGGGCGGAAGCGATATTGCCCAGATTTAAAACCCTCAAAAGCAATCTCATCGCTTTGATAATACACAAACTTAATCATATCAAAGTTATAACGACCGCGATTGACCATCAAATCACGACCCCAATAATTGGGATCACGTATATAACTAACCGCGCGCCCCGCATCGACACGACCTAACTTATAAGGACCGCTGCCCATCAATGGCGTTAAGCTGATTTTTTCAAAGTTAGCATCAATAGAGGATTTGGCAAAAATAGGAAACTGCCCGACTGTTAATAAAATTTCTTTATTATTATCTGAGGCAAAGACAAACTTTACTTGTTGTTTATTAATAATCTCAATGTCTTTAATATCACCTAAATAGCTACGAATATACATCGGCCCTTTATTCAATATCGCGTCATAAGTAGCTTTGACATCGCTACTGGTCACAGGAGACCCATCCCAAAAGCGTGCGGCCGGGTTAATATGATAGATAATCCAGCTGGTGTCATCAGGGTCGTAAGTTACCTTGCTTGCCAGCTGCGGATACATGGTAAAAGCTTCATTTAGTGAGCCAGTCATCAAGGTATCATATAGATAATCGGTGCCAATCATTGCTACACCAGTTGTCATCCATTTGTTGGCAGCATTAAAGGTGCCACGCGCATCAAGCGATAATGTACCCCCTATCGGTGCATTTGGATTGGCATAGGGCATAAAGGGCGCATCAATATACTCAGTGGTACTATTATGACCAAGCGCAGTCGTGGTGATTGGAACTGCGATACTGGCTGGTATCCAACTCACAATTGCCACTAACAGGACAGTTTTTAGCGTGGTATTTTTTATCATAATAAAGTTATAACAAACCCCTCTACCAAACCAAATGGATTTATGCAGAATTTACTTAATGACTGAAAATTCATTGCAGCTTAAATGACAATTAAAAGAACATACGGCGCAACATAAGCTCTCATAATTGCTGCAAAATTTCATCATAACAAATTTAGGTTTTTTAACCTAATGGTTTGCAGTGTTACGGTTGCGGTATAACGCCCTACTCATCCAAAAAGAAGGTTGACTTTTGATAAAAAAAGACGCAACTCATAAAAGCTGCGCCCTTTGTTCTAAAGCTTATGCTAACTTAAGCGTGCTTTTTTTCAAACGCGATCATAAAGTCAACCAATTGCTGCACCCAGTCTAGCGACACTGCATTGTAAATACTGGCACGCATACCACCCACATCGCGGTGACCTTTTAAATGCATCAAACCTGCTGCCTCTGACTCTTCTAAAAACACTTTATCAAGGCTGCTGTCTGCTAAAGTAAACGGTACATTCATGATAGAGCGATACTTAGGATCAACTGGATTACTATATAAGTTGCTATCATCAATCGTTTTGTAGAGCAAATCTGCTTTTTGCTGATTAATTTTGCCGATAGCAGCAACGCCGCCTTGCTCTTCTAACCAATCAAATACCAACCCTGCCAAGTACCAAGAATACGTCGCTGGCGTGTTTGACATGGATTCTTTTTCAGCTTGATGCTCATAGTTCATTAGTAGTGGGCACCACTCACTCGCCTGCCCCAATAAGTCTTCACGAATAATCACAATGATCAATCCTGCTGGACCAATGTTTTTTTGCGCACCAGCATATATCATCCCAAACTTAGAGACATCGATTGGCTGTGACAAAATGCAAGAAGACATATCGGCAATTAGAGGTGCATCAACTTGTGGTGGCTCAAATATTTGCAAACCATGAATAGTCTCATTGGCGCAGTAGTGGAAGTACGCAGCATCTTCGCTTATATTCCAATCGCTTTGGGCTGGCACGTCAGTAAAGTTACTATCTTTACCAGTTGCCACTAGATTAATCTCACCAAGACCTAGATTGGCATAACGCTGTGCTTCTTTGATGGCTTTACCTGACCATGCACCCGTAGTCAGGTAGTCACCGCGCCCACCATTTAATAAGTTCAATGGTATCGCTGAAAATTGTAAACTGGCACCACCTTGCAAAAACAGCACTTTATAATTGTCTGGAATGTCCATCAATGAGCGCAATTTAGCTTCGGCTTTTTCGGTAATTGCGATGTACTCTTTGCTACGGTGGCTCACTTCCATGACTGACATACCGCGCCCTTGCCAATCAAGTAGCTCACTTTGCGCACGCTCTAGCACTGCGGTCGGTATGGTGGCGGGTCCCGCTGAAAAATTAGGTACACGGTTAGGAGCGGCTTTGGTAGTCATAATCATTATCCTAAATATGATGAAATCATCGTTGTTATATAAGTTTTAACAGCTAAGTTTTCAAACTGCTGCTTTAAAACCCCTTAAGGTAAGTCTTGTCTCTATTTTTATTCTTAATCACTATGTTCAATAGCTATTGCAGCAGACTGTAAGCTTTTAACCTTGTCTCGACAACTGCTCCCAAAGCTGACGCTTAAAGCTACTATCAGCGAGCATCTCATCCAATGTGGGCACAGTAGTCAGAGTAGGATGCTCAAGGCCATCAGGCAACGCAGTCAATGCAGCAACTTTTATCTCTTCGCTGCGTCCAATTTTAAACACATATCCAGCAAGGCTAGCATTGGCAAGCTCAGCCGTATCCATCCCCTCGCAGATAGGAAATGATGTTGTCTCACAGGTGATTGACAACGCTTGCGTGATATTTTGCCACAGTTTTTGACTGTCGTTATTAAGTGCTTGGATATCAACCAAAACCACCCAATCGCCATAGCGACCACCTTGTAAATCAAATGGCACTACTTTTTTAAAGCTGTCCTCTTTAAAACTATCTTCCTTAAAATTCTCAGCGCTATTTGTGTCAGCAATAGCGGCTTGCTGAACGACAGAATCTACAAGGGATGTAATGACTGTCTTAGAGGTATCAGGGACAGTCGTGTCAAAACTATAGGTAACGGGGCTTTGTTCGTCAGGATAGCTTAAATTTGGCTCATTAACGTCATCATGATAATGGTTAATAGATTCATCATCTACTATGCCTGATATAGATTCCGCAGACTCTATATTTGAATGATCAACGTTTGCAGCGTCAATACTTGGATGTTCTATATTTGGACGGCTAATGCTTGGCTGTTGAATAGTTGTATCGGCAGAAGTAGACTGAATGGCGCTATTAATTATAGTAGGGTCAGGTAAAACAGGCGCAGAAATATCTGCAATATTTAGGGTTTCTGAATTCGGCTGCACCCACTGATTGATACCCATCATCGCTAGAATTTGGCGTTGCTGCATGCGGCGCTGCAATACAATTAGCGGTTCTTGGATATCACTCATGTGTCTCTATTATCCTACTTATTTTGTTTGAATCATTTACAGATGGGCTGATCAGTTTGACAGCTTAACTAAAGTACTCATCACAGTTTTTAATAGTTTCTGAGGCGTCAGCCAAGCTGCATTCAAAAAAGCTCGCGAACGCCTAACCATTGCTCTGCGAGTACCATCAAGCAATCATACTCATCTTGACTGATTATCGTATCGTGTAACATCACCGTATGCAATGTACTCAGCCATTGCCGATATTCATTATAGTCTATTTGACTGCTTTCTTGTTGTCTCTCTGGATAATTCTCTTTCCTCTGAGTCTCTATTGTAGATTCAATAGAAGTAGATGCAGGATGGGCAGGCACAGCATTAAAAATAGCCAATAGCTGAACGCTATTTAGACTTTGAGCGGTTAGTAATAACCACTGCAAATTTGCATCACTGACCATAGTTAAATCAATATCAATCAATCGCGCATGGCGATGTAAATCTACAATATAGTGCGCAACACTGTCATTATTATAGCCGAGCCCTGAAATATATACTGAGCTATCTAATGTCAATATCATTTGACCTTTGACATCTTTCGATAGCCGATATGCAAGCAACGTCAATATAGCCCTCTGTAATAGCGGTTGCCATTCACTCTGTGTATCTACATCAGTATCATTTAAAACTTCAGAAAATATCGGCAGTAACTGCTGTAAATGCAGTGCTTGCCATAGCGATAGAATTGGTGAAGCTTGCTGCGCTGGAGTTGAGATCAAGGTACTTTTTACATGAGTCGGTACTGGCTGTTCGTTAACCATTAAATCTTTTTTAGCTGATACGTTATGAGCGAAACTTTTAGTCAGATCAGCTGATAGCTGTTTTCCAAACAACTCAAGCAGGCCTTGTTGATAGCGCAACAGCATCGTACGGCACTTTTGCTGCTTTACATAGTGTTGATGGGCTTGGTTACTATGACTGCGTTCACTTTTGAGACGTAATTGATCAATAGTGCTTTCTGATAAGTTATGCTGACTGATTTGCTTCACAGCGAATGTAATCAAAGCGCTGTCTAAACGCCGGTCAAAACTCGCCACTATTTTTAATAATTTATGGTCTAGCGTATGCGCTAAAATTTGAGGGTTACTGAAAGTATTATTATTAGTATTAGCATCGGTGTCAGCAGCAGACACACTATCGTTTGGAAGCCCAATCCAAATATCTTTTAAATCATACATGCCAGTCGTAGATATTGTCTGTCCTTGATGGCATAGCATGATGGCTTCTATTAATGCCTGCGCTCCTAGTGGGTGATGACTGTGATTGAGCACATGCTGTGGTAGTGTAACTTTGTTTATATCGTCAATACTAATCAAAGCTGCTGATGGCAAATCGCTGTCAGGTTTTGCCATCCATGGTTTTAACAGCTGATAAGTACCAATATCTTCTGCCAGTACCTGCAAACGCCCATCAACAACCACATCTTCCTCTACGACAAACTCAACTCCTGTATATATTTCCAATTCATTGCTAAGTTTATTCACAGAAAAAGCTGAAACTTCATTGTTAGTAATATCATTAGGATTCTCGTTGATACTATTATCAACAGCATGATTAACAGATGTTGATTCAGCTTTGGAGATATGAGATTGGGGCGTGATTTCTTCTTGATTACTGCTTAGGCTATTTACTTTTATTGCTCCCCAATTACCAAGACGACGCTGTTCATATATCTCTTTTATCTTTTGTTGATTTATGCGCTTCTCTCTTGCGACCTGAACGGCAAAGTCATGATAAGCATTAGCATTAATGGCTCTCATGCGTTCAGCTAAGCTAGGATGCGTAGCAAACCATGAGACATTCCCCAGATCCGCCCCACTGCTAGCAAAAAAGAAGTGACTCAGCCCATTGATATCAGCGATATTTGATAAGCGTGAACCAAGCGAGTCTTGATGAATAGCCTTTAAAGTTTCGATAATTGCAGGCGAGCGTGTCAGCTGCACGCTGGTCGCATCAGCGAGCAATTCACGCTGACGGTTAAAGCTATGCTTAATCAGCTGCGCACTTGCCATACTCGAAAAACTCAACCCATGTAACAGCAATGTCCAAACACTGCGCGGTGCTTGCCGATCAATCACAGGTCTATTTTCTAGCCATCTGGGCTGGCTTTTTGCTGATGACTGATGACTGTTCGATTGGGTTTGCCAGTAAGATACCCAATCGCTATGGGTAGTAAAGCTTTCTGTCTGCGTTTCAGTGCTGCGCGCACGACTATCGATTGCGCTTTGTGGCAAAGGCATGTCTCGATTAACAGCACTATTAAAAGAGCTATTAATCGAGCTATCGAAATAACTGCCTTGCCGACTATAACTAGAGGCGTTATTACTGATAGGATCACTCCAGTCATAGACTATCTGCAAACCAGCTAATACTACCATCAGCTGCAAATTGAACGTCGCATCGCCATGCAAGATATGACCATATTCATGCCCTATAAGCCCGTATAGCCCATCATCAGACAGTTTATCTAGCGCACCTTGGGTGACGACTAACACCATATCCTGACTATGGCGACCCGCAACGAAACCATTGATGCCTTGCTCATCAGGCAGCACATAGAGAATCGGCATACTTAGACCGGAAGCAATAGCCAACTGCTGGGCAATCTCATAATAACGCCGATAAACAGGCGGAAAATCACGCTCATCACGTACCGCTATATGACGGTCACTAAAGCGAACCTTGGCAACCGTCTCATGCTGATGGGCGACCCCGCTGCTATGTTCCCAAGTGTTCTGACTATTATCAATAAACAAACGCACCGCACCCACGCGCTGGGCAATAGCACGGCCACCAGCCTTTAAACGACGGTACTCTAAAAAGCTACCACCAATAAAGCTAGCCAACGTCCAAACAATGACTAGTACCAGTGCCCAATAGTACATACCACCAGTAAATAGGGTAAGCAGCAGCGTCATTACCCCAAGCGCCACTGCTATATGTGCAAATACTATGAGAAAAAACAGCCCGTAGAGCAACAGGCTGCGCCGCGTCCGTATCCGCGGTTCACCAAAAAAATCCATCTATATGCCTGACTTAAAGATAGCTAAACGCATCTGAATATAATGAAATATCAGCCCATATTAACAGTGGGTGCTTGAGCAATTACCTCTCTATCCTCAAACACTAACGGGCTAAGTGGACGAAATCCAAAGGTGCTGCTGACAAGGTTATTTGGGAACACTTCACGGTCATTGTTATAAAACATCACGCTATCATTATAATGCTGACGGGCAAAGCCTATACGATTTTCCGTATTGGTCAGCTCATCCATCAACTCTTTAATCATACTGTCCGCTTTTAATTCCGGATACGCTTCCACGACCGCTGAGAATTGCCCCAATGCTTTGGACAGCATACCTTCTGCTTTAGCAAATAATGCCATATGCTCAAGTGAGTCTGGTTGATGCTTATTAGAGTCTTGCAAGCTTTGGGCATGGTTACGTGCGCTAATCACGCGGCTGAGTGTCTCTTCTTCGTGGGTTAAATAACGCTTAGCAGTCTCTACCAAGTTTGGAATCAAATCATGACGGCGCTTTAGCTGCACATCTATCTGTGCAAAGCCATTCTTCGCTTGGTTGCGCGCCCGTACCAACTTGTTAGATATCGATACACCAAAAACAACGACTAGCACCACAATAATAATAAATAGCCAAACGAATATTTTCATAAATGAGCCTCAAATCTTTCAGTATTAATATCAGCGTTGATAAAATTTAATACATATTATTTTAACCTATCTTAATCAATGAAACACCAGAATCAGACGAAATGCAGGCACAAAAAAAGCCCTTTGCAATGAAGGGCTTAGTACATCATATAAACTTTTTAAATGGTTTATCGAAGCAGTTATCAAATTTTAAGCAAAAAAAAGCGACTCCAAAAGCACATCCTCGGCACACATCATAACTATTACCGTTGCTACCTTCCGGTCCTGGCGGGATTCATAGAACAATGTTGCGAGGCTACCAATGGAGCCACCAGTTGCAGATTATACAAGAATTTTTCAGTATTACAACCCCTATCTCAAAACTGTTTAATTACCATAGCAAACAATTGCGATATTTAGTGACAAAATTCTCACAAGGACTCGTCTAAATTTTGCTATTTTAATTAGTGAAGCTAATGCCTAACAAAATAAAATGAATGCCTATAGCTTCTAATATAGATCGCAATTCCTATTTGAACATGATCTGTGTCAATATTATTAATTTTACTTAGGAGATAATTATGAGAAGCACTTTACTTAATAAAGTAGCTCTTACTACTGGTACCGCTTGCCTACTAACCGCTATGATGGGCAGTGCGCATGCAGAACCAACTGGTTATGATCAACTTAGCTTCCAAACGGAAGTTAAAGAAGAAGTCCAAAATGATGAAGTGCGTGCCAGCATGTATAAAAAAGCTCAAGCTACGAATGCTAAAGCACTGGCCACGACTCTCAACACTTCAATCAATAACGCTATGAAAATTGCTAAACGCTACCCTAGTGTGACAGTCAGCACCGGCCAGCAACGCACTTATCCACGCTACGATAAAAACGACAAAATTATTGGCTGGACAGGACAGGCAAATATAGATCTTAAAAGCACAGATTTTGCAGCGACTAGCCAGCTTATTGCTGATTTGCAAGAGACCTTAGTGATGGATAATCTAAATTTTGGGGTCTCAGATGATAAAAAAGACGCGCTAGAGCAAAAGTTAATGACTGATGCTTCTCGTTCTTTTCAAAAGCAAGCTAAAAATTTAACACGCGCTTGGGATGCTCGTGGCTATCGTGTAGTGAATGTTAGCTTAAACACTGGTAGCAACTATCCTCGTCCAATGTATAGCAGCATGAATATGAAAGCTGAGGCAGCAGATGCATCAGTTCCGAGTCAGAGCTTTGAGTCTGGTAACAGTACAATATCGGTCACCGCTAACGGTACAATTGAGCTTACCAAATAATTGAACTAAGTGGGCAAAAAATCAGCTAATTAAAGTTTAGTTTGATTACAGTATTTTCCAAGCAAAAATAAGGGGCAATCACTATTGATAGTGATTGCCCCTTTATACAAATTGTTAAGCTACATTGACCATTAAACCATTCAGCACTGATAAACCTTTGAGCACTGATGTTTTATTTGGCTACTTTACCTAGCTATTGCCTAGATATGTTAGTAAAAGCATCGTTAGTTATAGGTTGGCTATTCTGTGCTTTTTGCAGATTGATTTCCTTTTGACGCAATTTTAACATTACTTTTTGATGCCATGGTAGACGCTGATAAGCAAGCATTTGCGCGGCAATTTTCTTTTTGTTCTGCAAGATTACCGTATTTTGTATTACGTAAATAGTACGCTCAATTTGGCTAAGCGTTTGCCCTGCTTCATTTTTGATAACGGCTCGAATACTATGCGTACCCGGTAAAATATCTACCGTTGCGATAGATGCACTCAGGCCTTGCGCCACTTCATTATCATCAAGATAAATTATTACTTGATCGCCAGCTTGTAGCACAGGCTTTAGTTGTAGTTTGACATCGATACTCTGTGCAGGACGGCGATAAGCACGTGCTTCGCTCGGCTCTATCATGGTCAGCTGATATCTCACTCGTGCAGATTTGGTAGCAGGAGATGCAGTCTGTTGTGAGACTGCTGAAGAATTTGTCGTTTGAGATGATGTGATAGCTCTGCCATTAGAACCAGCACCTAAGCTGTTACTAACATTATTATCGTTAGCAGTATTATTAGCAGTAACATTAGTAACAACATCGGTTTGGCTGACTTGTTTATTGGCCTGATTTTCATAGCTTTGCGGACGATCAGTAAAAGTTACGTGTCCAGTTTTTTCATCTACCACTTTATAGATGGGCGCGGCATTAATCATCGGTGCATAAAGGCTGACTGTACCAATGAACACACCTGCTAACAACCCAGTTAGCTTGATATTTCTAAACTGTGAACTGTCTTGTTTTTTCATTTTATTTTTCGAATGCGTATACATAGTCAGCCAACCTAATAAGTGCTTATTATTAATATATGATTAATACTATTATGCGGGATTTTTAACGCTAAATCAGTAGTGATTTTTAGGAAGCTTATTATTTAGTTTTACAAGTTCTTTTAAAAAAGAAAAAACCAGCTAAGATTTACTTAGCTGGCTTTTATTACTCAAATTATCTGAGCGCTTTAACTGTTAACTAGCAGCTGTAATATAAATCAAATTCAACTGGATGCACAGTAACATTGACACGCTGTACTTCTTCTTCTTTTAGCGCGATAAATGCTTCTAGCATCTCTTCAGTGAATACATCACCTTTTAATAAAAACTCATGATCATCACGTAACGCTTGTAGCGCGACCTCTAAGCTTTCAGCAACCGTTGGGATTTGCGCTTCTTCTTCTGGAGGCAAATCATACAAGTTTTTATCAGCGGCATCACCTGGGTGCATCTTATTTTGAATACCATCAAGGCCAGCCATCAGTAGCGCTGCAAAAGTTAAGTACGGGTTGGCTGCTGGATCAGGGAAGCGTGCTTCAACACGAACGGCTTTTGGGCTACTAACATGTGGAATGCGGATAGACGCTGAGCGGTTAGAAGCAGAATATGCCAGTTTGATAGGCGCTTCGTAATGTGGCACTAGGCGTTTATAACTGTTAGTCGAAGGGTTGGTAATAGCATTCAGAGCACGGGCATGATGGATAATGCCGCCAATGAAATATAGTGCTGTCTCAGACAGACCAGCATATTCATCACCAGAGAAAGTGTTTACACCGTCTTTTGAGATAGACATATGTACATGCATACCAGAGCCGTTATCACCGACCACAGGTTTTGGCATGAAAGTTGCCGTTTTGCCAAACTGATGGGCAACGTTATGAACGACGTACTTTAACTGCTGCACTTCGTCAGCTTTACGTACTAAAGTGTTGAATGCGACACCAATCTCTGACTGACAAGGCGCAACTTCATGATGATGGACTTCGATACAGCCTTCACCGATGATTTCTTCTAGACGCTCACACATGACAGAACGCATGTCCTGTGAGCTATCGATTGGTGGTACTGGGAAATAAGCGCCCTTAACACGTGGACGGTGTCCCATGTTACCCCACTCATAATCGTTGTTAGTCGACCATGCTGCTTCTTCAGCAACGATCTTATGGCTGACGCCTGACATCTCAATCGACCATTTTACTTCATCAAATACAAAAAACTCAGGCTCAGGACCAAAGTATGCAGTATCACCAATACCAGTCGATTTTAAGTATTCTTCAGCACGGCGAGCGATAGAACGCGGGTCGCGGTCATAGCCTTGCAAAGTCGTTGGCTCAATGATATCGCACGTGACTACAACGGTGACTGCATCAAAGAAAGGGTCAAGAAAAGCAGTATCTGGATCAGGACGCAAAATCATATCTGAAGCTTCAATACCCTTCCAACCAGCGATAGATGAGCCATCAAACATCTTGCCATCTTCCATTACTTCTTCGTCGATAGTAGAAGCTGGAAAGCTGATATGTTGTTCTTTACCACGAGTATCGGTAAAGCGAAAATCAACCCATTTTGCACTAGATGATTTGATAAGATCCAATAATTTATTAGACATGAATAGTCTCCCTTGTGGTTATCATGTTGTTACATTTTAAAGAGCTGTGCTCACTGTTATATTTAGGTATTAGCTCAGACTCATGATTGTGATATCGATCAATCACTTTCCTCTACCGCTTATAAGCTTACACGATGCTGGCGCTATTTTAGCAATATCTGATCAATAATGCTGAACAGTTATAACATCTCAACCAACTCATCTGCTAGATTTTAACCTTAAACTTATAATAATGAATGGTACGAGATGAATTTATATTAGCATCCTAATTGTAATATAAGGGTGCAAACCCTATGCCAAATTTATTTAGCAATCACGACCTAAAGTTAATTTTGTATGATAAACCATGGTAGGTATAGGATAAGTCTAAATTCAGCATCAAAACTATATATATGCCAACTCTATCACCTGCACAATAATAGGCGTTAATGATATGAAAAATGCACTAAATTAGTGCTCAAGTATTTTTGTGGTTTAAATTGGTGCGCAAAAAATCTTTATTTTTCTACAATAAGGTTAGTATTTAGTAAAATACGCTTGTAATAAAAAATAAAACCTCTAAGAACAGCTGGATAGATAGGTGTCCCGTTTGATACCCAGTAAAATAGTGGTAAGATATCAAGCTTCTATAAAATTTTGCCTGATAAATACGAGCATAATAGTAGAGCGTTTATAAATTATAACCATACCAATAGGTTGAGAGCATAATGATTCTGATGATCGATAACTACGACAGCTTTACGTACAATATTGTACAGTACTTCGGTGAATTACAGCAGGACATCACCGTCTGGCGTAACGATCAAGTCACAATCGAACAGATTAAAACCCTTGCTCCCGATGTCATCGTCATTGGCCCTGGCCCTTGTGATCCAGATCGTGCGGGTATTTCCTTAGAAGTGATTGATACCTTTAAAGGCGTTGTCCCTATCTTGGGGATATGCTTGGGTCATCAAGCGATTGGGCAAGCATTTGGCGGACAAGTGGTCAAAGCCGGTGAAGTCATGCACGGACGCTTATCAGCTGTTTATCATACTGGTCAAGGCGTTTTTACCGACCTACCTAACCCATCACAAGTGACGCGTTATCATTCCCTCGTGATTGATAAAACTAGCTTACCGGATTGTTTAGAGATGACTGCGTGGACACAAAACAAGGATGGTAGCATTGAAGAGATTATGGGCATACGTCATAAAGTTTTCGCAATCGAAGGTGTTCAATTCCATCCCGAATCCATCTTAAGTGAAGCAGGATATCAGCTGCTTAATAATTTTTTGCGGACCCATAATCTGGCAGTATTATCTGCAGATGAGTTGCCGCAAGTGGGCTAGCTGACTATTAAAACTGGATTTAAAGTCTAAACCGACAAAACCAATCCAAACGTCTAATTAAAACCAATGTAAAAAATAATAAGAAGTGAGACCTTAATGACCACTGCTAATTTACAGGAAAACTATAAACCAGCTGCTCATATACCAGATGATATTGCTCAGCTTTCTGATGAAGGCGTTCATCAGTTATTGACCACTGCCTTGGGTAGAATTTTTCAGCATATTGATTTAACTTTCGACGAGATGTATCAAGTCATGCTCATTATTATGCAGGGCAGATGTAGCAATGCCATGATGGGTGCTATTTTGGCTGGTCTGCGTATGAAAGGTGAATCAATTGATGAAATTACTGCGTCGGCTAGTGCCATGCGCGCGTTGGCTGCCAATATTGCACCAAAGAACTGTGATTATTTAGTTGATATCGTCGGCACAGGCGGCGATGGCGCTAATTTATTCAACGTATCTACTGCGTCAGCCTTCGTTGTCGCTGCAGCTGGTGCGCAAGTTGCTAAGCATGGCAACCGCGGAGTATCGACTAAGTCTGGTAGTTCCGACTTACTTGAGCAAGCGGGTATCAGTTTGGCACTTACGCCTGAACAAGCGAAAGACTGTATCGAAAATGAAGGTATTGGCTTTTTATTTGCACCCAACCACCATAGTGCCATGCGTTATGCCAATCCGGTACGCCGTGAGCTTAAAGCACGGACCATTTTTAACATCTTAGGGCCTTTGACCAACCCAGCTGGGACACCTAATTTAGTCATTGGTGTATTTACTGCCCAGCTGTGTGAGCCTATCGCTAAAGTCATGAAAAATTTAGGCGCACGTCATGTCATGGTTGTCGGCGCAAAAGACGGTTTGGATGAAATCAGCCTTGCAACTTCGACCACGGTCGCTGAGTTAAAAGACGGTGAAATATCAGTCTATGAGATGATGCCAGAAGATGCTGGCATCGAATCACAAACCCTTATCGGTCTCGATGTCGACTCTCCTGAGCAAAGTCTTGAGCTGATACGCGCTGCTTTATCGGGTGAGGACACCCATGATCGTGCTGTGCTCAAAGCGCGTGATATGATTGCACTAAATGCAGGAGCGGCGATATACACCGCAGGACTTGCCAGCAACTACTCGAATGGTGTGAGCCGAGCGCAAAAAGTTATTCAAAATGGCGATGCTTTGACTAAGCTTGAATCATTAGCCAAGTATACACAGCAGCTAGTAGCTAATAGCTAATAGCTAATAGCTAATGCTTAACTTATACAACATTGTTAAAAGATACAAACCTAGCAATCACTGTGTATTTACATTCAACGATATTCGGATAACAGCATGACCACAACCAATACAGATATTCCCTCAGTGTTACAGCGTATTGTCGCGACTAAGCAAATCGAGGTAAAAGCAGCTCGTGAGGCGCTATCTCTTGGAAATCTCCAAGCAAAAGTAGCCGCTGATAATAAATCACGCCGTGGCTTTGCAGCAGCCCTACGAGCTGCCAGTGACAAAAACAACGGTGTCGGCATCATCGCTGAAATTAAAAAAGCATCACCATCTAAGGGCATCATTAATCATAACTTTGCGCCCGCTTTGTTTGCTCAGCAATATGGGCAAGCTGGTGCCAGTTGCTTATCTGTATTGACTGATCGTGATTATTTTCAGGGTGATGACAGCTATCTTATCCAAGCTTCTAACGCTACAAGCCTGCCTATATTGCGCAAAGATTTTATGATTGATGTTTATCAAATTTATCAATCTTATTTGATGGGTGCAGATTGTGTTCTGTTAATCATGGCTTGCCTTGACGATACCCAGTTACAAGAGCTACATGCGCTGAGTATCGAATTAGGTATGGATGTATTGATTGAAGTACATACCAAAGCTGAGCTTGAGCGCGCACTCCAGCTGCCACGTTCAGAGCACAATATTTACGGCATTAATAATCGTGATTTAAATACTTTCGATGTCAATTTGCAAACTACTCTCGATTTAAAAAATATTTTAATCGAAGCTTTGGCTACTGACGCTGATAGTACAGCGCAGAAACCACTTATCGTTACCGAAAGTGGTATTCATAGTAGCGATGATATTCGTTTGATGTTAGACCACGATATTCAGCATTTTTTAATTGGTGAGCAGTTCATGAAGACCGATCACCCTGGACAAGCGTTACAATCCTTACTTGCGGGCGTCGCAGCAGACGAGTAAAGTAACTGAAATAGCTTAATTTAAGATTAGATAGCTTTTAAAGGGCTAATAAAAAAATCACTCATTCATTAACCAACGATACGTTAACTTTTATGGCAAACTCTCTATTTTCAAAAGAAATGCAAGATCAGCTCAAAGAGCTCAAAGGGCAACTGAGCAAAGGTCATGATACTACTTCACCTGATGGCGTAGATCAAAAGCCAACAGAACCTGTTTCATTGCTAACCCAAAAGCAAGTAAAGAAAACAGTCAAACAGTTAGACAGTGAACATATCGATGATGATAAAGTTCTGTTTATGCAAGCGATGCACGGCGTAAATCAACTTGATGATAAGAACGTTCGTTCACCAGCCAACGCATCAAAAGCACGCAAACCTGATGCAGCTACTCTCTCAAAACGTGCAGCTGCTCAAGGTGGTGAAAGTAGCGATTTGGGTGCAGGTTTATCAGATATGCAAGCGCTACTTAACCCTGTGGCAGCTGAAGCTTACTTATCATATAAACAGCCTACGCTGCAAAATAAGATCTTTACTCAGCTGAAACAAGGCAAGCTACGTTGGTATGACGCCGTAGATATTCATGGCTGTACTATTGAGGAAGCACGTGCTGCTATGACTCAATTGCTAAGCCAAGCCAAGCAGAACAATGAGACTATGGTAAAAATTGTCCATGGCAAAGGTAGCGAAGCTATTCTGAAAACCTGTGTAAATGGTTGGCTACGTCAGTTACCAGAAGTATTAGCTTTTTGCTCTGCCCCGCCAAAAGATGGCGGTAACGGCGCAGTACTGGTACTACTCAAAAAATCTAAAACAGATGGCGAATAGCTTTTAGTGTTAGATCAGTAAAAGAGATGAAAAGGACTGCAAATGGCAGTCCTTTTTTGTATAAATAAATCCTATATTTCTTTAACAGCAAGCTTTAGATAAACATCTAGACTATTTTTAGGCACGTTTTTTATTAGAGTGAATCCATTATGAGCACACAGATTATTGAGAGCCCTCAAGAGCTAGAAGAACACATCATTAAATTAATTGCCATTGAACCAAGATTTGCGCTTGTCTATGAGCAAGTTGGTGTGCCTAGCCTTAGGCACAATGCAGGTGGGTTTAAACAATTGATGAGAGCGATGGTCGGTCAACAGTTATCTGTGGCAGCTGCTGCAAGTATTTGGCAACGATTGGTTGATGCTGATTTGACCAATCCACAAGCGATTACTGAGGCAACAGACGAGACCTTACGGACACAAGGTTTATCTAAACAGAAAATTCGTTATACTCGATCTTTAGTAGATCATGATATAGATTTTGTAGCACTGGAAACTATGACGAATGAGGACGTGACTAAAACCTTAACCGCTGTTACGGGCATCGGACGTTGGACTGCTGAGATGTATTTATTGTTTTCTTTGAAACGAGCAGATGTGCTTGCAGTCGATGATTTGGCGATTAAAGTTGCAGCAATGCAGTTGTTAGATCTCACAGAACGTCCAACCCCAAAACAATTGAAAATTCTGATCGAAGTATGGTCACCGCATCTTAGCGCCGCAAGTTTACTACTATGGGCGCACTACGGCCTCTTGCGTAAGAAAACTGCAGTGCCTTTATAAACGCATAACTAACAAAACGTTAAGTGACTTCCTTAAATGACCCTCTAAGGCTGATTCCATATAGAAAGGCTGAAGTTCTTTTTGGCGTGCCTGAACTTACGTTTTGCTAAAGCATAATTACTCCCTTTATGGGATTTTTTTCCATCAGCCTTTCTAATTCTTTCTTGTTTCTTATTAGCTGCTTTATCCTTTTTAGTACTGTCGACATCTTTGTTTAAATCAACAGCATTATCTTGCTTGCCATCCGTATCCGTATCCGTATCCGTATCCGTACTGGTATTACTTCCATTTTCTGAATCTGCTAATAGTTCAGCTGTATTATTTTGACTATCGCTGTTTTCACTATTATTTTTTCCATCATCACTATTTTCAATATCGTTTTCCATATGCTGTTCAAGCTCAGCTTGGTTAACGATCAATTGCTGCGTTGGCAATGCGTGTTCGACTTTATATTTTTTCACTTGAGTTAATACATCAACGAATACTACGTTTTGCTTATCATAAAATTCCATTACATCATTAGCATTGATATAGGCCTGTAATTGAATGACATAACAATCTTGACGCAGCTCTAAAATATTGACTTGGTTCCATTCTTGGTTGGTCAAGTAATGCTCATTTAAAAATTCATCCAAGTCTTTTACCATTTTAAAGACAACTTCGATATCAGCAGTACGCTTTAGATATAACTGATGAAAAAACCGGAACATATCGCGAGAGGTAAAGTTCTCAATTTGCATAGATGAGAAGTCACCATTCGGTACAGTAACAATTGTACGAGATAGCGTACGGACACGTGATGAGCGAATACCAATATCAACTACCGTACCTTCATAAGTACCAAACTTGCAATAGTCACCTATCCGAACTGGCGAATCTGCTACCACTACGACACTACCAACAAGGTTCTCAATCGTCTTTTGTGCACCAAGCGCTAAGGCTAAACCACCCACACCTAAAGCAGCGATACCAGTCGTCAAATCGAAGCCCAAATTACCAAATATGACAATAACAGCGAATATTAATAACAGCGCTTTGACAACTTTACGCAGTAGACCTAAAATGGAGACACGTTCAGTATAGTTTTTCTTATAGCTTAAGTTGACAGCACGAGTAAAAATCGCATCGATTACTCGTAGTAGTAACCAAGTTATAGCGAGCCAAGAAGCGATATCAGTAAAACGATTGACTGGCTCACGCAGTGTTACTGACACGCCAGCATAAACCATCACTTCAGATAAGATGAGTGCCATAATCACGACAGCCAGTGGCAGTATAACCTTGTCAGGCACAGGCAGTGGCACATCGCGTACTCGTGGGTAGGCAATTTTTAGCAAATGATACAGTATCCAAACCATGATATAAGTCAGTACAAAGCTACTGATAATCATAGTTAGTGCAGCGACCAGATCCGTCAGCTGATAGCCAAATAGTTTTTTGCCTTCAAGCGAGTCAATCGTATAACGCGAGACTAAAGTAGGATTGGTATTTTCTAAAACTTCTGGTATTGAATTAAGCGTATCAGTGGAGAATTGCCAGTACTGCTCACCTTGCTTGGACACGACCCTCTCAAGCAACAGCGGCACACTTTTTTCACCAATATTAATACTACCTACATTTTCTTGGCTTGGCGGCAGCTGGTCAGTTAAATTACCCTCAGGCGTATTATTGAGCTGCAAGTCAGCCTGAAAGCGACCACCAGCGTCAAGCGCCTGTTTGAACTCCCGCACAGCTGTCGTTGGATTGTCAGATTTGGATAAATTAAGATAGTTGCTTGCTAGTAAGTAGTCATTTTCACCTAGCGCACTGATAAACCCTTGTACCGTATGGCGTGGTGTATCACGTCCAAACGAATCTGGCAACGGTTCGCGTACAGTCTCTTCACTACTACCACCTACACCAAGCGCACCAGCTCCCGCTTCAGCAGCAATAGCGGTATTCGGCAATACCATACTCAATATCAAAGCAATCAAAAGTGACACTATCATTAAAGATGTTTTGCTTAATGAGATTGATGCAGTAGCAGAGTTTAGATAACACTTAATAGACAAAACAAACCTCTTAGATTTATGAATAGCACAACAAAAAACAGAAAAAACCTGCCACTATGATAGCAATTATTTGCAACATCAGTACTTTTGATTGCGCGTTTTATCGTAACCTACGTTAGTAATTTATTTCTTATTCCGTGGCGCTACTTTGCTAATATTCCTTATAAAACGACTCACAAATTGATTGTGATAATCTTTAGATGAATAAATAGCAGCTCATCATGAAATCCATTCAGCTTACCGTGAAGAAACATTAGGTTAAAGTTGTTTATAAAGCAGTAACTTTTATAGATAATGAGCACAGCTGTCACCTTATGACATTTTTGGTAATTTTGGCTCGATAACTTTTGGATTAATTATGACTTTTTTACGTTCAACTTCGACTACTTATCTTCGTTTGAGCATTTTAAGCGCGCTTGGTCTTCTTGCATTCAACACAGCGATAGCAGCGACACCTGAAATCAACGATAGCGGATTGCCACAAGTTGAGCTTGATGAAATCGTTGTGACGGCTACGCGCACCCCTACCAAAATCAGCAACACCATCGCCCAGACTCGTGTGGTTGACAGTGAAGAGCTACAACGTTATCAGGGTCAAAGCGCCCTTGAAGTGCTCAAACATCAGCCTGGTATCAGTCATTATACTAATGGCGGTCCTGGAACCACTTCAAACTTCTACATGCGTGGGTATGGTAGTAATCAAATCTTAGTCTTAATCGATGGTATACGCTATAGTTCAATTAGTGCGGGTGGCGCGACCCTTAGCTTATTACCTGCCGATCAAATCGACCGTATTGAGATTTTATACGGTGCATCAGGCTCTAGTATCTATGGCTCAGACGCTATGGGTGGTGTCATTCAAGTATTTACAAAAGGTGCAAACGTTGACAGAACCAATTTTTCGGTAACGGTTGGGGCAGGCTCACATGACGAATATCTGTATGGTGCCAGTGCACAATTTGCTAATAAGACAGGAACGACATTGAGCCTATCAGCAAGCCATAATGAGACGGATGGCTTTAATGCAACTTTACCAGATTCTTATGGCTATAATAAAGATGACGATGGTTTCGAAAGTGATAACGTCAGCCTTGCCTTAACTCAACGCATTAATGACCAATGGCTTGCAGGTGCAAGCGCCTTATATAGCAAGTCTACCACTGACTTTGATAATGGCGCGGCAGAAGATACTTATTCTGATCAAGAAAATGGTGCAGCACAAGCGTTTGTCGATTGGCGTTACATGCCAGGTTCTTCTGTAAAGCTACAATATGGACATTCTATAGATAAGTCTGATAATCCAACCTATAGCAGTGTTTATGATACTAAACAAGATCAAATTAGCCTAGTGGGTCAACATAAGCTTCCAGTTGGTCAGGGTATTTACGGCGTAGAATATCTCAATCAAAGTATCGATACGACTCAATATGATGTTGATAGTCGCGATGTCACCAGTGCATTTTTAGGTTATGTTCTGGCTAATAATCAGTTTGATGCGCAAGCTAACTTACGTTTCGATGATGACTCACAATATGGTAATGAAACCACTTATAATTTAGGCGGTGCTTATCATATTAATCCTAACTTACGCACTGGTGTCAATTATGCAAAAGGCTTTCGTGCACCAACTTTCAATGATTTATACTATCCTGGCTCAGGTAATCCTAGCTTAAAACCTGAAACCAGCGATAATTATGAAGCCTTTATTGAATACGATAATGATGTGCAGTCGACGCGTTTGACTGGCTATCATAATAAAGTTGAAGACTTAATTGGTTATGTTGCTAACCCTACTCCTGAAGATCAGTGGGCAGGCAGCAGTGAAAATGTTGATGAAGCTAAAATCAAAGGGTTATCGCTAACCTCAGATTGGGTAATTGATAATTATCTGTTCGGTGGTAGCTATGACTATCAAGAAGCAAAAAACAATAGTGGCGGCAATAATGATGGCAACTTTCTATCTATTCGTCCTGAACATAAAGGTCTAGTCTACTTAGGCTATCGTTTACCAAGCGTAGATATCCGTGCTGAATATCAATACGTAGGCGATTATTATAGCGGTGTTGCCAACACTGATGCACAACTCGTTGAGGATTATGGCCTGTTCAATATCAGTGGTAACTATCAATTAACTGATAGTCTATCTATGACGGCGCGTTTAAATAATATTACTAACGAGAAGTACACGACCATACCAGGTTATAATACCGACGGTACTAACTTCTTTACCTCACTAACTTATAACTGGTTCTAAGTTTATTTAAAGGTATAAAAAGCCAGTATTTGTTTAAATACGAAAAGGTCATCAATCGATGGCCTTTTTTACGTCTATTAAAACTGCAAAACTATATATACCTTTATTACCTAACATTTATGTTATCCAGTAGGTGACAATCGCAGACTCATCTATTACAATAACGACCTCCGAGAGGTGTTGCACCATAATTATTGATCTTTGTATTCAGGCTATAGAGCCATATAAATCATAAACTATGTTAGGCTCGGTTAACTGTTGAGCGTCCATCATTTTGGATACTGACAGCGCAAACAACGGCACCTGCGTTTTTATTCTTTTTATCTATTAACTGATAGGAGCATATTATGGACGCAGTGTCTAACATACCATCTGCCCATACGATCAATCTCTCTTTTACTGACTATAAAGTTGCTGACATCAGCTTAGCTGACTACGGTCGCCGTGAAATCTCCCTTGCTGAAGCCGAAATGCCTGCCCTAATGGGTTTGCGTCGTCGCTATGAAGCTGACCAACCGCTCAAAGGCGCAAAAATCGCCGGCTGTATTCACATGACCATCCAGACTGCTGTCCTTATCGAGACACTAGTCGCGTTAGGTGCTGAAGTACGCTGGACTTCATGTAACATCTTCTCAACTCAAGATCATGCTGCTGCGGCTATTGCGGCTGCTGGTATCTCTGTTTATGCTTGGAAAGGCGAAACCGAAGAAGAGTATGAGTGGTGCTTACGTCAACAAATCCATGTTGGCGGTGAAGAATCAGGTCAGCTTTGGGATGCAAACTTAATTTTGGATGATGGCGGTGATTTAACCGCGTTGATTCACAATGATTATGCCCAAATGCTTGATAGCATCCATGGTATCTCAGAAGAGACTACTACAGGTGTGCATCGCTTGGTTGAGATGCTCAATAAAGGCACGCTAAAAGTACCAGCGATCAACGTCAACGACGCGGTTACTAAATCTAAAAATGACAACAAATATGGCTGCCGTCATAGCTTAAATGACGCCATCAAACGTGCTACTGACATGTTCCTTGCTGGTCGCCGCGCTCTAGTTATTGGTTATGGTGATGTGGGTAAAGGCTCTACGCAAAGTCTACGTCAAGAAGGCATGATTGTACGTGTCTCAGAAGTCGATCCTATCTGTGCCATGCAGGCATGTATGGATGGCTTTGAAGTATTATCACCTTACATCAATGGCGATAACACTGGCGGCGCAGAAAATATCAACAAGCGCTTGCTCGAAGATACCGACATGATTGTCACCACTACTGGCAACTACCATGTTTGTGATAGACACATGCTAGCCGCATTGAAGCCGGGCGCCGTGGTCTGCAACATCGGTCACTTTGACACCGAAATCGACACGCAATTTATGCGTGACAACTGGCGCTGGGTTGAGATCAAGCCACAAGTGCATCAAATCTTCCGCTCAGACGATGAAAACGATTATTTGATTTTGCTTGCTGAGGGTCGTCTAGTAAACCTAGGTAACGCAACCGGTCACCCATCACGTGTGATGGACGGCTCATTTGCCAACCAAGTATTGGCACAAATGTATCTGTTCGAAGAAAAGTTCGCTGACTTGCCAGTTGATGAGCGCACTGACAACTTATACGTCAGAGTATTGCCTAAAAAACTCGACGAAGAAGTCGCTGCTGCGATGGTTGCAGGTTTTAACGGTACGCTAACCAAGCTGACTGAAAAGCAAGCGGAGTATTTGGGTGTGCCTGTCGAAGGTCCGTTCAAGCCTGACGCTTATAAATACTAAAAGGAGCTAGCCTGTGAGTAAGCCTGCTTTCTCCTTTGAGTTTTTCCCTGCTAAAACCGAGCAAGGTCACGAAAAGCTACTTAGCACTTACGATGAGTTGAATAAGCTATCACCGACCTACTTTTCGGTAACGTATGGTGCTGGCGGTTCAACTCGTAGCCGCACCTTAGATATCGTACAAACATTATGTGCACGCGGTGAGACAGATATTGCGCCGCACATGTCTTGTATTGGCGATGACAAGACTGAAATAGCCGAACTCTTAACGCATTATAAAAGCTTAGGTATCAAGCGTTTGGTAGCCCTGCGTGGTGATTTACCCTCAGGTCAGGTCGGCATGGGTGAGCTGCCGTTTGCATTAGACTTAGTTAAGTTTATTCGTGAACATTCAGGCGATCACTTCCATATCGAAGTGGCTGCGTATCCTGAAATGCATCCACAAGCACGTAGCTTTGAGTTTGATATTGACAACTTGGTCAATAAATACCAAGCTGGCGCCAATGCTTCGATCACCCAGTTCTTTTATAACGCTGATAGCTATTTGTATCTGCGTGATACTTTAGAGAAGCGCGGTATCGATACAGTAGTACAGCCATTGGTGGCTGGTATTATGCCTATTACTAACTCTAGTAACCTAATGCGCTTTGCTGATAGCTGTGGTGCTGATATTCCACGTTACGTGCGCAAGCGATTGACTGATTTCGGTGATGATCGTAAAGCTATTCGCGAGTTTGGCTTTGATGTCGTCTATCGTCTGTGTGAGCGCTTAATCAGCGAGGGCGTACCTGCCATGCATTTTTATAGCATGAATAAAGTTGAGCCCAACAAGCGCTTAGTTGAAGCTTTAGGTCTTACTTCCCAGATTTAACGCAAATTCTTCTAATGGCTGGCATTCTTTGGAATGCCAGCTTTTTTATGCTGTTCATTAATTTTGCATATCAATTAGATGGTTAAAAAATTTACTCTTATACTAAGCTCTATTTACTATAGAGATACTTTTACCTAAACAATATTCTGCTAAGATATTGAGAAAGATTATTGTTTGAAATACAGGACTAAGTGATTGTGCGACGTTTTTTTTATGCTATAAGTGATGAACGCGATGCCAGTAGCAACATCGATATCAATTACCCTAAACTGAGTACTTTATCTGTTGGCTCAGAGCTTGCATTAACAGAAGGTATCGTACATCACTGGTGCCGCGTATTACGTGCAAATGTTGGTGACCAAGGTATTCTGTTCGATGGTTTTGGTGGTGAATATCGTGTACAGCTACAAGAGATTAGTAAAAAGCACGCAACCGTCACCTTATTAGCACATTTAGATGATGATCGTAGTGCGCTTGTCATCAGCAAAATCGGCTTAGTGATGAGTCGTGGCGAACGTATGGACTATGCAATTCAGAAAGCCACTGAGCTAGGCGTGACCGCTATTCAGTTGTTAAGCAGCCATCATGGTGAAGTTAATTTAAAACCTGCGCAAGTAGACAAAAAGCTTTTACACTGGCAGCAAGTAGCTATCGCCGCATGCGAGCAGTGCGGATTAAATCGACCGCCGCTTATTCTTGCACCTCAGTCTATTGACCAATGGTTGAGAGCAGATACAGCTATTAACGCTGTGAGCAAAGTTACTGCTAACAGTATAAATGAGAATACTGAGAAAAATATTAACGGCCTGCCCGTCAGCCCTATTGTCGCGGCACTAAGCCAAGATGCTTACTATCAGATATTACAGCAGCCAGCAGACTTACGCTTACAAATGAGTGTGCCAGCAGCAGGACAACCCGCTATGCCTGAGTCCTTGTTAGCAGTACTGAAACGCGAATCACCCTATATCAAGCTATTGATTGGCCCTGAAGGTGGACTGAGTGACGATGAGCGTGCGCAAGCAGAAAAAGCTCACTTTTCCCCTTGGCAAATCGGTAATCGAGTACTCCGTACAGAGACGGCACCTGTAGTCGCTCTAGCCACATTAAATGCGCTTTATCATCAACATTAATAAACAAACATACTCATTTATTATTAAAAATGAAATCCAGTGAGTGAATGCCTAATGACTATCTTACTCGCTAAGCTTATGAAAATGTGCATGACTACCACCTTGATTGACTATTGAGTCTCAATTATGACTACCTTTGTTCCCATCTCACCATCGATTAAGCAGCAATTATTATTGGAGCTGTGTGAGCGCTTGGAAGATGCCGTATTTATCCTAGATGCAAATCTACGCTATATGTCAGTTAATGCTGCTTATGAAGCAATGATTGGTTTTGAAGAGCCATTTATGATTGGTCGACCACTTGGTATATATGCCGCTGAATTCCTATCAGAGAAAGAGCGTTCTATATTACAAGATATATCTAATCGACTGGATGACGATGGTTTTTATGAAAATAATTTTTCCCTATTAAACCGCTACGGTCGAACACTTAACTGCCATATATCTTACCGTAGGATCTATGTCGATGAAACCGTTTATTATGTAGGAATGGTGCGCGATATCTCCTCAGTCGTAGAAGACCAACAACAAGTCGCCCATCTACTTAATCACAATCAGCTGACAGGTCTACCCAATCGCAAAGTGTTTTTGAGTCAGACCAATGATGTATTGATGGATAGCTTCCAAGAAGTGGTTATTATTCGAGTAAATATCGACCGTTATCGTATTTTGATTAACAATCTCGGACAAGACAACGTCGATGCCCTTATCAAAGAATTTGTCGCTAGAATCAATGGCCTTGAGCTTAATCAACTACTGTGCTTTTCACACTTAGGTGGTGATGATTTTGGGTTGTTATTCGAGTTTACAGATGCCCATATGGTACGCCATGAGCTCGATAGCTTGATGCATATGTGTGAGCGACCATTTGTCTTAAACAGCACTAGTATCTATTTGCAAATCTCCGTCGGCGTTAGCTATTACCCTAAAGACGGTAATCAATTGAGCAGCTTACTAAACAAGGCTGAAAAGGCTTTACAGTATGCTAAGGAACATGGAGGCGATGATGTTTGGTGGTATAACGATGAGCTAAACTGTCCATCAATTGATAGTATGCAGTTAGAGACCGAGCTGCGTGAAGCGATAGTTGCTAAGCAGTTCATAGCATATTATCAGCCTAAAGTAGCTCTAGATACTGGGGTTATTACTGGTTTTGAGGCATTGGTACGCTGGCAACATCCTACACGCGGGCTACTACAACCAAAGGACTTTATTGAAGCTATTATTAAACATAAACTGTCATTTGATTTATTTCGCCAAATGGCTTTTCAAATTGCTGAGCAGCTATGCATTTGGGAGTCAATGAACTTTACCCAACATGTCTGTATTAATGCGGATGCTGCTGAATTTAGCCATCCTGAGTTTTTTGACTTTGTAAGCAATCTCTTTACTCAATACTCTATTCAACCTCACCAATTGCATATTGAGGTCACTGAATCTTCTCTCATGCTACGGCACGCTAGTGTTAAGCAACAGCTTATTGCTCTAAAAGCACTGGGGGTTTGTTTAGCACTCGATGATTTTGGTACTGGCTACGCGTCGCTCAGTTATTTGCAAGAATACCCTTTTGACTTTATTAAAATTGATAAAAGCTTCATCGATAAAATCGTTGATAACCGTACGCAGTCCGCTATAGTTAAAGCTATATTAGATTTGGCTATTGCTCTAGATATGAGCGCTATCGCTGAAGGAATCGAGACCGAACAACAGCGCGATTTGTTATTACAAATGGGCTGTAAGTATGGACAAGGTTACTGGTTTGGTCGGCCCGTCTGCGCTGATATAGCAACCAAAATGTTGAGGCATTCGTCTCTTCCGAATACGGATCTCAATTAGTTTAAACAATCGTTACTACTATATAGATTGGCTTATATAGCTTTTTCTCGCACCTCTTCGCACCGTAGTTAGCCCTGTTTTAGTACTATTTTTTTGTTCGCTAACGTTGATTATATAAAGGATGCAAGATGGGTTGATGACTTATCAGTATTACAACCAAACTTGTATAATTCCCAGTGAACGCCTATCTTTTGTGGTGAATTTACTAATACAGTCATAATTCTTTTATCATTTTTCAACGTTATTTTATATGACCGGTGTCGTTGCTTCTAGTCATTAGTGTAGGCAAGTCTGATACCAGTAACATACTAACAGCTAAGATATCAATAAATAGAGTCGTTCATTCGCTGTCGGTCATACCCAAAAAAAGGACAGGAAGTTATGCAGTACAAAGCCCCTTTACGTGATATTCAATTCGTCATGCATGAGTTACTTGATAGCGAAAGCCACTATAAACGCTTACCAAAATTTCAAGAAGCTGACCGTGAACTAATGGACAGCCTGTTTGAGATGGCGGCAAGTTTTGCTGAAAATGAATTGTCACCGCTAAATCAAAGTGGCGATGCTGAGGGCTGCCAGTTTGATAATGGCAAGGTTACAACGCCTAAAGGCTTTAAAGAAGCTTATAAGCAGTATTGTGAGCTTGGCTTCCCTGCACTCTCTGCTGAAGAAGAATTTGGTGGTCAAAACATGCCGTTTTCACTATCTACAGTGATTAACGAGATGGTTGGTACTGCCAACTGGTCATTCTCTATGTATCCTGGCTTGTCACATGGCGCTATCCAAACCATCGAGCACCATGGTACTGACAGCCAAAAAGAAACTTATTTAGAAAAAATGGTCACTGGCGAATGGTCAGGTACTATGTGTCTTACTGAAGCACATGCGGGTTCTGACTTAGGTATTATCCGTACCAAAGCTCAGCCGAATGATGATGGCAGCTATAGCATTACTGGTCAAAAGATTTTTATTTCAGCTGGCGAGCATGACTTGGCTGAGAACATTATTCATATCTGCTTAGCGCGTTTGCCAGGTGCACCTGCTGGTACCAAAGGCATCTCATTATTTATCGTACCAAAGATAATGGTTAATGAAGACAATAGCTTAGGCGAAAACAATAACGTTGTCTGCGGCTCTATCGAGCACAAAATGGGTATTAAAGCCTCAGCGACTTGTGTGATGAACTTTGATGGTGCAATCGGTTATTTGATTGGCCCAGAAAACCGTGGCCTACAGTGCATGTTTACTTTTATGAACGTGGCACGTATCGGCACTGCTGTTCAAGGTCTAACTGCTGCAGAGTATGCGTTCCAAGGCTCGCTTACTTATGCCAAAGATCGTCTAGCAATGCGTTCACTATCAGGTGCTAAAGCGCCAGATAAAGTCGCTGATCCTATCATCGTGCATCCAGCTGTCCGTAATATGCTATTGACTGAAAAAGCCTTCGCTGAAGGTGGCCGCGCACTAGTATACTATCTCTCTCATTTTGCAGATACTGTCGCAAAAGGCGAAGGCGATGACCTTAAGTTTGCGGATCAAATGCTGTCATTACTGACGCCAATTGCAAAAGCGTTCTTAACTGAAACTGGTCTAGAAGCCGCTAATCATGGCGTGCAAGTCTACGGTGGTCATGGCTTTATTAGCGAATGGGGCATGGAGCAAAACGTCCGTGATACGCGTATCGCCTGCTTGTACGAAGGTACTACTGAGATTCAAGCGCTTGATCTACTTGGTCGTAAAGTCTTAGGCTCACAAGGCAAATTGCTTGCAAACTTTGTCAATATCATTCAAAATTTCTGCGAAGATAATAAAGACAACGATGAGATGGGCCAGTTCATCCGTCCACTTGCCAAGCATTTAAAAGAATGGGGCGATTTGACTGCACGTATTGGCATGCAAGCAACTGAAAACCCAGATGCCGTTGGCGGTGCTGCCGTTGATTACATGTATTTCAGTGGATATGTTACCCTTGCCTATTTATGGGCACGTATGGCATTGGTTGCTCAAACTGAGATTGCAAACGGCAACAGTGAACATGCCTTCTATGACGCCAAGGTTAAAACAGCACAGTTCTATTTTGCTAAGTTGTTACCGCGCACTACTACGCATGTACAACGTATCAGTACTGGTGTTGAGCCGTACATGAGCATGGACGTTGATCAATTTGCTTTTTAGAATCAAGCCTAGATAAATTCTATTATGGTTAGATGCTACGAATTTTGATCGATGAAGAATTTAGAAGCGGTATAAGGATCGGCAACATACTTAGATATGTTGCCGATTTTTTGGTATTGGCTTATTGATAGTGTGCAGTTTGATAAGTAATCTAAGTGCCATAGCCTACGATAGCTCATACTAATTTGAAATTTAGATCAGATATGTTACTTGTATAAGTTTTCCGCGTTGCTTTAATCTTTAAATTTTTAGGGATGGTATGAGTATAGATTTAAAAGTACTTTAAGAACTTTGCTTGTTAATTTTTATTAAAATATTAATTTTATACTCCAATTGGATTCCATATGGAGTATAATTACCACATCAAGCAGTTTTTACTCAAAGGAAGACACGATGGCAAGCAACAATATAACGCCTATTCGTACTAGAGCAGGTGATACAGAAAAGGTCACTATTAATTTAGGCTACGTTGATCTTGGACAAGTCGACTTAATGGTGCAGGAAGGTTTCTATTCTAATCGCACTGACTTTATTCGCACTGCGATACGCAATCAGCTAACCACGCATGCTGACGTGGTGCGTCAAACCGTTGCTCGTAAAACCTTAGAGTTAGGCCTACGTCATTACACCCGCGCCGATCTTGAAGACGTTCAAGAGCGTAATGAAAAATTACATATTCAAGTATTGGGTCTGGCGACCATCGCGGCAGACGTAACCCCAGAACTGGTGGAAGCTACTATTGAAAGTATTACGGTATTAGGCGTGCTGCAGGCAAGCCCAGAGATAAAAGCCGTATTGGTTAACAAAATGACTTAAGCATTTTCTTTTACGACCACTCTTAAAATTTGTATGAATGTAACGGGAAATAACAAATGAGTTTTTCAAAATTTAGCATGATACCACCGCATCTTGAAGAAGCGATGAAACTGATGAAATCAGGCCAGCTACAAGAGGCCACTAACTTAATTCAAAAGAACTTGAGCAGCGCAGCACCAGCCAGCCATACTGATGAGAAGACTATCAAGGATGTGACGCCTGATATAGCATCTGATGTGCCAACGCTACAAGATCGTTTGACCCCGACCCCGACGGACAAGCCTACAAGCACTGATAAGCTGTCCAGTAAACTGCCTAATCACTTGCAAGATCTTACAGATAAAATGAAGAATTTTAAGCTGGACTTACCAACGGTTATGAATGTGAGTACCCTGCGTACTGGGTTCAATACGCATAATGAGCCGACTATTCCTGACAATGCGCAATTTCTTAAAGGCACCCTTAAGTCATCTCAAGGAAATCATGACTACCGGTTATATATTCCCTCAAACTACACAAAAGCAGTGGAAGAAGGTTTACATTTACCTCTAATAGTCATGCTGCATGGTTGTACTCAATCACCGGAAGATTTTGCAGCGGGTACACGTATGAATGAGTTGGCAGAAGAACACCGTTGCCTGATCGTCTATCCTTCTCAGCCAGCTTCTGCTAATCAAAATCGCTGTTGGAACTGGTTTAAACCTACTGATCAACGGCAAGGTCAAGGTGAGCCTGCATGGCTTGCGGCATTAACTCAATCTATTATTAAAGATTACGCAGTGGACTCATCACGTGTATACATTGCAGGGCTATCCGCAGGCGCTGCTATGGCAGTGATTATGGCAGAGGCTTATCCAGAAATATATGCAGCGATTGGCGTGCATTCAGGGTTAGCTTATCGCAGTGCCACCGATCTGCCGTCTGCATTAATGACAATGCGTCAGGGTGGCGCAGCTACTCCAAAACGTACAGGGAGTAGTAAGTTTGTCCCGACGATTGTGTTTCATGGTGATCAGGATCATACGGTGAGTATCCGTAATGGCAGGCAGATCTTTGAGCAGGCAGAGCAGCACTTACAAGCGCAAGAAACTGGTTTAACGACCCATCAGCATAAGCAATGCTCTGAGCAAAATTGTCGCAGTACTCAACTAGAGATTCGTAATAGTAAAGGGGTTAGTCAGTTGGAATATTGGAAGATTCACGGGGCTGGGCATAGCTGGGCAGGCGGCAGTAGCGCTGGGTCTTACACTGATCCCAATGGTCCAGATGCTTCAAAGGAGATGCTGCGGTTTTTCTTAAATCACTAATTTTCAACGTGATTTATATAAAGATTTTAAGCTGCACTGTTTGCACCTCAAAGCTAAATCAGTAGTGGTATTAAGCGATACATGAGCATAAACGTTTATACATTTTCTTTTGAATTAAGCAGTTAGATATGCAGTTAGATATATAATCAAAAACTGCATTTGGACGTTAGTATAGTGATTTAAATGGCTTATTATCGGCAACGTACTTCAGTATGTTGCCGATTTATTTTGTTTAGATTAAGGTCTGTTGAACCTTCAAATATTTTATTTGCGCGCTGCAAGGGTGCATGCGAACTTTTAGTGTACGCACTATTCACTAAGAGATACACAAGCTCATCTACTAATTTGCTAAACTTTACTTATTGTCACCAGTCTAAATCTGATAAAAACCGTTGCAGTATTTACCGTTGCTCCTTAAGAACATCATGATAAATATAAGCAAATACTGTAGATAGCTTCATAATTAACAATGTAAAATTATAGTTTCAAATACTATGCGAATTAAATTTTATTAATTTTAAACCAAAGGAATGTTTATGGCTGTTTATAATGCCCCTCTGACTGACATGCGCTTCATCTTGACTGATGTCTTTAAAGCTCATGAATTTTGGCAAAATAATGACAATTTGTCTCATGTCGACATGGAAACAGTCGATATGATTTTAGAAGAAATGGCCAAATTAAGTAAAAACGTCTTGCTACCTATCAATCGTAGCGGTGATGAAGAAGGCGCGACTTATCATGGCGATGGCGTCGTCACTACGCCTAAAGGTTTTAAAGAAGCTTATCAGCAATATGCTGAATCAGGTTGGGTCGGACTTGGCGGTAATCCTGAGTATGGTGGACAAGGTTTTCCAAAAATGGTCACCATGCTCACCGAAGAGATGCTCTTTACTACCAACCAATCATTTACACTCTACCCTAACCTAACGGTTGGCGCGACCTTGTGTCTCAACGCGGCTGGTTCAGAAGAGCAAAAACAAACGTATTTAGAAAAAATGTACTCAGGCGAATGGTCAGGTACCATGTGCTTAACTGAACCGCACGCAGGTACTGACTTAGGTATTATCAAAACCAAAGCCGTACCAAATGATGATGGTAGCTATAACATCTCTGGTACCAAAATCTTTATTACTGGCGGTGAGCACGACTTAACCGACAATATTATTCATCTCGTATTGGCTAAGACGCCAAATGCTCCAGAAGGCTCAAAAGGTATCTCCTTATTCGTTGTACCGAAATTCTTGGTCAATGATGATGGCAGCGTAGGCGAACGTAATACCTTATCAGCTGGCTCTATCGAACACAAAATGGGTATCAAAGCCTCAGCGACTTGTGTCATGAATTTCGACGATGCAAAAGGCTGGATGGTTGGTGCTGAGAATACTGGCCTATCTTCAATGTTCATTATGATGAACTATGAGCGCGTAACGATGGGTCTGCAAGGACTTGGCGGTACTGAGCTTGCTTATCAAAACGCTGCACTTTATGCGTTTGAACGTGGTCAAGGTCGTAGTGATACTCAGCTACAAAGCCCAGAGAAACCAGCTGATGCTATCGTTCACCATGCCGATGTGCGCCGTATGCTATTGAATGCTAAAGCTAACGCTGAAGCATCACGCTGCTTTGCGATGTATGTCGCCAAACAACTAGATACTGAAAAGTTCAGCACTGATCCTGAAGCAGCTCAAGCAGCTGCTGCACGTGTTGCTCTACTAACACCGATTGCAAAAGCGTTCTTAACTGATAAAGCGCTGGAAGCCACTATCGATTGCCAGCAAGTTTTCGGCGGTCATGGCTATGTGCGCGAATGGGGCATGGAGCAAATCGTGCGTGACACGCGTATTGCTCAGATTTATGAAGGTGCAAACGGTATTCAAGCACTTGACTTATTAGGCCGTAAAGTTGCCCGCAACGACGGCAAATATATCACCCATTTCTTAGGTGAGATACGTGATTATGTTAGCGCTATGCAAGCTGATCATGGTATTAAGCAAGCGACATTAGATGCCGCTGATACTGTCGAAGAGTTGACTAAAACAGTCTTGACCAACATCGGTTCTCGCAAAAATGAGATTAATGGCTGCGCAGTTGATTATATGCATGCAGTCGGCTATCTATGCTACTCATATATGTTTGCGCTGATGGTTGAAGCAGCTAACGGTAAAGATGGCGAGTTTTATACCAATAAAGCCAAGCTTGCTGATTACTTTGTTGGTCGCGTCTTGCCGCGCATTGATGCTCATGCGCAGATGGTCAAAGCTGGTAGCGATCCAATGATGAATTTTGACTTGGATTATTTTAATGTACCTGCCAGCTAATTAGTCTTCAAAAACTAATAGCTATTTATTTATTAATAAAAAGTTACCAACAAAAAAGGACAGTATGATTACTGTCCTTTTTTTTGCCAAAATTAATTGCTAACAAAATAATTCAGCATTGTAATGTGCTTGCGATTAAAATAACTCCAAATAACTTGCATTCACTCTTAGACTGTCAAAAATATTTGCATCTAAACGCTTAATAAATACCTAATAACCTCTAATTTCTCTATAGATAGCCATAGCTATAAATGATATGACATTATAAATATCAAAATATTGACTATCAAAATAATAACGATAAAGGGTACGCTGTGTCAGAGATAAAACGTATTTTACAACAGATTACTGCCTTGAGTGACGTGCCAGAGCCGTCTGTACTTAAGCGCTTGATTAATGAGCTGCGAGTCAATGAGAAAGAGCCTGCACTTGCTAATCAAAATATCCAAACCCTTATCGACATCTTGCGCCAACATCCAGAATATAGCGATGGTCTTGCCAGCTTTGTATTAAAGCTAATCATTCAATACCGTCAAATTGCCCTATATACCGACACTGGCATTATGTCAGATGAAGGTTTTTTTAGTAGTTTACGCCGCTTGATCGGTCATCGGTTTTTACCGCTACTACCTCAGGATGATTCAGTCGTTGAGCTGGTCGGCTATTTGTTTCATAAACGTCAGGATGAACGCTGGCTCGCTCATATCGAAAAAGATAAATGGGATGCTCTCGTCGATCTTCTCAAAGTCAAAGACGAGCATTTACCTCTAGTAGCTACGGCCAAAAACAGTATTCTAAATGCGATTGTTATTTTGTCTTACCGTATTAGCGGTATCGGTCTGCACCCCGATTTAATGGAAGCTTATCCGCAAATTTTGAACTACTCAGCATCCTTTGTCGCACAAAACCAAGAAGCAGTATTGTTCGTTAATCAATATCGGCAGGCGCACGAGCTCGACACGTTAACGGATATTACTCCCGAACATGCGGTCAATCCTGCACCCCTACTTGTCATGCTTGAACAGTGTGAAGATATCGTGGCAACAGTACGTAAACGTATCTATAAGACTGGTATCTCTATTCGCTTGACCAATATGATGTTACGCCTTGATCAAAGCTTACAGCGTATGCGCATTTTGACCGAACTGGTTGCTGATAGCGGTCACAATCGCGACAAAGCCGTGATTGATCTGATTCAGACCCTTATTACGACTGCTAACCGTCGTTACAGTATTGGCTATTTGATTGATAATAATACTAAGCTGCTGTCACGCAAAGTCACTGAAAATGCTAGCCGCGTTGGTGAGCACTATATCAGCACAGATAGAGCTGGCTATCAAAACATGTTCAAAAAAGCGTCCATTGGTGGCTTTATTATTGCCTTTATGGCCACTACTAAAATATTGGCTTATCACTTGGCGCTTGCACCGATGGGGCGAGCATTTATCAACAGTATGATTTATGGTTTAGGCTTTGTTTTTATTCATATCGTGCATGGTACGGTTGCGACTAAGCAGCCAGCAATGACTGCCGCTGCCATTGCTTCGACCATATCGGAAGGATCTGGAAAAAAATCTCATCAGCTTACTAAGTTATCAGAGCTAGTAGTGGATATCTTGCGCACCCAGTTTATCGCCATCATGGGTAACATTATGCTAGCTATACCAGTAGCATTAATCATCTCTTTTGCTTGGTTACAGTATACAGGCGTACCGATGATTGACACCGATAAAGCAGGACATTTACTTCATGATCTTGACCCCTTCCGCTCTTTAGCACTACCCCACGCTGCCATTGCCGGCGTATATCTATTCCTGTCCGGCCTTATTGCTGGTTACTATGATAACTTGGCTGTCTATAATCAGATTGGCGCTCGTATTCGCAGGCATTGGTTGCTCCAGCGTTTACTCCCTGAAACATGGCTTCAGCGTTTGGGTGGCTTTGTGGAAGCCAATCTGGGCGCTATTATGGGAAATTTTTTATTCGGTGTATTCTTAGGTAGTACCGCTACCATTGGCTTCTTATTTGGCTTACCCATTGATATTCGCCATATTGCCTTTGCATCTGCCAATTTGGCTCATGGACTATTCAATATGTCATCGGCACAAATCAGTTGGGATGTTATTTTAATCTCTATTCTTGGTGTTGCACTGATCGGTATGGTCAACCTAATGGTCAGCTTTTCACTGGCACTCTTCGTCGCATTGCGCTCAAAAGAGGTACAATTCTTTGAATGGAGCCGACTAACAAAACTGGTTTTTGGGCATATCATCAGTCACCCATCTGACTTTTTTTGGCCCCGAGATAAGCCAATGAAATACGCACGTATCGATAGTCAAGGACATATGATATTTGATGATACTGCTGGACAAAAAGGTGGCAAGCCGTTACCTAGCAATTATGTAGTGCGACGTTTATCTGACGTCAAAATATTACCTAAATCTGTAGCTGCTAATGCACAAGGTGAGCAGATGACGACAGATATCTACTATGATAATCAGCCTCAAAACAACGAGCACGATAACCTCATAGATTCAAATTCACTGAAAAGTTCTGGGCAAACAACACACATCTCTTCACCAAAAGCCTTAGCAAAAAAGGTTGTTGACCTAGATGATGGTTTAGTAGATGAAGAACTTAATAGCGTGCCTTATTCTAGTGATATTCAATACGATAAAGCGACCAAAACGCTTGATGCCATTAATAGTAGCGAAAACAGTAGTGCTGATAATGAAAACCCTAATAATAAAGCAGCCGGCGATGCAAAAACGCCATTACCGAAACCTAAAAAACCACCAAAACTGCCTAATTAATAGGACAGTTTTGGTAGCTTTATACTTGGTCAACGGCTGATAACATGTCTAACAATATTTTTTTGATACCTCATTGATATTCATCACATAAATATTCAAAGTTACTAGATTTAGCCATTTACCATAACGTCTGTAATACTAAACCTCATATCTTCAGTCTCAAATATAATTCTTTTAGCTTCGTCTAAAAATATAATATTAGTCATATTATGGCTATTTAATAACCTACTACCTGTATCTATGAATTGAGACAACTCGAAATTTTCCTACTCTCTAAGATCATTGGATCTTAAACAATCCCAGCGTGGTTCAGCATACCCATACGCATCAAAGAGATACTTTTATGGTATTTATCTGCCCAATAGTGATATCGATAATGTCGCAAACCTAGTGAGCATAAAAAGCTCACTGCAAACACCAGTATAAACCATGAAATATGCGGCGTCTTTTTAGTAAAAAATGGCACAGCATTAAAAGGCAGTAAACCGTAACAGTGGCACGATTATGTAATTAAAATAGTATCATGTGGGGATTATTTGCATAATGGATGGTAAAAAAGGGAAGTAATACCCGCTTTTTTACGAATATTTTTTATTAGGAAAGGTCATGCTTCTTCGTTTTATTGCGCGCCATAGCACATTAATTATGCCAGTTTGTGCAATTGTGGGCTTTGTTTTTCCAAACTTATCCAATACAGTATTGGTATATTTACCCCAAATATTGTTCTTCTTGATGTTTTTTACTTTACTAGGCATTGACCAATATGCGCTTTTAAAGCGTATAGCGACAAGCTATGTATGGGTTTTTGCCTTGTTACAAAGCGGGGGTATGAGTCTAGTTTTAATAGTAACTGCTTATGCACTCGGTGTACGTGGCGATTGGCTATTGGCGATTGCAGGTCTTGGTGCCACTGCCCCATTGTTCGGTAGTGGTGCGTTGGTCAATGCGGTGGGATTTGATGCACAACTGGCGACGGCAAAAACTATCGCTGCTACGTTCGTTATGCCATGTACATTATTAGGCGTATTGTGGCTATTAGGCGATGACAATGCGCATATAGACGTTGGCATATATGTTAATCGCTTGTTAGTTTATATTGTTATGCCAATAGTGCTAGCTGTGGCGGTGCGTCGGTTCGTTTCACCGCCTATTTTGTCGCGTTATTATCCCAAAATTGCACAGTTTAATATTTTACTCCTGATGTTATTTCCACTGGGACTGATGGCAGGGTTTCGTACTACCTTTGATCATAAACCGTGGCAAGCGTTGTCATTACTGGTGCTAAGTTCTGCATTGGCATTGGTATTTTATTTTACCGCTTATATAATATATCGGCGTTTTGGCTATGAAAATGCCATTATCGCTGCGTTGGTGTGTGGTGGACGTAATGTATTACTTGCTTACACCATAACTGCACCCTTCATGGGTACGGTGTTTTTACCGTTACTGGGTGCTTTTCAATTACCAGCATTTTGCTTACCCTTACTGGGCAAATATATGGCAAAACGCCATACGACTCGACCTATGGATGTAAAATCAGTTTTCTGAACCGCCTCAACTACTGATAGATGAGTTATCGTTTAGAGGATTTATATTTTGGGTATACCCCAATGGAACCAGTCTATTACACTGATAAAATCTATTAATAGACCACTCAAAGTAGACTGCTATAACAGAACTACTTAAAACAGACCGCTTATCTAGCCTTGTATATCAAGGTTAGATAAGCGGTCATTAAGAGTTTGGACACTGCTCATTTGACGTTATCACTTTGCCATCACTGAGTCGGTAAGCTAGTAGAGAGTTACCCCAAACACAGCCACCATCAAGCGCGCGCGCATGTGGCAAGTCCACTTCACCCTTTAAGGCTGCCCAATGACCAAATAATATCTTGCGAGCACGTGGTACTTGCCATTCAAACCATGGCATAAAATCATCAGGCATATGCTGATCTAGACTAGAAGTAAAACTAAATTCAAGCGTCCCATCCTGCTTGCACAAGCGCATACGGGTAAAATAATTAGATATTGCACGCATCTTGGTAAAGCCATTAATATTATCATGCCAATCATCAGCGTTCTTACTATACAAGTGCGGTAATAGTCGATCCAGTTGTTGCAAACTACCTTTCAATTGCGCCTCTAACTGCTGGGCATACTGTGCAGCTACATCGATCGTCCAATGCGGTGGTATACCTGCATGTACCAATACTGTGCGCTCATCAGGATACGCTAGAATCGGTTGACGCCTTAACCACTGCAATAATTCTTCACTGTCCTCGGCGGCAAAAATCGGCGCGGTTTTATCTTTTTTCCTAATCTTAGTTGCGCCCCGCCATACTGCAAGTAAATTTAAATCATGGTTACCAAGGACAGTCGCCGCCGCACCCTGCTCGCATAGTGCTTTCACATGGCGCAAAGTATTTAACGAATCCTCTCCACGTGCGACTAAGTCACCCGCGAACCATAATTTATCTTGTGTAGGATCAAAATCTAAGGTCTCGAGTAGTTTTTGATACGCAGCATAGCAACCTTGTAAATCACCGATGACATATTGGTGGCGAAAACTCATAATCCCTCGATGATTATCTAAATGATTCTTTTAAATAGCTAGGGCGTGTCCTCAATCTGAACGAGTAAACCTCTAATGGGCTAAAAATGGCTATATTTCCGTCACTCTTTGAAAATTTCTAGACAATATACTCATATTCTCTGCAAAATTTCCTTTGATTGACAAAAATCTATCTCATTTTTATTACCATTATCAAAATGAGGATACACCCTAAGTACTAATGATAATAGCACTGTACACGTGTGAAAGTACAACGACTGACTATTGCAATTGAACTATTAGTTGTTGAATCCAGGTAGAGCTTATTCTTCTACACTCTTGGCTTGATTACTTAACGCCACAAAGTCGCTCACACTGAGTGTTTCTGGACGTGCTTGAGGATCAATACCACAAGCTGCAAAGTCATCTTCACTCAAGGTCGGTAATAGCGTTGATTTTTTGAAGATAGCACGTAAAGTTTTGCGGCGATGGTTAAAGGTTTCACGCACCACGATAGCAAAATACTGTTCATCCTCTGCGACGACTGGTTTATCAATATGCGGTGTCAGACGAAACACAGCACTGGTCACTTTAGGCGGTGGATTAAACGCGCCTCTAGGAACAGTCAGCAGATAGTCAGTCTCGCAGTGATATTGCATAATAACTGACAGACGACCATAAGTTTTGCTACCGACATCAGCAGTGATACGCTCGACCACTTCTTTTTGCAGCATAAAATGCATGTCTTGAATGACATCAGAATAGCCAAGCAAATGAAACAGTATTGGCGTTGAGATATTATAAGGCAGGTTGCCCACCACACGTAGCTTGCCACGATCGGTGCTATAAAATTCACGATAGTCCACATTCATGGCATTTTCTTTAACAATCGTAAAGTTAGGATGGCTGTTTGCGCCGATACGAATGCGTAAGCTATCTGCTAAATCACGATCCAGCTCAACCACGGTCATGGCATCAACTTCTGCCAATAAAGGCTCAGTCAAAGCACCCATACCAGGGCCAATTTCTATCAAGTTGTCATCGCGGTCTAGACGAATACTATCAACAATTTGGCGAATAATACTGCTGTCATGTAAAAAGTTTTGACCAAACCGTTTACGCGGTTGGTGTTTGGCAGTTCGCAAGCTAGCAGCTAATGTATTAGCATCAAACGAGTTTGTGGACATAAAAGATTCTTAATTAATGAGAAACGAAATAATAAAATGAGATTACAAAGCTACAGAATAGCTTATTAATAGACATCAACAATATAGGACGATGCTGAAAGATAATTTTGCAGCATTGTATTTTATAGCATTGTATTGGGTCAAAATTATACCACAGCTTATAATCTGGCTGTATTTTAGCATCATGCTTCATTCTGCATACGTTAACTATCTAGATAATGACTTGTTAGCCATCTCATTTGCCATAACTAATGCCTGATACAAGCTAGTAGCACTTGCACCGCCGCCCCCTGCCAAATCAAGCGCTGTGCCATGATCGACTGACGTACGAATATAAGGCAATCCTAAGGTTAGGTTAACCGTATCACCAAAGCCGTGCGATTTTAGCACAGGAAGTCCTTGGTCATGATACATTGCAATCACCGCGTCACAGTTATTTAAATGCCTAGAGGTGAATAACGTATCGGCTGGCATCGCTTCTGATACGTTTACGCCAGCGGCAATAAACTCTTGCAGTACGGGGTTGATAATCTCAATTTCTTCCATGCCTAAATGTCCACCTTCACCTGCATGCGGATTAAGACCGCAAACTAATATACGCGGATTTGCTATGCCAAACTTCGACTCCATATCATCAAGTACGATTTGCACGGTTTGGCGAACATTATCTACAGTGATAGCAGCAGGTACATCTCTTAAAGCTAGATGAGTCGTAACTAAAGCAACTTTCATCACTTGATTGGCCAGCATCATTACCACTTTTTCACAGCCACTTTGCTGCATAAAAAATTCCGTGTGACCGCTAAACATAGTGCCATCTAATAGTTTAATATCTGCATCAATTAACGCAGACTTCTGTAAGGGCCCAGTGACGATGGCGGCTACGGTTTCGCTCACTGCAAGCTGATGAGCGATTTCCAATTGTTTGGCAACCATTGCTGCATTCTTAGTGTCAATACGACCTGCCAGCACAGGCTCTGCACAAGGTATGTCCAATAATAGAAATGCATTGTTTGCCGTATTAAAGTCCATACTATCAATATCAGTTATTAACGATGAAGTGAGCGCGACACTCTGCCAAGTAGGACAGTTTTTTAGTACACCAGCAGCGATTAGTTGGTCTGCACGCGTTTGCATTGCTTTGGCATCGGCTGTCACCCAGATTGGCCGCGCAAAATCCTGTAATTTCCCTGCTTCTGCTAATAACAATACTACATCCATACCGATACCGGCAGGCTCACCTGTAGTGATTAACAACGGTTGTTTTTGACTCATGAATTTATCCTTATTTTTGTCTTAAATACCAGATATTATTATATTTTTTATAAAAGAAATCGTCATTTATACGGTTATGACAGTTGCTATTTATGACAATGAGTCGACTAACAGAAATAGAGAAATCATCTATTAGCAGCCTCTTAACAATCATAATGTGATAGACTTTCGCTTTTGATTGTAGCATCAATTGAGGCTTGTTTTATGGTACTTATCGTAGGTGCTGGATGCGCCATTTTATGATATAGCGCTTATAATTAGCGCTATACATGTAGCGATTTCAAAAGTACTAACTTATAAATAATTCACTTATAAATACTTAGGCACTCATGGCAGACACTAGCAAAACTGACGACCTACTCAATCAGCAGCCCCCGCACAATATAGATATTGAAAAGGCGCTACTGGCTTCTTTGATGAGTATCGAAGAGGCATATGACAAGATTGCAGATATCGTCACCAAAGACGACTTTTATGCAGGTCGCCATCAACACATATTTGACGCCATCGCTCATCTAGCAGCGGTGAACGAACCCTACGATACTGTCATGGTACATGATTGGCTAGAGGCGCAAAAACTGCTCAAAACCGCTGGCGGCGACAGCTACTTGGCAGATATTTTGAGTCAAAGCCCTGCAACTTTATTTAACCTGACCGCCTACGCTCAGCGTGTACGAGAATTATCAACCCTACGCCAGCTGATTACCACTGGCAACGATATGCTGACCCTTGCTTATAATCCTAAAGATCAAACGGTCAGCGATATTTTAGATAACGTTGAGGCCAAGATATTTAGCATCAACGAGCAACACAATAAGCGTGCTGAGCAGCGCGGCCCTGTCGGTATTACCTCAGTATTGACCAACGTAATTGATAAAATTCAGGAGCTCAAATCAAATCCTGACGGTATGATCGGCTTACAGACACCATTTGCTGAGCTGAATAATAAAACCCAAGGTCTACAAGCAGGCGATTTAGTGATTGTCGCCGCACGTCCTTCTATGGGTAAGACTACTTTTGCTATGAACTTAGCAGAAGGCGTGTTGTTTAATGAAGATTTGCCTGTCGTTGTGTTTTCTATGGAGATGCCAGCAGAATCTATTGTGATGCGTCTACTATCTTCTTGGGGCGCCATTAATCAGACTCATTTGCGTTCAGGACAAATGAATGAAGATGAGTGGGCAAAAATGATGAACGCGATTCAGCATTTGCAGTCTAAGCATTTATACATTGATGATAGTACTGCATTGCCACCATCAGAGCTGCGCTCACGCTGTCGCCGTATCGCTAAAAACCATGATGGCAAGCTTGGCGCTATCATTGTCGATTATTTACAGTTGATGAAAGTCCCTGGCCTCGATGGTAACCGTGTTGGAGAAATCTCGGAAATCTCTCGTAGTCTAAAAGCTCTAGCACGTGAGCTTGAATGTCCAGTCATTGCCCTATCGCAGCTGAACCGAAGCTTGGAAAACCGACCTAACAAGCGTCCAATCATGTCAGATTTACGTGAGTCCGGTGCAATTGAGCAGGATGCCGATTTGATTATGTTTATCTATCGTGATGAGGTTTATAATGAAAACTCAGACCATAAAGGGGTGGCTGAAATCATTATCGGTAAGCAGCGTAACGGTCCTATCGGTACCATACGTTTAGGTTTTGAAGGTCAATTTACCCGCTTTATCAACCTGACGCCTGAGTACTATCAAGGTGTGACTTTTGACGATGAATGATGAATAACGTCAATTTAATGATTGACGACTTATAACTACTTTCTAACAACCAATTGCTAATAAAGAATTTAATTATGCGCACTGCTACCATTACTATTAATCCTGTTGCTCTTACTCACAATTTGAATCAAGTCAAAAAACGCGCGCCCAATGCTAAAGTGCTGGCAATGGTAAAAGCCAACGCTTATGGTCATGGCGTGGCTGCCGTGTTGCCAGCATTGCAGCAAGCAGATGGTATTGGCGTTGCAACGTTTGCCGAAGCAATGGAGGCGCGGCAACTGGGCTGGGATAAAGCGATTGGTTTGGTTGAAGGGGTGTTTAGCGCCAAAGAGTGGCAGCAAGCTATCGATAACGCTTGCAGCTGTGTGATTCATCATGCCCCGCAGTTAGACTGGGCTTTAGAGAACGTCCCAGCAGCTGACAGCCCAGCGCGGCAAGTTTGGCTAAAATATAATACTGGCATGAATCGTTTAGGCTTCAACGAAACGACGGTCGTAGAAGCAGCACAGCGCTTACACGATGCTGGTTACCAGCTTATTCTAACAACGCACTTTGCGAACGCTGATAATCGTGACCATCCGCTAAATGCCATTCAAATACAGCGCTTCTCTGAGATGTTGAGCTATTTGCAACAGCAGATAAGCCCAGCTATTGAAGGCTCATTGTGTAATTCAGCAGGAATAGTAAATTTCTCTGATAACCATTTTGACTGGGTACGTCCAGGTATCATGTTATACGGTAGCTCACCTGTCATCGATCAATCAGCTAACGACTTAAACCTACAGCCTGCGATGGAATTTAGCGCCCATATTATGGCAATGCAAGTAGTTAATGCTGGTGATGCAATCGGCTATGGCAGCCGCTGGACTGCACAGCAAGATACGAGAACTGCTCTTGTTAGTATTGGCTACGGTGATGGTTATCCACGCGTCATCAGCGATGATGCTTACGTTTGTATTATCGATGCTGAAAGCGACACAAGCTATCCATGCCCTATCCGTGGGCGAGTTGCTATGGATATGATTGTCATTGACTTGAGCGCAGCTCCGGTAGATATCGCACTTGATAGCAAAGTCGTCCTGTGGGGCGCTATGCCGCACGTTGATGAAGTCGCCAGTCATGCAGGCACTATTGGCTATGAGCTACTATGTAGATTAAGCGCTCGTCCCAAACGTGCATAAGTGCAACTGTATTTCTATTTAATTTACTTACTATAGGTCAGTCATCATACTGGCTCAGATACCAAAAATTGGCATTTACATTGAAAGTAATTACGCTATACTAAAAGTTTGTTGTCACCACGGCCAAGGCAGTTGCCTGTCGCCATTGACGGCTGATAACGTTTCATTGACTGTGATCGACTGCTAGGATTGCTATGAGTTTGCGCCATTTTTTGACCTTATCTGATTTAACCAAACAAGAACTAGAAAATCTTATCAAACGTGCCAGCGAATTGCGCAAGATGCAACACGCAGGCGAGATATATCAGCCGTTTGTTGGTCGTACGCTTGGCATGATCTTTGAGAAGTCATCCACCCGTACACGCATCTCTTTTGAGACTGGTATGGGGCAGTTTGGCGGTAGTGCGATTTTTTTATCACCAAATGATACGCAACTTGGTCGCGGCGAGCCGTTAGAAGACTCAGCTCGCGTTATCTCCAGCATGGTCGACATTATTATGATTCGTACCTTTGGCCACGAAAAGGTCGAGACCTTTGCTAAGTATTCAAGTGTACCAATTATCAATGCCCTAACTGATGAATTCCATCCTTGCCAGCTGCTTGCTGATATGCAAACTTACTACGAGCATCGCGGCAGTATTGAAAACAAAATCGTGACGTGGGTGGGTGATGGCAACAACATGTGCTCATCATTTATGCAAGCAGCCAATCAGTTTGGTTTTGAGCTACGTGTAGCGGCTCCTTATGGCTTTGAGCCTGACCCAAAACTGATGGAACGCTTCTCGCATTGTGTCAGTCTCGTTGAAAACGTACAAGACGCTGCCAAAGACTCTAATCTCATTGTCACCGACGTATGGGCAAGTATGGGACAAGAGTCAGAGCAAAATACCCGTGCGCGTCGTTTTGCGCCTTATCAAGTGACGCCATCGCTATTAGATAAAGCAGATCCTGACGTCGTCTTTATGCACTGTCTACCTGCCCATCGCGGCGAAGAAATCTCTCATGATATGCTAGATGATCCACGCTCTGTAGTGTGGGATGAAGCAGAAAACCGCTTACACGCACAAAAAGCTTTGATGGAATTTTTATTAAAAGACAAGATTAAGCTACCTGCATAGATAACTAAGCAAACTATTTATAAAATCTTATGCATAAAATATTACGCATAAAGTATTACGTATAAAAAAGGCAGATCACATTTATAGTGTTCTGCCTTTTTAGCTTTCGATTAGAAATTAGCAACTAGTTGACGAGCCGTCTAAAGAGCCGTTTTTAACGAGTGAGTGTCGTCACCCCATTACTACCCGCCTTTAACAGTACATCTGCTTGATTGGCGGCAAAAATACCATTACATACCACGCCTACGATATTGTTCAACTCTTTCTCAAGCGCTATTGGATTACTAACATCCAAATCATAAGTATCTAAGATCACATTGCCATAATCTGTGACAAAGTCTTCACGGTAAACGGGTTCACCGCCTAGAAGGGCTAACTGGCGAGCTACGTATGAGCGTGCTTGCGGCAACACTTCAATTGGTACTGGGAACGCGCGTCCTAGTATCTCGACACTCTTACTCTCATCAACCATGCATATAAACTTGTTAGACGCCGCTGCGACGATTTTTTCACGAGTGAGTGCGCCGCCGCCGCCCTTAATTAATTGCAACTGCGCGTTAACTTCGTCAGCACCATCAATGTAGATGTCAAGCTGACCTGCAAAGTTTAGATCAACTATCTCGATACCAAGCGCGCGAAGCTTATCTTCGGTGACTTGTGAGCTAGCAACGGCGCCAGCAAGCCTCAATGTAGGCAACAACTCAATTAAACAGTTGACCGTACTGCCCGTCCCTACCCCAAGTATCATGTCATCTTCGATATAGCTTAGAGCAGCTTTGGCTGCGGCTTGTTTCTGTGCTTGCTGATCGCTCATCATAAATCCTTGGCAACGTGAGAATAATATCAAAATGCGCGGCTATTATAACCGATGAATTTGATGGATGTTAGGGTAATGACCACTCTAATTTAATCTTTGTTTAGCTGTGCTACTTGCTATAAACAAACCTTTCATATCCATCAAAGCATCAAATTCTAAGCAAAACTTGCAATTGTGTCTTGCAAGATAGTTAAAATCAGCATAGGCTAATCTATTTCATTTTTATCATCATATATCATTTGTTTAGGGATCATTATGCTATCACATTGGGTACGAGCCATCTTGCAAGCTACTGTCTATGACGTTGCTATTCAAACGCCACTTGAGGCCGCACCTAAGCTGACCCAGCGTTTTACCAATGATATTCGACTTAAGCGCGAAGACCTGCAACCAGTCAAATCTTTTAAATTGCGTGGTGCTTATAACCGTATTAGCCAACTGAATGATGAGCAAAAAGCGCGCGGAGTGATTTGTGCTTCAGCGGGCAACCATGCGCAAGGGGTTGCTTACTCTGCCCGCACCCTTAATCTTAAAAACATTATAGTAATGCCCACGACGACACCTGACATTAAAGTCGATGCGGTGAGAGCGCTTGGTGGTAATGTCGACTTGCATGGCGATAGCTTCGATCAGGCCAACCGTTATGCTATTGATCGCGCTGAGCGTGAAGGTTTAACCTTCATACCCCCTTACGATGATGAATTGGTCATTGCTGGACAAGGTACTATTGGACTTGAGCTGACCCAGCAGTGGCGCAACATGGATTATGTTTTCGTTGCGGTTGGCGGTGGCGGTCTGATTTCTGGTGTCGCAGCATTCTTAGGTGAAGTAGCTCCGCATGTCAAAGTCATCGCTGTAGAAGCTGAACAATCAGCGTGCCTAAAAGCGGCGCTTGAGACTGGTGAACGCGTGAAGCTTGATCAAGTAGGATTATTCGTCGATGGCGTGGCAGTTGCTCAAATTGGCGAGTTACCTTTTGACGTCGTACGTACGCAAAAAAGCGATAATTCAGGGCCAATCGTTGAGCCTGAGGTCGTGACCTGTACCAATGATGAAGTTTGCGCGGCTATCAAAGATATCTTTGAAGAAAACCGTAGTATCGTTGAACCTGCTGGCGCCTTGTCCGTTGCTGGTATGAAAAAATATATCGAAGCTAATGGCCTACAAGATAAAAACTGTGTCGGTATCATTTGCGGCGCCAATATGAACTTCGACCGCCTACGTTATATCGCTGAGCGTACTGAAATCGGTGAGAAAAAAGAAGCCATCTTTGGCGTGACTATCCCTGAGCAGACCGGCGCGTTCTTAAATTTTTGCCGCAGCCTGCATGGACGTAATATCACTGAGTTCAATTACCGTGCTGATAGCAAAAAATCACCAGACTCTATGGAGCCTGCGTCAATCTTTGTCGGTATTGCGCTAAAAGAAGGTGATAAAGAACGTCAAACGATTAGTAACCAATTAGCAGCTGATGGCTACACGGCGCATGACTTAACTGATGATGATATCGCTAAATCACATATTCGTCATTTAATTGGTGGACATGCTCATGTCGAGAACGAGCAATTATTAAAAATCACCTTTCCTGAGCGCCCAGGAGCATTACTGACATTCCTAGAAAAACTGGGTGACGATTTTAATATTACACTTTTTCATTATCGCAATCACGGTGCTGCTGAAGGTCGAGTGTTGGTTGGTCTGCAAGCCTCTGAGAGTAATTCACGTCAGTTACAAGACGCCTTACTAGATATTGGTTATGACTGCACCATGCTAAATGACAATATTGGCTATCAGTTATTTTTAAAATAAAAATAGACGTAAGCTATCATCTTCCGTGGCAGTTTTTTAAGCAATTGAAAAACTGCTATAGATGAATTAATAGTGATTATTCGTGGTAAATATTATAAATAGGTATTGAGCAGTGATAAAGAAAATATTGATGATCGCTGTATTGTTGACTTTAGCAATTATAGGTTACAAAATCCTTCAACCCAAAAATTTCACGAGTAATCCTATACCTAATATTGCGAATGACACATCAACTGGAGTTGCTTTCACATCTGATGACCTTGATGATATAACGCCAACCTACGTTGACTCTGATCCAAATTCAACATCAACCTCTGCAGTAAGTCCTGTATTGACGTCACAGCCAGCAGCGCCAAGCTTCTCATGCGATGGCAGAAAGCATTGCTCTCAGATGACCTCGTGTGCAGAAGCCACTTATTTCACAAATAACTGCCCAGATACGAAAATGGACGGTAACAACGATGGTATACCGTGTGAAAAACAATGGTGTAACTGATTTTAACTAAGGCTTAGATTGAGAATACCATGCATGTCCCTTCAAATTTTGCCGAAAACAATTTTGACAGTATTATCGATCTTCTTACGGCTAATCCGCTGGCAACCTTGATTGCTCAAACCGCTGACGGGATTGAAGCTTGTCATATACCATTGTTTTGGCATCAAGCCGCCCTAGTCTCCGTTGATGCTATCTTGTTTTAAATACAGACAAACATTTAAATCATCTGTTACTTTAATAGGCTATCACTCTTTTAATTCGTAAAAGAAACACCATTATTATCTTAGTTTATTGATATCTATGAGGTTTTGATGAGTAAACACAATAAAAACCATAATCAACCCAGCCATAGTAAACCTGATGCTGTGCGTATGCGGCTCGATAAATGGTTATGGGCAGCACGATTTTATCGCACTCGCACTCTTGCCAAAGAAGCCATCGAAAGTGGGCGCGTGCATTATGCAGGTAGCCGTGTCAAAACCAGCAAAGAGATTGCAGTCGGAGATGAATTGAGCATCCGACAAGGCTCAGCCACTGCCATGACCGAAAAGACAGTCATCGTCGAAGCATTAACTGCGCAACGTGGCAATGCTACCGATGCTCAAGTGTTGTATTCAGAGACTGAGGAAAGTGAAGAGCGCCGCGCGTACTATGCTGAACAGCGTAAACTTGCCAACCTTGCTCGACCTGATAACAAGCCTAACAAGAAGGAGCGCCGTGATTTACAACGCTTCAAACATCAGCAAGATTAAAATATTTCTATTGTTTTGCCTGTGCTCTTGTTATTCACCACATTAACCGTTACGCTTAACAAGTCGCGCTAGATGATAATAGATTACAAGTAGACGTTATTAAATTAAGCAAAGATAACTGTCTATCATTTTACTCTAAATTGGCGCTGATTTATTTATCCACTAACATGCTAACGAACCACATTATTAATGTTGGTTTCCTATAGCATGTTTTTTTATTGTCATAAAGGGTCATATTATGCTGATTAAAGCTTCTGCACCATCATCTGTATTATTGGTTTGTCTAGGCAATATCTGTCGGTCACCAACTGCTGAGGAAATTTTCCGTCAGCAAGCTGCTATTGCAGGGCTTTCAATGAAAATAGACTCAGCAGGTACGAGCGATTGGCATATTGGTCATACCCCTGACGTACGCTCACAGCGCCATGCTAAGAGTCATGGTTACAATATTAGCAAATTAGTGGCACGTCAGATAAGTGCTGATGATTTTCGTAAATTTGATCTAATCCTTGCAATGGACGGTCAGAACCTAGCTGATTTGCAAGCATTGAAAGACAGTATTGAAGGTACGTCGCAAAAACCTCTGGCTAAATTAGCTTTGTTTAGCGAAGAAGATCCTACCTATGGCGGCGATGATGTGCCAGATCCTTTTCAGGGTGATGGAGAAGCTTTTGAAAACGTTATTGAACGTATTGAATCTAGCGCACAAGCATGGATTGAAAGCTGGAAAGCCATGTAAGGAAACTTTAGGCATACAAATGTAATGATGGCTAAATAACATTGGTTGGATACTAAAACCTAAGTATTTTATCTGCTTTTGTGAGACCATCCCTGATTCTGTGTAACTGCCATTTAGATTAAATGCTTGCTGATACGATCATCAAACATAATCATAAA